>JAQYLE010000066.1 GCA_028720205.1 Clostridia bacterium
CCTTCGCCTATCTGCACGCCGCGGGAATTTAAAAGATAGATAACGGGCGTGGCGTTCTTTTCCGCCGCGTCGAGGCACTTTACGATTTTATCGCATTGCGCTTTAGACACGCCGCCGCTGAGTACTTTAAAGTTCTGCGCCACAACGTAAAACGGATACTCGCAGACGGTGGCAAAACCCGTGATTACGCCTTCGCCTTCCGCTTCTTCGTTATAAAAATCGCTTTTGGAAAAGGAAAACGCGGAAAGTTCCACAAAACTGCTTTCGTCCGTCAGCGCGGCGATTTGCGCGCGTACGTCTTTGCCTGCGGCTTCGATTTTCGCCTTCCTCTCTTGCAGCAAACTGATTTTATCCATTGATGATTCCTCCAACCAAGTATCGCTAACCTATCGGGAAATCGGGGCGTTACGCGCGGCGTTTCTTTCCGCGCCCGGTTCGGCTTCGATATTCCGATTCGGTCAGACGGATTTTCCGCTTCGGTTCAACGGTTTTTCCGCCGTTTCTTTCATCGGAATTTTGCGCCGCATAAATTTTCAGCCCAACTTCTACCAAATAACATTATAACGCATTTTTTCACAAAAGGCAATCGTTCGAAAGGACTTTTTGCGGCTTTATATGAGCAAATTTTTATTTTTTATATTATTTTGCGTCCGTTCCCGATTTGCGTTGCCGCAACCGTATCGTTTCCGGAGGTCGTTTTTCTTTCGGCTGTTGCAACGACTGCGGCGACAAAGCGTACGCGCCCGAAGTTTTTTGCGCGCGGCAGACGTTCTCTCGCTTTGTTTTCCGACCGGTATTGCGAAAAACTTTGAATCGCCGCATAAAAAATTCGTTGATCGCATCGAGATTTTTATACATCGCCGCAAACGAAACCACGATCAGCACAATCAGCGCGCACCACACGACGATCCCCCACCAGGTATTGAACGGGATAAAATTTACCGAATAACAGGTGGCCGTTATGCCCAGAGCGCGCGCGAAGATAATCATGAGCACGAAATATTGCCAACTCATCGACGACAACCCGGAAATAAAGCATAACATGTCGTCGGGAAACAGCGGAAGAACAAACATGGCGGTCAGAAGAAAGTTGTCTTTTCCTTTTACTTTTTTCAGCCATTTATCCAGATCGTCTTTTCCCACCATCCACGCCACGGCTTTATATCCTATTTTTCTGCCGATGAAAAATGCCAGAAGCGAGCCGGTAATTATTCCGACGAAAGAGCACAACGCCGCTTTGAACGGCCCGAACAGCGCCACGCCCGCCGCCGTGGAAACGAACGCGGGCACGGGCAACGCCACCACCTGCAAAAACTGAAACGCGATAAACAGTAAAGGCATCAACGCTCCCGCCCGTTGCATATAATCGCGGAAGAGTTCCTCGCTGTTTATCACGTAAAACATGCCCGTTTTTTGCAGAATATACAGCACCGTCAGCATAAATATCAAAAGCACGTAAACGCTGACGGTAAAACGATACGCTACGTTTTTGCAAAAACACGAAAACGCCGCCGCGGCGACGAACGAAACCATAGTCGTCCCCGCGGAAAGCCAGAGAAACAGCGATTGATTCCGCGCGATTTTTCCCGCGGTAAAAAACGTTATGCACAACGTTTCCAGCACGATACACGCCGCCGCAAGCAAAAACGCCGCGCCGATTTCGGTCAGTATCGTCGCGTTGCTCTTTTTTTCTTTGTTTTTCGCTTTTTGTTTTTTTATTGTTTGGTTTTTTATTATTTCGTCCGCCCGCGCGTCGCCTTCTTTTATTGTCGCTCCGCGCGGTTGATTGACGGCGTTGCGTTCGCTTCCGCTTTGTTTCATAATATATAGTATAGTGAAAAAAAATAAAAATATGACCGGACGATTCGGCATATCGCCTTAAAATCGTCCGGTTTGTTCGATTTATTCTTCTTTTTTTTGTTTTACGTTACAAAAATAACGCAAAAAAGCAAAGATAACGCAAAAAGCAGGATAACGCGGTAAGATCTCTTTAACGGGGAAGCGCTTCGCCGGAAGAGGACTTCATTGCGGATATCGCGGCTCGGGCAAGAGCGTCGCAACGGTTGTTGTACGCATTATCCGCATGCCCCTTTACTTTGTGAAACGTGACTTTGTGCAAAGCGGTAAGGCGCAGAAGTTCCTGCCATAAATCCGCATTCTGCACGGGTTTGTTATCCGCTTTTTTCCAGCCGTTTTTCTGCCAGAAATACAGCCAACCGTTTAAAAATGCGTTTACGGTATACGCCGAATCGCTGTATATATCTACCGCGCACGGATATTTTAAAAGCGAAAGTCCTTCGATGACCGCGCGCATTTCCATACGGTTGTTCGTGGTGAGCGCCTCGCCGCCGCTGTATTCTTTTTGTACGCTTCCGTATATAAGTATTCCGCCGTACCCCCCCGCGCCAGGATTGCCGGAACAGGCTCCGTCGGTATATAACGTTACTTTTTTATCTGCCATCGCAACTCCTATATGAAAGAAAATATAAAGAATTTTTTGTTTTTATGTTTTTTTCGACGGAAAACGGTTGACAACTCCGCCGTTTTGTTATAAAATGATACCGTCGCTTTTAGGGGAGTGGCTCAACGGTAGAGTAGCGGTCTCCAAAACCGTAGGTTGCGTGTTCGAATCGCGTCTCCCCTGCCACAGGTTCCCGACCACAGAATATTGTGGTCGGGAACTTCTTTTAACACAATATATAGACAAGTTCCCTAATGTTGCCCCAAAGTTGCCCTAAAAGTTGCCCTAAAAATTTTGAAAAGGCCACTTTTACTGTGCCTTTCAACCTCTTTTTCTTGCCTATATTATTTTAGCGTAAACGACAGATAAAGTCAAACCAATCGCGTCCGTTTTGATGATTTGCCTCTAACCTTATTATATAGTCAAAGAGAGAGTCCGCACATAGCGTCCTCTCTCTTTCTTTACATCTCGAAATCCAAAGCGTTTATGATCTGCTTCTGTACATTCGGCATCAGGTGGCTATATGTATTCAGAGTTTGCGTTACGTCGCTATGCCCAAGCCGCTGCGAAACGATTAGTATGTTCTGTCCCTTATTGATAAGCAATGAAGCGTGCGAATGGCGAATGTCGTGTACGCGAATTCTCTTAACCCCTGCTTTATCGGCATACTCATTCAGTCGTCGCCTGATTGTTTGGTCGGACAACGGTTCCTCTCCTCCGAAAACAAACCAATCCGAACGATAGCCATATTCTTCTTTACAACGCTTTTGATGCTCCCAAAGCATTTTAACCAAATTCATGGGCATTATCGTAACCGACACGTTCTCCTGTAAGCAGCTTGTCCGCCTCGCTTTGCTCAACGCCCAAACGCCGCGCGAAGTCCTGTGCCGTCAGTTTCTCCGATTCCAGATAGGAGCGGAGCTTTTCTTTGTTTGCTATCATTTTTTGACCTCCGGTTTATTGAGAAGTTTTCCCTCTCATATATCCGTGGACAAAATCGCATCAAAATCGGCTATTTTTCAAAAAATTTTTTGAAATTCTTTTTTGCGCCCACTCCAAACGCCGACGAACCGACCTCTCATCAATATGTAACATAGCGGCGATCTGCACTTTTTTGTAGCCTTTGATATGAAACAGGATATAGACTTGCCGCTGTTTTTCGGTCAGACACGAAAGAATCTTTTGATACTGTTCGCGTCGCTCCTCTTTTGCAATGAGTGTTTCCAGCGGATCAGGCTCCTCCGTAGGCAGATCGTAACCGTCCTCCCCGAACTTCTCCAGCGATAAATTTTTCACGCAGCGAAAGCCTGCCCGTTCTTTTTGTTTCATCTCTTTCCAATGCAGAGCCTGCTCCCGCACAAGTAAGAATTCATATTCACGCTTGAATTCCTCCGTGACCTCCACTTCTTCCGAATGTCCGTCTGCAAACACATACTTGATTTTCGCCATCTACTCTGTCCTCCTGTTTCGAATTTTGAATTTTTGTTTTTCAAAATCCGAACAGGGGGCACGCGTATTGGCATTAATCTACATTTTTCGCAAGCGTAAGAAAAAAGGCACCTGTCAAGCGAGCTCTTACGTCGCTTTACAAGTGCCTTATCTTCGGTCAAATAGTGATAACTTCCTTTTTAGCAGAAAATAATAGCGTTTTTTGCGTAAAAAATCCCCTATTTCAGCCTATTTGGGCTTAAAACAGGGGGTATATATTGACTTAAAATCCCTTGCAGATTCATATATTTATATTGCCCTAAAAGTTGCCCTAAATTTTCTAAAAATCAAAAAATTTTAGCCTAAAATATGCAAAATCTACGCATATTTTAGGCTTTTTTACCGTTTTTTATGAAATTTTATACTTTCGAGATAATCGCGTCTCCCCTGCCATACGCTTTGGCTTTCGCCAGGGCGTTTTTTTGTTTGACTCGTTTGACTCGTATTCTCGCACGCAAAGGTTGCGTCTGACGCGATTGCGCCGCGTGCGGCGAACAATCGCTATACCGTCGCTTCGCTCCTTACGAATCGCGTCTCCCCTGCCATACGCTTTGGCTTTTGCCAAGGCGTTTTTTTTTTTTTCTCGTTTTACTAGTATTATAGCACGCAAAGGTTGCGTCTTACGCGATTGCGCCGCCTGCGGCGAACAATCGCTC
>JAQYLE010000067.1 GCA_028720205.1 Clostridia bacterium
GGTTATGAGGTTCTTTGCGAAAAGTCCCCGGGAAAGCCGAATTGCTATTGTGTTGCCGATAGAAGTTTCGATGTTCCCGAACTGCGTATTCTTATGGATGCGGTGCAAGCGGCGAGCTTTGTTACGCCGAGTAAAACGGAAATTTTGCTTGATAAGATTGCCGATCTCGGCGGAAGTCATCGCGCCGAACTTTTGCAAAGTAATATCGTGCGGTTTAATACGACTAAAAGCACGAACGAGAATATACTTTAACGATAAAGCACTTTTATCTAAAAAAGAATAAAGAGGTAATTTAAAATGATGAAAATTAAAATTAAGAGAGAGGACGGGTCTCTGCATTCTTTTGACTTTTATAAAAAAGAGCGTTGCGTTTTTTCAATATCCGAAAATGGCGATATGTATTATAGCATATATGGGAATGGTGAATTTGCTAAGACTTTCTTACTTGAACGGATATATAAAAAATTAAGGCAAGAACAGGCATTGGAAGTGATTGATGTTTTAACAAATTTTATTTCTAAAAATGCTGATCGTCATGAATATGGTTGCGATGTTTTGCCTGATTGTTTCACTATATTTTGTGGCAGAAAAAAAGAATCCGAAATAGAGATGTTTAGCTGTGATGGGACAGATCGGATAAGGCAATTACTGTTCTACAAAGGTATCAAGTAAATTGTAAAACTTCTACTGATGTGTTAAATGCGTATCTCAATATGGATGACTATCCAAAGGTTAAGCACTTAATTGATGCAATTGCTGGCATATCTGAAGAATTTGTGAATATCAGTTCAGGCGAAGTTGAGCAATATTCTGATTTTCGTGTTCTTCAAAACAAGGAGTTATATGAAGGAAATTTCCGAACGGTACGCGGATAAAATTCATACCATAGAAGTAACGAACGAAATGTTCTGGTGGGACGGTTGGGTTACCGATTTTTATCTTGCTCCCGATTACATGGAATGGTGCTATAAAAAAGCGGCGGAATATTTTCCGAAGAACACCCTGTGCATCAACGAATGGACGGGTGCGATCTGGGACACCCGCGCCTGCGCTTACGACGCATACTATATGATGATTGAAAACCTTTTGATGAAAGGTTGCCGTATAGACGCAATCGGCGCGCAGTATCATATGTTTTCACGCGCGGAAAAATATTTCAGCGATACGCGTAAATTTTATAATTTACCGCACCTTTTCGATGCGCTGGATAATTACGCGCGCTTTGAAAAACCGATACAGATAACGGAAGTTACCATTCCCGCATACACCGGGAATTCGGAAGACGAGGAATCTCAGGCGGACGTGATAGAAAAACTGTATTCGCTGTGGTTTTCTTATCCCAACGTGGAACAAATCGTTTACTGGAATCTTGCGGACGGGTACGCGGCGTTCACCACGCCGGGGAATATGGAAGAAGGCGAGAATTACTTCCGAGGCGGACTTCTGCGCTTCGATATGAGCGAAAAACCCGCCTACAAACGTTTGCGCCATCTTATAAAAGAAGTATGGACGACTAACGAAGAACTTACGGCGGACGAAAACGGCGAGGTTAAATTCAGAGGGTTTTACGGCGAATACGAAGTGACGGCGGGCGGCAAGACGGTTACGGTAAATTTCGATAAAGACGGCAGGGAAGTCATATTATGAAAACGGCGTTGGTAACGGGCTCTACGCAGGGCATAGGCAAGGCAATCGCGGCGCGGCTGGTAAAAGAGGGCTATGAGGTAATCGTGCATTGCAGCGGCGATATGGCAAAAGCCGAATGCGTGCGCGAGGAAATCGGCGCGCAGAAAGCGGCGGTCTGCGATTTATCGGATATGCGTCAGGTGGCCGCTCTGAAAGAGAAAACGGGCGACGCGGACGTGCTTATCTTAAACGCCAGCGTGCAATACAAAGAAACGTGGGAAAACATAACGGACGAAAATTTGCAAAAGCAGTTACAGGTGAATTTCGTCAGCACGGTGAAACTCATGCAGGCGTATTGTCCCGCGATGATCAAAAACGGGTGGGGGCGGATCATAACGATAGGCAGCGTGAATCAGCACCGTCAACACAAAGAACTTTCCGTATACGCCGCGACGAAATGCGCGGTGATGAGTTTTGTAAAAAACGTAGCGAAAGAAGTCGCGCCTTACGGCGTTACGGTGAATAACGTTTCTCCGGGCGCGATCGCAACGCCGAGAAACACGTCGGTGTACAACGACGAAGCCGCGCGCAAAAAAGTGGAGGCGTGTATTCCCCTCGGCAGATTCGGCGCGCCCGAAGAATGTGCGGGAATCGTGGCGTTTTTATCAAGCGACGAGGCGGGGTATATCACGGGCGCGGACTTTAAAGCCGACGGCGGTATGAGTTTGTAAGAAAAAGGAGACGGGTATGGAATTTTCCGAGCTTATAACAAGCAGATACGCGTGCAGGAATTTTTCTTCCCGCGCGGTGGAAAAGGAATTGCTTTATAAAATCGTGGGCGAGGCGATGAATGCGCCCAGCGCGAAGAACACGCAGCCGTGGGAATTTTACGTTTCTTGCGAAGAAGAAACCAACGCAAAAATACGCGCTTGTTTGCAGGATAACGGGAAGAACGGCTTTTTATCCGCCGCGCCCGCGTTTATTGCGATATTCGAAGAGATACCCGATAATATCGCGTGCGAAAAATACGGAAACGACCGTTTCGTAAAATACGACGTAGGGCAGGTTACGGCGTATCTTACGCTGAGCGCAAAAAACGCGGGGCTGGAAAGTTGCGTGATCGGGTGGATTAACGAAGAGCGTTTATGCAAAGTTACGGGCGTAAATAAGCCGTGCGGCATCGTAATCGCGTTCGGGTACGCAAAAGAGGGATCGGCGCCGCCTGCCAAAAAGCGCGCGCTACCGGAAGAAAAGATTTTGAATTATAGGGTTTGATTATGAAATTGCAGGAAAATACTTTCAGAAATTTAAAATATTGTCTTTGGCTGCCTGAAAATTTCGATGCGAAGAAAAAATATCCCGTTATCTTTTTCACGCACGGAGCGGGAAGTCGAGGAAACGATTTAAGAAAGCTGGAAAACAATCATCCTGTTCTTCAGAAAATTTTCGGTTATGCGGAAGAAGCGGTAATCTGTGCGCCGCAATGCGCGCAAGATACCTGGTTTGACGTATTTGAAAGCCTGATAGCGCTGACGGAGTTTATTTACGGAAGAGCATACGCGGACAAGAAGAAATTCTACGGAATCGGCGTGAGTATGGGCGGATATGCCATGATGCAGTTGATGCAGAGCAGACCGCAGTTGTTTACGGCAGGGATAATCTGTTGCGGCGGCGGAATGTATTGGAACGCGGCAAGATTAAAGGAAATACCTTTGCGGTTATTCCACGGCGAAAAGGACACGGTTGTTTATCCGGAAGAGAGCCGTCGTATGGCGGAAAAAATAACTGAAAGCGGAGGAACGGTTACGCTGACGGTGTACCCCGATTGTGAACACGATTGTTGGAGCAGAGCGTTTGACGACGCTGAAAATATGAATTGGCTGTTGAAACAGGAGAAGTAAAACATGTTAAAATTCAATTCAAAAGAAGATATCATCGCATTGACGCCGCAATGGAAAGGAGAAAGATTTGCCGACGGCAGACCGAGAGTGCCCGATAAATACCTTGAAAAAATGCGCAAAATGACCTTGGAAGAGCTTTGGAAGCCCATTTTCGTCAAAGGCTACGAAAGTCAGTTCGAGGGAGATTTAAAAGTTCTTCACGACGACGGGCGTATTTTAATCGGCAGAGCGGTAACGGCAACGTTCGTACCTACCCGCCCCGATCTGCACGAGGTAATGTTCGGCGTGGGAGCGGAAGAGGGCAGAAAGGGCAACTACAATCAGTGGGTGATCGACAGCCTTACCGAAGGCGACGTTGTGGTTGCGGATATGTACGATAAAATTTACAAAGGCACGTTTTTGGGCGGCAATTTAACCACGGCGATAAAGACGAAAACCAAGACGGGCGGCGGCGTGATCTGGGGAGGGATCAGAGATACGCAGCAGATGAAAGCGGTAGAGGGCGTGCAGGTGTACTATCGCGGCATTGATCCTACGCCTATCCGCGAATTTATCATGAAAGATTTCAACGGTATCACGCGTATCGGCAAGGCGACGGTGCTTCCCGGCGATATCGTATACGGCGCGGGCGGCGGCGTGCTGTTTATTCCCGCGCACCTTGTGCCCGAAGTGGTGGACGGCGCGGCAAAAACGCACGTGAAAGACGATTTCGGATTCGAGATGATTGCGCAGAACAAATTCACTACGGCACAGATCGACAGAGCCACGTGGACGGAAGAAATGCTGGATATGCTCACCGATTGGATTCAGAAAGACCCGCGCGGCGAAAAATATCGCGATCTTGATTGGTCGCCCGAATACGAAGCGGCGAGAAACGGCGACCCCAACGACACGCAGACGATGCTGTGATTTCGGACTGATTCAGTACAAGGAGAGAGCGTGAAGATGAGCGAAATTTTTATATTATCGTGCGCGCCCGTTTCGCAAGGCGGCGGCGTATACCGTTACCTGCTGAAAGAGGACGAAAAAATGGAAAAGCAGGCGTACCTGCCCTGCGATAAGCCGATGTACGCAGTAAACGACGGAAAGCGGTTGCATATTCTGCTTCGTTCCCCTTTTCCCGATAGCGAAAACAGCGGATATTTTTCATGTAGAACGGATTTTTCCGATCGCACGGAAGTGAAGAATACGCTGGGGAAATGCGCCTGTCATCTTGCCGCGGACGGCGGCGACGTATATATCGCGAATTATTTAAGCGGAAATATCGTGAAAAACTGCTCGCTTTCCCGAGTGCATGAAGGAAAGGGTGTCAATCTGCCGAGGCAGGAGATGCCGCACACGCATTTTGTATCGTTTACGCCCGATAAGAAATACGTGCTGTGTTGCGATTTGGGCTTGGACATGGTTTTTGTATACGACAGAAACTTAAACGAAGTATCGTGAGCGAAAGTCCCCGACGGGTACGGTGTAAGGCATCTGGTATTTTCAAACGACGGGCATACCGTGTACGCGGTAAACGAACTCGTGTCTTCCGTTTCCGTTTTTTCGTTCGACGGAAAACGGCTTGCTTTGCAAAACACCGTAACGTTGCCGTGCGAAAAGAAAAACTCCACCGCTGCGGCGATAAGACTTTCACAGGACGGAAAAACTCTGTACGTATCGGTGCGCGGCGAAAACGCGATTTTTGTGTTGCAGACGGAAGGGGAACGGTTAGAAATTGTGAAAAAAACGTCTTGCGGAGGGGATTCACCGCGCGATTTCGATTTATTCGGCGATACGCTTGTTTGTTGCAACGAAAATTCGGATAACGTTACCGTAGTAAACGCAAAAGAATATCGGATAACGGGAAGTATCCGTTTGCAACACCCGTTGTGCGTGTTGGCGGCGGAAAAATAAAACCGCATTAAAAAGTTTGTTTTTGTGCGCGATAAATTATCTTTTTTGCAATTTTTTATAAAAAGAAGGTGTATATCCTTTGTTTTTGTGAAACACTTGTGTAAAATACAAAACAATACTGTAACGGTGGCAGGCGGTTCGATTCGGGGCAGAACGGATACGCAGATCAAAGTAGTTGAAAACGGAACGGTAACCGTAGTGGCGAGCGAACTTTCTAACGGTTATAAATTCGTCGGTTGGTTTGACGGCGACGCGAGCGACGCAACGGCGCTTTCTACCGAGGCGACGTATACGCATACCGTTACGGAGGACGTAACGCTGACGGCGAGATACGAACGCGACGAAACGTTGGTGAAAAAGACGGAGACGTATACCGATAATTCCAAATTCCAGAATACGGAGTGCAATTTCTTCTACGATGAGATGAGTCTCGGATATACCGTTTCGCACGGTAACGGTGCGCCCGATTATAGCGCTACGACAACGGCGCAATACGCGAATTGCGATATCGTATTTGAAATAGGAAGAGCCAATCACTGGTCGCATCCCGCCCCGTGTTTTCAGGTTTCTTTCGGCGAGTATGCTTTCCGGTTAGATCTTCTTACTCATACGGCCTCGTTAATGAAAGGCAACGAGATAGTGGGCAGCAGTTTTGCGCATCTCTATTCCGACGACGGCGTAAAGACGAGAGCGCGGTATACAATCAATTATACTGCGACGAGCATCTCTATGTATGTGGAAGAGTGGAATGCGGAAAGCGGAACGTACGGTGAAAAAACGTTGTATGCCAAGGCAATGTTTGCGGAAGGAAATACGATTACTCCTTATAATATCGTATTTACGGAAAGCGGAGCGGCGGTTGAGCTTGAAAACTTTACCGTAACTTATTACGACACGAAACAAGCATAATGGCACAATCAAATAATTTATGCCGATAAAACGTAATTGCTATTTGTAAAAGACGAAATAAGCCTTGCAAGAGTTTTCCGGAAACGGATATTTTTGCAAGGCTTATTTATGCTTCATACGGTTGGACTTTTTTAATCAACAGGAAGATGGAAAATAAGCGAATTTATAAATATCAGGCGCATTCTATCACGAAAAACGGTTTAATACGAAAAACCGATACGATAAACCATTGCCTTTACAAAAAAAATGTGTTATTATTAAAATGCGCTTTTAATAATAATCTGATAAAGGTGTTACGCTTTCCGAGTCTTATACAGGCACGCGGCGAGATTCTTACGAGCGGGCGAACAGGAGACGGGGACAACAGAAAAACAGGGGTGCGATAGAATGGGTTTGACGAAATCGGATAAAAAAAATTTATTGCCCGTCGTATTTGCCGCGACGTTGTTTTTTGCTGCCTGCATACTGCAAACGGTAGACGATTATATTTCCGATTGGACCGCCCGAAAAATGATAGCGTTATTTACGCAATATATTTTCTTCGGGCTTCTGGCGTATTGGACGGTGTCTGTGATCAGTCGAGTTTCCGACAGAAGCATTCGCTCAGGTATTACCGTGGCGATAGCGCTGATGGGAATGATTCTTTTTGTCAGACTTCTCAAATATCATGCTTTTTACGATGGAACCACGGCTCGGTATTTATGGTATTCTTATTATATTCCGCAATGTCTTGCTCCTGTGGTTTTGCTATTAACGTTACTCGGTATGGATCGGAAAAACGGGAAACCGCTTGCAAAAGGATGGTATCTGCTGTTTCTGGCTGCCGCGGCGCTGATTCTATTGGTTTTTACGAACGATCTACACGAGCAGGTGTTTTCTTTTGCAAAAGGTTTGAAGCATTCCAACGAAATTTACAAATGGGAATGGGGTTACTATCTCATTCTGTCGTGGATTGCCGTATTGTATCTTTTCATCGGCGTATTACTCTATATCAAATGCCGTATTTCAGGGTGTCGGAAAAAGGCGTGGATTCCGCTCGCTTTGTTTATTGTCTGTATCGTGCTCTGCATTTTGAGAGAGGTGTTCGATCCTACCTTTATCCGCATGCCGGAAGCGGTGGTTTTCAGCGTGGTGATCGTTTTTGAAAGTCTTATCCGAATCGGATTTATCCCGTCGAACGTCAATTACAAAGAACTTTTTAATGTGGCGGACGTTTCCGCAAGCATTGCGGATAAAAATCTGAACGTCGTGTTAAGTTCCGGGAACGCACCCGAAATAACGCACGAACAGGCGAGGAAAGCGGCAAACGGAAGCAAAACCGAATTGAGCGAAGATACCGTTCTGCGCGCCAAGGCGATTCGCGGCGGGGAAGTGCTTTGGACGGAGGATTATTCTCTCATCAACAAAATAAACGCCTCTCTTGCGGAAATCAACCAAACGCTTTCGGAGGAGGGCGACCTGATTGCCGCAGAAAACAAACTGAAAGAACAGCGCTCTAAAATCGAAGAACAAAATAACCTGTACAAAGGGATTTTCGCAATTTTTCGTCCGCATCTGAAAAAGATAAAAAAATGTTTTTCCAAGGCGAAAAGCGAAGAAGAGAAAGAAAAAGCGCTCCGTCTTGCGGTGGTATACGGCGTGTACCTGAAACGGCGCAGCAATCTTGCTATGCTTGCAAAAGACGGGCAGGCGCAGTTATCGGAACTTTTATACGCTATGCGCGAATCGACAGACGCGCTTTCTTTCTATGGCGCGGCGGCGTCGGTGATTTTTGAGGGCGACGGTGCATATCCGATCGAGCGGCTCACTTTGATATATGAGTTTTTTGAAGATTGTACAGAAAGCGCGCTCCCCGACCTTTCCGCGTGTCTTGTACGACTGTCGGGCAGAAACGAACTTTTACAATGTCGCATTGCTCTTGACAATGTAAGGGAGAATATATCGGAGAGTTGGCGAAACGAGGAATGTGAAAAACTCGGGGCGACCGTTTCTCTGCAGCAACAGGACGAAACGACGTATGCAACGCTGTCGTTCGGCAAAAGTGAGGGCTAATATGATACCGTTTGTTGATTGCAACGAAATCCTTTTCCGCGGCACGTTTATCGCCCTGTTGGTTGCGGCTTTTGTCGGGACGGTATGCTTTGCGATAAGCGTCTCGTATCGGCTTAGATTGCGGTATATTCTTCCGGAATTATGTTGTATGATATGCGCGGTGCTGACGTTCTGCTTTTTGGGGGAGGGCATTCGTATTCGGGATTTAGGAGAAAACCGAAACGACTTTTCGGGATCGATCTGTTTTTTGCCTGCGTGGTTCGTGGCGGCAATTGCGTTTTTACTGCTTGCGTCGGTCTGTGTGTGCTTATCTCTCGTCATAAAAAAGCGGTTGTCGTCTCTTACCGCTATGTCCGTTAAAGAAGCGATTTCCGTATTGCCGGCAGGCGTTTGCTTTTACGACGAAACGGGGCGGTTGCTTTTATTGAATGAGCGAATCGGCAACGAATGCAGAGAAATCACGGGAACGCCGCTTTTGGACGGTGCGGCGTTCTGGTCGGCTATGTGCGAAGGAAATACGGCGGACGGTATCGTTTGCAGCCGGGAAGGCGATTCGGTGCTTGTGGAAAAAAGCGACGGAAGAGCAAGTTGTTATAAACGGATTATACATATTTTAGACGGCAAGACTGTTTACGAGTTATCCGGTTCGGACATCAGCCGTGAGTTTGCGCTCAAAAAGAAGATCGAAGAACAGAACGCAGAACTTTGGAAAATGAATTTAAGACTCCGTAAATACGGCGAAACTGTAACCGAAGTTACCAAAGAGCGGGAAACGCTTGCGGCGCGGGTGAGGGTGCACGACGGTATGGGCTCTTTGATCCTGAAAACTAAAAGAGCGATTTTGCAGGATGAATGCGATAAAGATGCGTTGATTGGCGAGTGGAACGGTATCGTTTCGCTGATCTACTCGCCCGAAACGGAGGAGGACCGGGCGGACGAAATTAAAAAAACGGCGGAAAGCGTAGGCGTAAAAATTCTGTACACGGGTGCGCGTCCTCCGAAAGGGAGCGAAGCCGAAAAAATTCTTACAAACGCCGTGTTCGAGTGCATCACCAACACCGCAAGGCACGCCGACGGCGACGAACTTTCGATAACGGTATCGGACGACGGAGCATTTTTTACGGCAAGATTTAGCAATAACGGCAGACCGCCGCAAGCGGGGATTGTGGAAGGAGGAGGACTTTCCTCTTTGCGCGCAATGGCGGAAATGGCGGGCGGAAGCATGAGAACGGAGAGTTTTCCGCGATTTCTGCTTACCGTGATCGTTCCGAAAGGAGAAAAAGAAGATGAGCGATAAAATCAACGTGATGATCGTGGAAGATCAAGCGATGCCGCGGCAACTTTTCGAGGCGATTATAAAAACGCAATCAAATTTAAATCTTGCCGTATCCATAGACAACGCTGCCATTGCAGACATCTGCTGCGCAAGGCACGCTATCGACCTTATTCTGATGGACGTGGTAACCAAAAACGGGGCGAGCGGTCTTGTGGCGGCGGAAAAAATAAAAGCGGAAAACAAGAACGTAAAAATCATTATCGTTACAAGTATGCCCGAATGTTCGTACGTTGAACGTGCGAAAAAAATCGGCATAGAGGGGTTTTGGTATAAAGATTTCAGCGTAGAACCGATTTTAACGCTTATTGAACGCGTGCTGAACGGGGAGCAGGTATATCCCGACGAGGTGCCGGAAGTTTCGCTCGGTCTTGCGAAAAGCGGCGAGATGACGGCAAGAGAACTGGAAATCCTGCGCGAGATGACGGGCGGCTTTACGAATGCGGAAATTGCGGAAAAACTCGGCATTTCGGAAAAGCGGGTGCGCAATCACGTCGCTAATATGCTTGAAAAAACGGGATTCAGAAGTCGTACCGAACTTGCCGTGCGCGCAAGAGAATCGGGGCTTACTATACTTGACAGAATGGAAGACGATATATAGAACTATGGTTCAATGCTGACAGATAACGGTTATTTTCCGTAAGAAAACGGAGACCTGATAGGCAATCAAAGGCGTTGTTATCGGCAAAATGGTGTTTTCAGAAAACAAAAAAGAAGAATATAAAAAAAGATGAATAAACGCCGCGCGTTTTCCTTGACATTATTAAAAAATAAGGTTATAATAAATTGAAATTTTTAAGCGCGCACCGTGATGCCGATAAGATTGAAACAACAATAACCGCGGAAATTTTCTTTTCCGGAAAACGTTGCAACGCGCTTGCAACAAACGTTTTGTGCGATCTTGTCGGATACGGCAAGATTTTTTTGTCGCGTCAGACAGGAGAGGCGTTATTTATGCTCTTTACCGAAAACAATCGGAAAAAAGAAAAATATCCCGAAAAATACGCATTTCTCATCGGGCGTTTTTTACAAAATCATTCGTTTGCTCCCGTCGTTTCGGAAAACGGCGAATATATTGTTTTTCCCGGCTTTTGCGACGTGCACGTCCATTTCAGAGAGCCGGGTTTTTCTTATAAGGAAACGATAGCGACGGGAAGCGCGGCGGCGGCGCGCGGCGGATATACCGCCGTATGCACCATGCCCAACCTTTCCCCCGTTCCCGATAGCCTCGCCGCTTTGGAAGAGCAGTTGAGTCTTATACGCCGCGACGCGAAGATAAACGTATTCCCTTACGGCGCGATTACGAAAGGCGAAAAAGGCGAAACGCTTTCGGATATGGCGGCGCTTTCGCCCTACGTCTGCGCCTTTTCCGACGACGGCAGAGGCGTGCAAAGCGAGGAGATAATGCGTGCGGCGATGAGAGAAGCGCGGCGTTTGAACAAGCCGATCGCGGCGCATTGCGAAGACAATTCGCTGCTTTCCGGCGGGTATATTCACGACGGCGCATACGCGAAAGCGCACAATCATAAGGGCATTTCTTCGGCAAGCGAATACAGGCAGATAGAACGCGACCTTGCCTTAGCGAAAGAGACGGGCGTTAAATACCACGCGTGCCATATTTCAACGAAAGAGAGCGTGGAACTTATCCGCAAGGCAAAGCGCGAGGGCGTGGACGTAACGTGCGAAACCGCGCCGCACTACCTTGTTTTAACGCAGGACGATCTGCAGGAGGACGGGCGTTTTAAAATGAATCCGCCTCTTCGGAACAAAGAGGACAGACAGGCGCTGATCGACGGGCTGAACGACGGCACGGTGGATATGATTGCCACCGATCACGCGCCCCATTCGATAGAGGAAAAATCGAAAGGGCTTTCAGGCAGCGCGTTCGGCATATCGGGTTTAGAAACGGCGTTCGCCGCGTTGTATACGAAACTTGTTAAAACGGGCGCGGTTCCGCTGGAAAAATTATTAAAAGCGTTATGCGATACTCCGAGAAAGCGTTTTTCTCTGCCGCAAAGCAAAGAAGATTTTACGGTTTTTCAGGTGAAAACGCCTTATAAAATAAATACGGAAGAATTTTTATCGAAGGGAAAAAGTACGCCGTTTTGCGGCGAAGAAGTATACGGAAGGTGCGTACTGACGGTGTGCGGAGGAAAAATCGTATGGCAAGACAATTCGACAGAAAACTCATTTTAGAAGACGGCAGCGAGTATTACGGCTACGGCTTCGGCGCGGACGAAGAACGCGTGCTGGAAATTGTATTCAACACCTCTATGGCGGGCTATCAGGAAATTGTATCCGACCCCTCGTATACCTTTCAGGGCGTGGTGGCGACTTATCCGCTGATAGGCAATTACGGCGTGAATAAAGACGACAACGAAACGGTGACGCCCACGATAGGCGCGTTGATCGTTTCGGAATACAACGATTGCCCTTCCAACTTCCGTAGCGAAAGAACGCTTTCCGATTGGCTGGAAGAATTTTCCGTGCCCGGAATAGAGGGGGTGGATACGCGGAAACTTGCGCGCAGCATCCGCGACTTCGGCAGTCGGCGCGGCATTATTACGGACGCCGACGTAACAAAAGAAGAAGGGTTGAAAAGAATAGCCGCCGCGCCCGTACGGCGCGACGCGGTGCCGCTGGTTTCTACGGGCAAGCCGTGGCTTTCGCCCGCGGAACGCGCGAAATACAAAGTGGCGGCGATCGATTGCGGCATTAAACTGAATATACTCCGTTCGCTGAACAAGCGCGGTTGCGACGTAACGGTGTTTCCGTACGATACGCCCGCGGAGCAGATAGAAAAAATAAAGCCGGACGGCTTGTTTTTATCCAACGGGCCCGGCGATCCCGAGGACGTGACGCCCGTGATAGAACTGGTAAAAAAACTCAGAGGAAAACTGCCGATTTTCGGCATATGTTTAGGGCATCAGATGATTGCGCTGGCGTACGGCGCAAAGACGTACAAGTTAAAATTCGGGCATCGCGGCGGCAACCATCCCGTGAAAAATTTATTGACGGGCAAGGTGGAAATCACTTCGCAAAACCACAGTTTCGCCGTGGATACCTCTTCGGTAAGCGGCACGGGACTGGAAATCACGCACGTGAATTTGCTGGATAACACGGTGGAAGGATTGCGGAGCGAAAAAGACAGGGTGTTTTCGGTGCAGTATCACCCCGAAAGCGCGCCCGGCCCCGAGGACAGCGGATACTTATTCGACGAATTTATAAACCTTATGGAAAGGAAATAAAGTTATGCCCAGGAGAACAGACTTAAAAAAGATAATGGTGATAGGCAGCGGACCGATCGTCATCGGTCAGGCGGCGGAATTCGATTACGCAGGCACGCAGGCGTGTATCGCGCTGAAAGAAGAGGGGTACGAGGTAGTGCTTTGCAATTCCAATCCCGCCACGATTATGACGGATACGATGATTGCCGATAAGGTGTATATGGAACCGCTGACGTTGGAATACACGGCGAAAATCATTCGTTTCGAGCGCCCGGACGCGATTATTCCCGGCATAGGCGGGCAGACGGGCTTGAATCTTGCCATGCAACTGGAAAAGAAAGGCGTGCTGAAAGAGTGCGGCGTAGAACTTTTAGGCACGAAGAGCGAGAGCATAGAGCAGGCGGAAGATCGCGAACTGTTTAAAGAACTCTGCGAAAAAATCGGCGAGCCCGTATGTCCTTCCGAAATAGCGAACAGCATGGAGGAGGGCAGAGCGGCGGCGAAAAAGATAGGCTTTCCCGTGGTGCTGCGCCCCGCGTTTACGCTGGGCGGCACGGGCGGCGGCTTTGCCGAAAACGAAGAAGAGTTAGAAACGATGCTGGAAACGGCGCTGGATTTGTCGCCCGTCAGACAGGTGCTGATTGAAAAGAGCGTAAAGGGCTATAAAGAGATCGAATACGAGGTGATGCGCGATTCTTCCGATACGGCGATTACCGTGTGCAATATGGAAAACCTCGACCCCGTAGGCGTGCATACGGGCGATTCCGTGGTGGTATGTCCCAGTCAGACGCTGACGAACCGGGAATATCAGATGTTGCGTTCCAGCGCTTTGAAAATCATCCGCGCGCTGAAAATAGAAGGCGGGTGCAACGTGCAGTTCGCGCTCAGCCCCGATTCGTTCGAATATTACGTGATAGAGGTCAACCCCAGGGTATCGCGTTCTTCGGCACTGGCAAGCAAGGCAAGCGGTTACCCTATCGCGCGGGTTTCGGCGAAAATCGCCGTGGGACTTACGCTGGAAGAAATTCTTCTGCCCAACACGCCCGCCTGTTTCGAACCCGCGCTCGATTACGTGGTGACCAAAATGCCGCGCTTTCCCTTCGATAAATTCGCGGGCGCGAGCAACCGCCTTTCCACGCAGATGAAAGCCACGGGCGAAGTGATGAGCGTGGGCAGGAATTTCGAAGAAAGTCTGCTGAAAGCCGTGCGCTCTTTGGAAATCGGGGCGAATCATCTGTTTTTGAAGAAAGCGGAAAAGATGACGACGGACGAATTGAACGAATACGTGAAAGAGGCGACGGACGACAGAATTTTTATGATCGCCGAACTGTTGCGCCGCGGCGAATCGCAGAAAAAAATAGCCGACGTAACGAAAATCGACGCGTTTTTCCTTTCGAAAATCGCGCATATCGTGGCGCTTGAAAACGAAGCGAAACAATCGCCGAACAACGTGGAAACGCTGAAAGAATGTAAAAAATACGGATTTTCCGATAAGGCCATAGCGCGGCTGTGGAACGTAAGCGAAAGCGCCGTGCTTAACTTGCGCAAACAACACGGCGTACTGCCGGTATACAAGGCGATCGATTCGTGCGCGTCCGAATTCGACGCGTATATTCCCTATTACTATTCCACGTATGCGGGCGAAGAAAACGAGGCGAATACGGATACGGGGAAGAAGAAAATCGTGGTATTGGGCGCAGGACCTATCCGCATAGGTCAGGGGGTGGAATTCGATTATTCCACCGTGCACGCGGTGCAGACGATTAAAAAAGCGGGGTACGAAGCGATTATTATAAACAACAATCCCGAAACGGTTTCCACCGATTACACCACTTCCGATAAATTGTATTTCGAACCGCTTACGCCGGAGGACGTGATGAACGTGGTGGATTCGGAAAAGCCGTACGGCGTAATCGCCACGCTGGGCGGACAGACGGCGATAAATCTTGCCGCCGCGCTGAAAGAGCGGGGCGTGAACCTGATCGGCACCGATTGCGCGGCGATTGAACGGGCGGAAGACCGCGATATCTTTGAAAAATTGCTGGAAGAGTTGAATATTCCCAAACCGGCCGGTCGCGCCGTAACCAACGTGGAGGACGGCGTGAAAGCGGCGGAAGAGGCGGGGTATCCCGTGCTGGTACGCCCTTCGTTCGTGCTCGGCGGGCGGGCGATGCAGATTGTGGCGGACGAAGAAGGCTTGCGCAGATATTTACGCACCGCCGTGGAAATCGGCGACGACAAACCCGTGCTGGTGGATAAATACGTAATGGGCAAGGAGGTGGAAGTGGACGCGATCTGCGATGGCAGAGACGTGTTTGTGCCCGGCATTATGGAACTTGTGGAAAAAACGGGCGTGCACAGCGGCGACAGCATCAGCGTATATCCGCCGTTCAGTATTTCCGATAAAGTAAAAGGCACGATATTGCAATACACCAAAAAATTGGGGCTGGCGATAGGCATCGCGGGACTTTTCAACATTCAGTTTATCGTGGATAAAAACGAAAAAGTGTATATCATCGAAGTCAATCCGCGCTCTTCCCGTACCGTTCCCTTCCTTTCCAAAGCGACGGGGTATTCGCTGGCGGACATCGCCACGGAAGTCATCTTAGGCAAAAGTTTAAAGGAACAGGGGATATTCGATATTTACCCCGAAGAGAAAAAGCGCAGGTACGTGAAAGTGCCCGTGTTCTCGTTTTCCAAAATCCGCGGGCTGGACGCGTATTTATCGCCCGAAATGAAATCCACGGGCGAAGCGATCGGCTACGACGACAAGTTAAACCGCGCTCTGTACAAGGCGTTGCAGGCTTCGGGTATGAAGTTGCACAATTACGGCACGGTGCTCGTAACCGTGTGCGACAAAGACAAAGAAGAGGCGTTGCCTTTGGTGCGCAGGTTTTACAATCTGGGCTTCAATATCGAGGCGACGGGCGGCACGGCGGCGTTTTTAAAGCAGAACGGCATTAAAACGCGCGTGCTGAAAAAAATAGGCGAGGGTTCGCAAGATATTCCCGAAGCGCTCAGGCAGGGACATATCGCCTACGTAATCAACACGGGCGACGTGGCGAAAAACGGAGAGAATACCGACGGCTATCTGATAAGAAAGACGGCGATAGAAAACAACATCACCATGTTCACCGCGCTGGATACCGTGCGCGTGCTTTTGGACGTGCTGGAAGAAACCACGCTGTGCGTTTCTACCATAAACAGTTAAAATCGGAAAAAAGCGGGCATAATATAAAAAGCGGAAAAATAGTAACGCAAGGAGGGTGCAAGAGTGGAAAGAATATTTCCCGTAATTACCGAAAACGAAAAAATTGCGGAAAACGTTTACAGAATGCGTTTGCGCGGAGATTTTTCTTCGGTTACGGCGCCGGGGCAGTTTGTTAATTTTGCGGTGGACGGGTGCTATCTGCGCCGCCCCATATCGGTGTGCGACGTAGAAGGAAACGTGCTGACGGTGATTTATAAGGTAGTGGGCAAAGGCACGGAAATTATGAGTAAAATGCCCGTCGGCAAAAAAATAGATACGCTTTCGGGCTTAGGCAACGGCTACGACGTTGCCGCAGGCGGCGACAGACCGCTGCTAATCGGCGGGGGCGTGGGCGTGCCGCCCCTTTACAAACTGTGCAAAGATCTGATAAAACGCGGCGCGCGACCGATAGCCGCGCTGGGATTCAACACGGCGAAAGAAGCGTTTTACGAAGAGGAATTCAAGGCGCTGGGCGCGGAAACGTACCTTGCTACGGCGGACGGCAGCCGCGGCGCGAAAGGCTTCGTTACCGACGTGATGAAAAATCTTTCCTATACGTATTTTTACGCCTGCGGGCCGGAAGCGATGTTCCGCGCGGTGGAAAAAACGGTAAAAACGGACGGGGAATACAGTTTTGAGGAGCGCATGGGTTGCGGTTTCGGCGCGTGCATGGGGTGTTCGTGCATGACGAAATACGGCGCGAAGCGCATCTGCAAAGAGGGGCCCGTATTAAAAAGAGGTGAGATAATATGGTGAACACGAAAGTTACCTTATCCGGCTGGGAACTGGATAATCCCGTAATCCCCGCCAGCGGCACGTTCGGCT
>JAQYLE010000068.1 GCA_028720205.1 Clostridia bacterium
CTGTGCTCTTATCCCGTTTTTCTCCGGTTTCACAATTTGCAAAAAAGCGCGGCGCGAAGGGGAAAAGAGCGGTAAAAGACTTGATAAAAAGCAAAAAAAAGTGTATAATAAAAGAAAAATAAAACAGGGTTTTGTACCCCCGTTTTCGTTAACGATTCACGGAAACGTAAGCGAAAAACAGACGGAAAGACAGGGCGGAACAGAAAAAGCGGAAAGGCAGAAAACTTATGCGGGAAAGATATTTTATCGTAACGTACGGTTGTCAGATGAACGTACACGAATCGGAAAAAATCGCGGGACTTCTTCGCGCCGCCGGTTATGAATCGGCGGATTCGCAGGAAAACGCGGATCTCATCGTGTTCAATACGTGTTGCGTGCGCGAAAACGCCGAAAATCACGCGTTCGGCAACATAGGCGCGCTGAAAAAATTAAAAAAGCAGAAAAAAAATCTGATTATCGCGGTAGGCGGCTGCATGACGCAGGAAAAGGGAAAGGCGGAAACGCTGAAAGAGAAATTTCCGTTTATCGACGTAATTTTCGGCACTCTCAATTTAGAAGAATTGCCCGCGTTAATTCAGAAAAAGCGCGAGGAAAAAAAGCGCGTGATAAAAATTTGTGAAAAGGAAGGCGAAATCGTAGAGGACGTAAAGCCGTTCCGCACGAGTTTCCCCAACGCATGGGTGAATATCGCCTACGGTTGCAACAATTTCTGTTCCTATTGCATCGTGCCGTACGTACGCGGCAGAGAGCGCTCGCGCAAAGAGGAAAATATACTTGCCGAAATACGTTTGCTGGTAGAGCAGGGGTATAAAGAAATCACGTTGCTGGGGCAGAACGTGAATTCTTACGGAAACGATCTTAAAGACGGCTCCTCGTTCGCCCGTCTTTTAGATAAAGCGGCGTCGATCGAAGGGAAATTCCGTTTGAGATTTATGACGAGCCACCCGAAAGATTTCAACGCCGACGTGGTGGAAGTAATGAAAAAACACCCCAAAATCTGCCGTCTGGTACACCTGCCGGTGCAGTCCGGTTCAAATGAAATTCTGCGCCGCATGAACAGGCGGTATACCGCGGAAGAATATCTCAACAAGATTCAGATGCTCAAAAGCGCAATTCCGCAGGCGGAAGTCACCACCGATATCATCGTAGGGTTTCCCGGGGAAACGGAAGAAGATTATCTTCAAACGGAAGAACTGGTAAAAAAAGCGGATTTTGCCTCGGCGTTCACGTTTGTGTATTCTAAGCGCAGCGGCACGAAAGCCGCCGAAATGCCCGATCAGGTTCCCGAAGACGTATCGAAAAACCGTATTATGCGCCTGGTGGAACTGGTGAATACTCTCACGCGGAAAAAATCGGAAACATACGTGGGAAAAACGGTGGAAATTCTCTGCGAAGATTACGACGAAAAGAAGAAAGCGTACCTGGGCAGAGACGAATTCGGGCGGATGGCGTATTTTCCGTACCCGAAAAACGTCGTGGGCAGATTCGTGCGCGTTAACGTACTTACGGCAAACGGCATTTCGCTCTTTGGCGAAGTAGCGGAAGTGGAAGACTAAAAGAAAAACGCCGTTGGGAAAGAACGGCGAAAGCGCAATTACCAACGGATAAGGAAGCGGATTTACGGTTATGGAAAAACAGAGAAAAATGTCCGATATGATGCAACATTACGTAGAGATGAAAGAAAAATACAAAGACTGTATTTTATTTTACCGACTGGGCGATTTTTACGAGATGTTTTTCGACGACGCGATAAAGGTATCTTCTCTTCTCGATTTAACGCTTACGGGCAAAGACTGCGGCATGGAAGAGCGCGCGCCGATGTGCGGAATTCCGTATCATGCGGCGGATACGTATATAGCGAAACTCGTATCCATGGGCGAGAAGGTGGCGGTATGCGAACAACTTTCCGATCCGAAAGAAGCCGGCAGGGGACTTGTGGAACGCGACGTAGTGCGGATCGTCTCCGCGGGGACTCTCGCCGAAGATTCTCTTCTTGACGAAACGAAAAACAACTATCTTGCATGTCTTTCCAAAACGCAGGAAGGAATCGCGGCGGCGTGGGCGGATATCACCACGGGCGAATTTTACGTTACCGAATTTAAAGGCGAAGCGCACGGCGTTCTGACGGACGTCGTGGCGTTGTTGCTGCGTTACGGCGTGGCGGAAGTTATTTGCAACGACGATATGGCGCTTCTTTCCAAAGAGGTGAAAGAAATAAAACGCGGCGCGTTGCCGCCGTTTTCGTGTTACGTGCCGTGGGCGTTTAACGTGAAACACGCCGAAAAAAATCTGCTCGAACAGTTTCACGCCGCGTCGCTTGCCGCGTACGGCATTGCGGGAAAGGAGAACTGCATTGCCGCGGCGGGAGCGTTGGTGGAATACCTGCGCGAAACGCAGAAGCGTTCGCTTGAAAACATCTCTTTTGTAACGCTGATCGATCGTAGCGAATACGTTGAACTCGACGCGGCGGCGGTGAAGAATCTGGAACTGTTAAAAAACAACGCGGAGGGCAAGAAATACGGCTCGCTTTTATGGGTGCTCGATAAAACGAAAACGCCGATGGGCGCGCGGCTGATGCGGCAGTGGGTGGTATCGCCGTTAAAAAGCGTTGAAAAAATCAACGAACGCCTGAGCGGCGTGGAAGAGTTATATACGGCGTCGGTGCTGCGCGTAGGCTTGCAGGAAACGTTGGGTGGCATAAAAGATATCGGCAGACTTGCAGGAAAAATTTCCTACGGCAACGTTACGCCCAGAGATTTAGAAGCGCTGAAAAAATCGCTGGAACTTCTTCCCTCGTTAAAATTCCGTCTTTCGGGGTTCAGCGCGCCGGCGCTTAAAAAATTGTTAAACGATCTGCCCGCCGTAGAAGATATAACCGAACTTTTAGGGCAGACCATCGCCGAAAACGCGCCCGTATCCACCAAGGACGGCGGCTATATCCGCGAAGGATACAACGCGGAGTTAGACGAACTGCGCGGCGTTCGCGAACACGCGGCGGGGCTGATAAAAGAAATGGAAGCGCGCGAAAGGGAAAAAACGGATATCCGCACGCTGAAAATCGGGTTCAACCGCGTATTCGGTTATTATATCGAAGTTTCCAATTCGTTCAAAGATAAAGTGCCGCCCGAATATATCCGCAAACAAACGCTTACCACGGGCGAAAGATATATCACCGAAGAACTTAAAACGCTGGAAGAGCGCATATTAACCGGTCAGGAATCGGCGCTGAAATTAGAAGAGAAAATCTTTTCTTACGTTTTATCCGCGCTGCAAAATCGGCTGTCCGATCTTCTGAAAGCCGCCGAAACGGTGGCGCAGATCGACTGTCTTACCTCTCTTGCCGCCGTTTCCAAGGAGCGCAGATACGCCCGTCCGAAAATCACGGAGGAAGGCGGCGCGCTGACGATAACCGAAGGCAGGCACCCCGTGGTGGAGGCGATTTCCAAGGAGCGTTTCGTGCCCAACGACGCGCTGATGGACGGGGAGGAAAACCGTAGTCTTATCATTACGGGGCCGAACATGGCGGGCAAAAGCACGTATATGCGACAGGTAGCGTTGATTACCGTCATGGCGCATATCGGCTGTTTCGTTCCCGCGAAGTCGGCGCAGATACCGCTGATCGACCGCGTGTTTACCCGCGTCGGGGCGAGCGATAATCTGGTATACGATCAGAGCACGTTTATGGTGGAAATGACGGAAGTGGCTACAATTCTGCTGCACGCCACCAAAAACAGTCTGCTGGTATTAGACGAGGTGGGGCGCGGCACGAGTACGTACGACGGACTTTCCATCGCCTGGGCGGTGATTGAATATCTCACCGAAAAAGTACGGGCGAAAACGTTGTTTTCCACGCACTATCACGAACTCACCGAACTCGAAAGCACGGTGAGCGGCGTTAAAAACTATAAAGTCACCGTGCGCGAACTCGGCGGCGGAATCGTGTTTTTACGCAAAATTCAACGCGGCGGAGCAAACCGCTCGTTCGGAATCGAAGTGGCGTCGCTCGCAGGCGTGCCGCGCGAGGTAACCGACCGCGCGCGCGGTATTTTAAAACTGCTTGAAAAAAGCGACGTCGCCAAACAGCGCGCGCTTGCCCTTTCCGAACTTTCCGCAACGCAAGCGGGCGAAGAAATTAACGGCGAAAACGCGGAAGAAACCGCGCGATCTTACCAAAAAGAGAATAGCGCGCAAAACGAAAGACTTCTGGAAGTAAAAGAAATTCTGGCGGAAACAAACGTCGATACGCTTTCGCCGTTGCAGGCGCTTATGTTGTTGAACGATTTAAAGCAAAAATTCACCGAAGAATAGGCGAAAACGAAAAAGGTTACGCAGAATAATGCGGGAAATTGCCGCAAGGCGTTAGGCTGAAAGAGGAAGTATAAGAAGTATCATGGGAAAAATCAATCTGTTGCCGGCAAACGTATACAACCGCATCGCGGCGGGCGAGGTGGTGGACAGGCCGTACTCCGTGGTGAAAGAACTTGTTGAAAATTCAATCGACGCAGGCGCGAAAGAAATCGAAATTTACGTGGAAAGCGGCGGAAAAGAAACGATTCGCGTGGTAGACGACGGCGCGGGCATTTCCAGGGAAGATCTGCCGTCGGCGTTTCTTCCGCACGCCACAAGTAAAATTTCGCGCGCGGAAGATCTGGAAAGCATAATAACGCTCGGTTTCCGCGGCGAAGCGGTGGCTTCTATCGCCTCGGTGTCTAAAATGACGATAACGTCTGAAGAAGAGGGCAAAAAATGTTATTCGCTCTCCTGCGAGGGCGGCGTTTTAGGCGAAATCAAAGAGGCGGGCGAATCTTTTTCTCACGGCACGGACGTATGCGTATCCACGCTGTTTTACAACGCGCCCGTAAGACTTCGTTTTTTAAAGAGCGACCGTGCGGAAGAAGCGGAAATCACAACGTTTATCGCGCGTTTCATTCTCTCCCGTCCGGATATTTCTTTCCGCTATTACGTCAACGGCAAAAGCGTATTGCAGTCGTTCGGCGAGGGCGACGAATCGGCGTTCGTCTGCGTTTACGGAGCGGAGGCGTTGCGGAACTGTTATGCGGTTCAGGCGGAGAGACACGGCGTAAAAATCCGCGGATACGTCGGCAATCAGAATTATTCCAAGCCGAATAAATCGTATCAGACGGCGTTTTTAAACGGCAGATACGTAAGCAATCAAACGATATCGGCGGCGCTTGCCAACGCGTATGCGAATTATCTGATGAAGAGGCAATATCCTTTCTACGTATTGCATATCGACGTTCCGCCCGAAATCGTAGACGTCAACGTGCATCCCAACAAAGCGGACGTCCGCTTTTCCGATAATAAAATTATTTACGGCTGTATTTACCGCGTTGTTTCCGAAGTGCTCGACGGCAATGCGGGCGCGCTCGATTATCTTGCAAAGCCGCTTAACCAAAGCGGCGCAATCAAAAACGGACAAGCCGATTTTACCGATATCGGTTTATCCGCGCCGGATTCCGCGCGTATTTCCGCGCCTGCGCTTTCGTACGAAGAAGCGCGCAAAGCGATGAACGCCATGAGCGAAACGCCGAAAAAAGCGCTTTTAAACGATTTGGAATTGCCTTTTGCGCCCGTTGAAGCCGAGCGCGAAGCGCCTGCGGAGTTCAACGAGTCGCCCGTGTTAAAAAAGCAGATAGATAAATCTCCCGAAAAACCGCGGGAAAAACGCGGCGCCCTCTCGGAGATGTTTCCCGATCTTTCCGTCGCCGCGCCCGTCGTTACGCTCAAAGCGAGCGCCGCGGCTTCGCGGCAGAACGCGCGCGGCGAATCCGCTTCCGCGCCGATCGATTCGCAGGCATACGACGCTTTTGCGGAGAATAAAAAATATCTTCTTCAACGGGAAGAAGAGGCGAAACGGCAACGCGTCGACGCGGCGGCTTACGTTTACGCGGGCAAATTGTTCAATACGTATCTTTTGTACGAACACGAAAACGAGGTGCTTATCATTGATCAGCATGCGGCGCACGAGAGATTGATATTTAACCGTTTAAAAGAAAAAATGCGCCTTCGCCAAACGGCGCGTCAACCCATGCTGATTCCCTACGAAGTACGGGTAAACGACGTCGAAGCCGATTTTTTACGCGACAATCTTGAAAATATTCGTTCCATCGGTTTTGAAATCGACGAAACGCAGGCAAACGTATTTTCCGTAAGCGCCGTGCCTGCCGATCTTGTCAATATCGATTTATTCGCGTTTTTTGCCGATATTTTAAGCGGTACGGGCGATTTCCGCGGCGTGAAATTAGAAGATCTTCTGCGCGATAAACTCGCCACGGCGGCATGCAAAGCGGCGGTAAAGGGCGGCGACGATTTATCCAAAGCGGAAATCGACGAACTTTTCCGCCTGATCGACGGCAACTTCGGTCTGCGCTGTCCGCACGGCAGACCGGTCGTGGCGCGGATCACCAGAAACGAACTTGAAAAAATGTTCGGGAGAATAGTATGAAACCGATTGCTGTGATTTGCGGACCGACGGCAAGCGGCAAAACCGGATTTGCGGTGGATCTGGCGGAAAAACTGAATACGGAAGTCGTCTCCGCGGACAGCATGCTGGTGTATAAACGGTTAAATATAGGCACGGCAAAACCAACCCCCGAAGAAATGCGCAACGTCAGGCACCATATGATCGACGTGGTTTCGCCCACGGAGAAGTTTTCCGTAAGCGATTACCGCAATATGGCTCTCCCCGTAATCGAGCGGCTTTTAAACGAGGGAAAAACGCCGGTTATCTGCGGCGGCACGGGGTTTTATATCGAAGCGCTGTTATATCGCAGCGAAATGGGCGGGTTCGGCGCCAACGAAGAAGTCCGCGCGAAATATGCCGCCGTATTACGGGAAATGGGCGCGGAAGAAGGCGCGAAATACCTTCATTCTCTGCTTGAAAAAGCGGATAGCGAAAGTGCGGCGCGCCTGCATGTAAACGACGTAAAACGCGTAATCCGCGCATTGGAAATCTATGAATGTACGGGAAGAAAAAAGTCGGAACAGCACGATACGAAAACGCCGCGTTTTCGCTTTTACGCCTACTGCGTTTCCTTTCCGCGCGAAACGCTGTATCAAAGAATCGATAAGCGCGTAGACGAGATGTTCGAGCGCGGCCTTGTAAACGAAGTGGAAGAACTGCTTCATAGCGGCGTACGCCGCACCGATCAGTGCATGCAGGGCATCGGCTATAAAGAAGTAATCGAGGGGATTTTAGACGGCGTCCCGTGGGAAAGAGTAAAGGATAACGTAAAACGCAATACAAGGCGTTATGCAAAACGCCAGATCACTTTTTTCAAACGCATGCAGAATTTAATCGAAATTCCGTTTAAAGCGCTTGAAACCAACGAAAAATTCAAATACACGGAGGATTTATTTTAAGATAACAGAATTCTTTTCGTTACTCTTAAAAAGTACTATGTCAGTCATAATAATTATGTCACGCATAGTTATGTCTGTCATAATAATTATGTAACGCATAGTACTAAAAATATTATCATGCAAGCAAACAATCAGAAAAAAAAGAACTATACGGCGGAAGAACTTATTAAAGAATCGGAAGGCGAACTGAAAGAGGCGTTTGCCTTAGCCGACGAAATCAGCGAAGAAAATCAGGCGAAAGTGATCGACGCCTTTACAAAAAACAACGTGGCGCTCCGCCACTTCAACCCTTCTAGCGGCTACGGTTTAGGCGACGAAGGGCGGCACGTTTTATCGCAGGTTTATGCCGATAGTATGGGCGCGGAAGCGGGAATCGTTTCTCCCGCGCTGCTCAGCGGCACGCACACGTTGGCGGTGGCGTTGTTCGGCATATTGCGCCCCGGCGACAGAGCGCTTTCGGTTACGGGTTTGCCGTACGACACGCTTCAGAGCGTGATCTTCGGCGAAAATAACGGCTCGCTGAAAGAACTGGGCGTAAAGTTCGATTTATTGCCTCTTACAAATAGCGGCGCGGTAGATTTTTCCGCGCTGGACACGGCGCTGAAAAACGCGGAAAGCGATTTAAAAATGATATATATTCAGCGTTCGCGCGGGTACGAACTTCGCAACGCGCTCACGGTGGAAGAAATCGGCGAAATCTGTTCTTTCGTGCGCGCGCGCGGTTTTAAAGGTTGTATTTTCGTGGACAACTGTTACGGCGAATTCGTGCAGAAACAGGAGCCCTGCGACGTCGGCGCGGATATTTCCGCCGGCTCGCTGATAAAAAATCCCGGGGGCGGTCTTGCGCCCACGGGCGGCTATATCGTAGGCAAAAAGAAGTATATGGAAAAGGTGGCAAACCGTCTTACGGCGCCGTCGCTCGGCGACGAAATCGGTTCTTACGCGTATGGTTACCGCCTGTTTTTTCAGGGGGTGTTCCTGGCGCCGCACGTGGTGAATCAGGCGGTGAAAGGCAGCCTGCTCATCGGCAAATGTATGGAAAAACTCGGTTACGAAAACTTTCCTAAATTCGGCAGAACTATTTCCGATATCACGCGCGCCATCCGTTTCGATACGGCGGAACAACTCTGCGATTTTATCAGGTCGGTACAGGAGGCGTCGCCCGTGGATTCCTTCGCCGTATGCGAGCCTTGCGATATGCCCGGTTACGAAGCGAAAGTGATTATGGCGGCGGGGTGCTTTGTGGAAGGCGCTTCGATAGAACTTTCCGCCGACGCGCCCGTTCGCGAGCCGTACACCGCGTATTTTCAGGGCGGACTTACGTACGAACACTGTAAATACGCGCTGAAAAAAATACTGAAAAAACTGATCTGAAATACTGAAAAAACCGATCTGAACCGTGATTGTTCAGCCGGAAACGTCCGTTTTGCAAGCGGACGTTTTTTTTGCGCGTAAAACCGGCACGATACAGGCGGCGGCGGTCATATACTGAAAGTAAGCAGACGTCGATAAAACGGCGATATGCGCAGAGAGGATGTACCGATGACGAAATTTTCCGCTTTTCCCGTATGTTTGCAGGCGCTGATCGGCGTGCTCGGCGCGTTTCTATTTACCGTAGCGGGCGCGGCGCTTGTGTTTTTCTTAAACAGGGAAAGCGAAAAATCCAAAGGAGCGTTCGACGGTTTTTCATCGGGCGTCATGCTTTCCGCGGCGTTTTTTTCTCTCCTTTTACCCGCGTTGGAAGTGCCTGTCCGCATATCGTCCGCCTGGGCGGTTACGTCGGGTTTTGTATGCGGCGCGCTGCTCATCTGGGGCGCGGATATGTTTTTTTCCGGCAAAAACGAACGCTCGGGCGGAACAAAACTGTTGTACGCTTCGGTTACTCTCCATAACGTTCCGGAAGGATTAGCCGTCGGGGTGGCGTTTTCCGGCGGCGTTCTTCCGGGGCTGATGTTGGCGCTCGGAATAGGCATACAAAACTTTCCCGAAGGGTTTTGCCTGGCGTACCCGCTGCATCAGCGCGGTTTTTCCAAAAAGAAAAGTTTTCTTTTATCGGTGCTTTCGGGCGCGGTGGAAATACCTTTCGCGCTGGTAGGAGCGGCGGTATTCTCCTCGGGCGGATATATGGCGTTTGCGCTGGCGTTTGCGGCGGGAGCGATGGTGGCGGTGACTTCCACCGAACTCATTGCCGAGGCTTTTCAAAAGAAAAATCCGCTTGCGCTGATTTGCTTCACCTTCGGGTTTGCCTTTATTATGGTTCTCGATTTGTTGTTTTCCTGAAAGTCGTTGTTTTTAAAATTTTCGTTTCAACCGCTGCAAAAATTTTCAACCGCTGCAAAAATTTTCAACCGCCGCAAAAAGATTCAACGCTGCAAATAGTTTCAACCGAGCATTGTAAAATTTCCGATTCATCCGAATAAAATCCCGCTTTTATAACTCACCCCGCGCCGCTTTCCGTTTTTTTCTCCTTTTTTTCGGGAAGCGGCGCTATTATGCGCGCGAAACGATTGATTTTTTTTCCGTTGTCTGTTATAATAAAAACGATTGAACGCGTGAAAATATGCGCATATCGGAAAATGTAATAAGACGTATGTATCGCATAGTACTTCTACGTCAGACGTAGTATTCAGGCGCGGAAAGCGAGGGTTGCGGCTGAAAAAACGGCCGGGGAGAGAGGAGAAATGGTAAAAATCAACGTAAAGAAATTAGACGGGCGCGCGGTTCTGCCCGCATACGGTTCGGCAAGCGCGGCGGGCGCGGATTTATACGCCGTAACCGACGGACCCGTAAAGTTCGGGCCCGGCGAAACAAAACTTATCCGCACGGGGCTTGCCGTTGAAATTCCCGAAGGATATGCGGGGCTGATTTATGCGCGAAGCGGGCTAGCCACCAAGCGCGGACTTGCCCCCGCCAATAAAGTGGGCGTGGTAGACGCGGATTATCGCGGCGAGGTGATGGTATCGTTGCACAATCATTCCTCCGTGCCGCAAACGATAGAATCGGGCGAGCGGATCGCGCAACTTGTGGTAACCCCGTTTTTAAAAGCGGAATACGTGCAGGCGGAAGAACTTTCCGATACGGCGCGCGGCGCGGGCGGATTCGGCAGTACCGGCACAAACTGAAAGGGTTTTACGTAAAAAACGGTAGGGCGTATCGGCGCAAACGCGGCGGGTTGCGTAGGTGTACGGAGAAATACGGAGAAAGTTTATGTCTATGCGAATGCGCAGAAAGCGCAATTTTGACGAACGCATGTCAGCCTGTTCCGACGTGTTGCTTGCGCGCGGCACGGCGGGCATTTTAAATATGAAGGAAGCGGCGGAGCGGTTTCGCGCCACCGTAGATTTTACGCAGGCGTTTCATAATAATCGGCCCGTAGAACTTGAAATCGGGTGCGGAAAGGGCGGCTTTATCATAGAAACGGCGAAGCGGAGAACGGATACCAATTTTCTTGCGCTGGAAAAGATGAGCAACGTGATTTTAACGCCGATGGAGCGCGTCAGGCAGGAAGGAATCGGTAACGTAAAGTTTTTAAATATCCGCGCGGAGTGCCTGCCTTGTTATATTCCGGAACATTCGCTTGAAAGAATTTACCTGAATTTTTCCACGCCGCTTCCCAAACTCGGCTATGCTTCGCAACGGCTTACGCACCGCGATTTTCTGGCGAAATACGAAAAACTGTTAAAGGCGGGCGGCGAAATCGTGCAGAAAACGGACGATCGCGATTTTTTCGAATTTTCTTTGCAGGAATATGCCGCCGCAGGGTTTCACATAAAAACGGCCGACTACGATTTGCATAAAAACGGCAATCCGCCCGACAACGTGGTTACGGAATACGAGCAAAAATGGGTGGAACAGGGCAAACCCATTTACTATGCGGTCGCCGTAAAAAACGGTTAACCGAAGGCGAAAACGCTTGACGCGGCGCGATAAATGCGCTATACTTTAATCGATAAACAACTTAAACCGAAAGACGCGTTCCGACGGCGAAAGGGAAAAATCGTTTTATTCAATTTCATCGCGCCGTATTTTCAGCGGAACGGCGGGGGATTAGCGCCCCTTCCGCAACGGAATGAAAAGCGGCTTTGCGATATAATAAAAAGCGGATTTCTCTTTTGCGCGCGAAAAACGCGGCAAAGGAGTTTTTTTTCATGCAAAACGGCAAAAATAGTAACGATAATACGAAGCGGAACAACACGACGCAGAACGAACCGTTACGCAAAGAAACGGTTCGGGTTGAACAAAACAATGAAAAAATCGCGGCGGAATGCCGCATTTGCGTAATCAGCATAATCGTTTCCGACTTATCCGTTGCGGAGCAGATCAACGCGGCGCTTTCCGCTTACGGCGAATATATCATTGGCAGAATGGGCGTGCCGTATAAACAAAAGAACGTTTCCGTGATTTCCGTGGCGCTGGACGCGCCCGTGGAAGTAACCAACGCGCTGACGGGCAAAATCGGCAAATTAAGCGGCGTTTACGTAAAGGCTTTGTTCGGCAAGATTTAAACTTTTGTAATAAAACGTTTAAAGGAGAAAACATATGAAAGGCATGAAAAGCAAATTTTTAGCGAAAACCAAATTTATGGCGAAACTTCTGTGCGTGTGTTTAGCGGCGCTCAGCGCGTTTTCCGTAGCGGCGTGCGCAAAGGACGGCGCGGACGGCGATAACGGAAAAACGCCCGCAAATGCGCCCGCGAAGGTCAGCGTAACCTCACCGGACGGCGCTCCCGCGCTGGCGCTTGTGCAGATGATTGAAGAAGGCGACGAAACCGTTGAGTTCAACATAGTAAACGCGAATACGATTACAACGTACGTAACCAATACGGACGAAACGAAAAATTCCGATTTCTGCGTTCTGCCCGTCAACGCGGCGGCGAAACTTCTGGGCGGCGGCGAAAAATATCAGATGCTGGGCACGGTAACGCACGGCAATCTGTTTATTGTATCAAAAAGCGCGGAAACGCAGTTTACCGATAAACAAGGGTTAGAAACTTTAATCGGTAAAACGGTGGGCGTGATACAGATCGCGAACGTTCCCGGAATGGTGTTTAAAATGATTCTGAACCAATACAAAATTGATTTTAACGTTTTATCGGACGGTAACGGAGTGGCTACCGATAAAATCAATCTGCAAGGCATAACCGATCCTACGCTGGTTACTTCAACCAACAAAAACGTCGACGCGTTCGTCATCGCGGAACCGTTGGTCAGCCTGCGTACGAATGCGGCGCAGAACAAACTGTATCTTTCGGGCAGTCTGCAACAGTTGTATGGCGGCGAAGAGGGGTATCCGCAGGCGGTAATCGTGGCGAAAAAGTCGTTTACGGCGAAGTATCCCGAATGGACGGAGAATTTCATCGCCAAACTCGGCAACGCCGAAACGTATTTAAAAACGGCGGAGGCAAGCACGATTATAACCGCGCTTTCTTCGAAACTGACGGAAGGCGAAACGCCCGCGTTCAACGCGAAAAATCTTTCCGCCGAAACGGTGAAAAACTGCAACGTGAAATTCGTAGCCGCGCAGGCGGAAAAAGAAGCGGTGCGCGCGGTGCTTACCGGTATGATGGGCGCAAACGCGCCGCAGACGAGCGACGAATTCTTCTATACGCCGGGCGACGTTGCGGCTGCTTAAAAAGCGTTATTCCGCGCGCAAAAGCAAAGGCGGATAAAACAGAGCGGATAATATAGAGCGGATAATACTTTGTAAGCAAGAACAAGCCATGAATAAAACGCAAGAGAAAAAAAACATAAAAAAAACGGTAACGTCAACGCTGCTTTTTGCGGCGGCGGCGTTTATCGCGCTGTTTGCGCTGTGGGGCGCGGCGTATGCAATCGTGGGCAATCCGTATCTGGTGCCGTCTTTAAAAGACACGTTTTCCGCTATGGGGAAAATCTTAACGGAAAAACAGTTTTATACGGCGTATTTTCAAACTTTTTTCCGCGTATTGCAGGCGTTTTTTATCTCGTTTATTCCGGCGTTGGCGCTTTCGGTTGCGGCGTATCTGTATTCGCCGGTAAGAAAGATCGCGTCGGTATTCGTATCGGCGCTCCGCGCGCTGCCCACCATGGCGGTTTTATTGATGATTCTGGTGTGGTCCACGCCGAAAAAAGCGCCCGTTATCGTGGCGTTTCTGGCGTTGTTTCCGCTACTGTATACGGGCGTTCTGTCCGCGTTGTTTTCGGTGGACGAACGCTATAAAAGCGTATGCGCCGTGTACAAAGTGCCGCTTTTCAAACAGATTTTCGGCATGTATCTGCCGCAGATATTTCCGTCCGTGTTGCGCGAGAGCGCGGGCGCGCTGTCGTTTTCGCTGAAACTCGTTGTTTCCGCCGAAATCATGTCGAATACTTTTAAAAGCGTAGGCGGGTTAATGCAGGATTCCAAAATCTACCTCGATATGCCGCGCCTCTTCGCGCTGACGTTGCTTGTGGTGATTACGGGGCTGATTCTGGAAACGCTTGGAAATTTAATCGCGCTTGCCGCGGACAGGAGGACGAAATGAGCGGAGAACATTCCGGAAAAACGCCGTATATTCCCGCAGACGGCGACGGCGGAAACAACGATAAGAACAACGGCGGAAACAATGGCGGAAACAACGTTTTACTATCGCTTCGCGGCATAGAAAAAACCTACGGCGATAAAAGGGTGCTGAGCGATTTGTCGCTGGATATTTACCGCGGCGAAACGCTGTGCATTCTCGGCGAAAGCGGAGGGGGAAAAACCACGCTTTTAAACATTCTCGCGCGGCTGACTTCCTGCGATAAAGGGGAGGTTTCGTTTGCTCCGCCCGAACGATTGCAACGCGGCGATAACGCGGCGGATTGCATACTAACGGAAAGACGCGGGAAGAAAGACAGGCAGGATTATCCTCGCGTGGCGTACGCGTTTCAGGACGGCAGGTTGCTGCCCAATCTTACCGCGCTTGAAAATCTGACTTTTGCGGGCGGCGAAAAAGAAAATTGCCGCGCGTTACTGAAAGCCGCGTTTCTTTCCGATAAAGAAAAAAAGC
>JAQYLE010000069.1 GCA_028720205.1 Clostridia bacterium
CGGGGTATAAAAGCAAAGCGGTATCGGTACTTCGTTTATGGCGCGCGAAAGGCGTGCAGAATTTCGATATGAAACTGTTTTCGCAAGGCGATTACGCCGCCGTGATGCAGGAGGAGAACGAAGCGGACCTGATTTCGAAAGTGCTGTATCCCGCCGACAATCATCAGGAGGGGAAATCCCTGCGATTGAAACAGCAGTATTTTCTGGTTTCGGCGTCGTTGCAGAACATTCTTTCCGATCATAAGCGCCGTTACGGCTCGCTTTCGTCGCTGCCCGAATTGGCGGCAATTCACCTGAACGACACGCACCCCGCCCTGGCGATTCCCGAACTCATGCGTCTTTTGGTGGACGAAAACGGCATGAGTTGGGATGAAGCGTGGCATATCACCACGTCCGTCTGCGCCTATACCAATCATACCGTGCTTGCCGAGGCGCTGGAAACGTGGCCCGAAGATTTAATCGCGCGCAGGCTGCCCAGAATTTATTCCATTTTAAAAGAAATCAACCGCCGCTTCTGCGACGATTTATGGAAGCGTTTTCCCGGCGACTGGAATAAGATATCGCGCATGGCGATCATCTCGTACAACACCGTACGCATGGCGAATTTGTCGGTGGTGGGTTCGCACAGCGTTAACGGCGTTTCGCGTTTGCACAGCGACATTATCAAAAAGAGCATTTTCCGCGATTTTTACGATTACGCGCCCGAAAAATTTACAAACGTTACCAACGGCATCGCGCATCGGCGCTGGCTGAATCAGTCCAATCCCGAACTTTGCGCCCTGCTCAACGATTGTATCGGCGAGGGTTACGCGAAAGACGCGGCGAAACTGGCGGAATTCAAAAAATTCGAAAACGACGATTCCGTGCTTAAACGTCTCGGCGAAATCAAGCGGATCAAAAAGCGGCAGTTTGCGGAATACGCCTATAAAAAGCAGGGCGTTATCATCGACCCCGAAACGATGTTCGACGTACAGGCAAAGCGCCTGCACGAATATAAACGGCAACTTCTCAACGTGTTGCATATCGTCACCGATTATATCGCGCTGAAAGAAAACCCCGATCTGCCCATACAGCCGAAAACGTATATTTTCGCGGCGAAAGCGGCGGCAGGGTATTATATGGCGAAGAAGATTATCAAACTCATCTGCTTCCTTGCCGAAGATATCCGTAAAAACCCCAAAATCAATCAAAAACTCAACGTGGTTTATATGGAAGATTACAACGTAACGATGTCCGAAATGCTGATGCCCGCTTCCGAACTTTCCGAACAGATTTCGCTTGCGGGAAAAGAGGCGAGCGGCACGGGCAATATGAAATTCATGATCAACGGCGCGCTTACCGTGGGCACGCTGGACGGCGCGAACGTAGAAATGGCGGAGCGCGCCGGCGAAGAAAATATGTTTATCTTCGGGCTGAAAGCGGACGAGGTGGCGCAAATCTGGCGCGACGGCTATTCTGCCAGCGCTTATTACAATAAAGACGGCACGCTGAGAAAGGTTCTGGAAACGCTGATTGTGGGCTTTAACGGCGAATCGTTTGCCGATATAGCCAATTATCTGCTTACCGGCTCGCCCGTCGCCGACCCGTATATGTGTATGGCGGATTACGATTCGTACGTGCTTACGCAGAACCGCATTTCCGATTTATACGCCAACGACAAGCGCGAATGGAACAGGAAATCGCTTTGCAATATCGCCGCGGCGGGCTATTTTGCAGCCGATCGCGCCATCAAAGAATATGCCGAAAATATCTGGCAACTGAAATCGTTGAAATAACGCGTTGTTCCGTTTGAAAGATGCAATTTTACTATAATCCGCTCGATAAAAACTGCAAAGAAATCCGCGGCGGAGTGCGGGAAGGACAACCTTTCCGACTCCGCTTGTTTTGCTTTGCCGACGATGCAAACGCAGACAGCCGAAGCGACTCCGCCGTTTACTTCGGCGAGGGTTCGGATGAATTTATAAAAGAAAAAACGCCTTTAACGCCCGAAGAAAACGCCTGTCTGCTTATCGGCCGCGACGGCGAGAAAAAAGATTCTTACCCGATGACGCGCACCGCTTACGGTTGGAGCGTAAGCGTTACGATAACGGAAAAAGGACTGTATTTTTATTGTTTTTATATTCAGAACCGCGGATTTTTCGTGCACGGTAACAGAAAGAACGGCAGACTTTCTCCGTACGACGACGAAAATTTTTTGCTTACCGTTTCCACGGCGGATTACGTTACGCCCGATTGGCTGAAAGGCGGAATTATGTACCAGATCTTTCCCGACAGGTTTTGCCGCGCGGGCGATCCGGCGGCGCAAAACGGTCTGCCGCACCGGGCGGAAGGGCGCATTCTGCGTTCCGATTGGGGAGGCACGCCGTATTATAAACCGGACGAAAACGGAAAAGTTCTGAACAACGACTTTTTCGGCGGCAATCTGCAAGGTATAAAAAGTCGTCTGCCGTATCTAAAAAGTCTCGGCGTCAGCGCGATATATCTTAACCCGATTTTCGAGGCTGCGTCCAATCATCGTTACGATACGTCAGACTATATGAAAATCGATCCGCTGCTCGGCACGGAGGAGGATTTGCGCGCGCTTGTCAACGAGGCGGAAACGCTGAATATCCGCATAATTTTAGACGGCGTGTTCAACCATACGGGCGATAACAGCGTTTATTTCAACAAATACGGCAAATATCCCTCGTTGGGCGCGTATCAATCGAAAGATTCCCCGTATTTTTCGTGGTATACTTTTCAGCGCTTTCCCGATAAATACAGTTGCTGGTGGGGAATCGATATTCTGCCCGAAGTCAACGAAGAATCGGAGGAATATCGGCAATTTATCCTCGGAAAATACACAAAGGACGCAACGGCGGGGCGGGAAAGCGGCGTTTTAAAAAAATGGCTTTCGTTCGGTATCGGCGGCTTTCGATTGGACGTGGCGGACGAACTGCCCGATTTTTTTCTTAAAAAACTGCGGAAAAGCGTGAAAGAAAGCAACGAACACGCGGTGATTATCGGCGAAGTCTGGGAAGACGCTTCCTGCAAAATCGCGTATTCCGCGCGGCGGGAGTATTTGCAGGGCGAAGAACTTGACAGCGTGATGAATTATCCGCTCAAAAACGCGATCGTCGCATTCGTTTGCGACGGAAATTCGCGTTATCTTTCCGAAACCGTAGCCGATATCGTCGACCATTACCCGAAGGAAACGCTCGATTGTCTGATGAATATTTTGGGCACGCACGATACGCCGCGTATTTTAACCGTTCTTGCGGGAAAACGCGCGCGCACCAAAGACGAAATGGCTTCGGAAAGCGCCTTGCTTACCGAAAGTGAAAAAGAGGCGGCGGTGCAAAAACTGAAAATCGCCGCGCTGTTGCAGTTTACGTTGCCGGGCGTTCCTTGCGTATATTACGGCGACGAAACGGGAATGGAAGGCTTCGGCGACCCGTTCTGCCGCAAGTGTTTCGATTTTTCGCGCGCCGACCGCAGACTGATCGGGTATTACCAACGCCTGGGCGCGGTACGGCAGGAATACGCCGACGTTTTTAAAGAAGGGGAGTATCGCGAAATTTTCGAACGCAACGGCTGTTTTGCGTATATGCGACGGGGAAAAACGCGCAGCGTATACGTCTGCGCGAATATGTCGCACGAAAAATTTCTTCTGACAAGCGGCGGAGGATACGATTTGCTGAACGAAAACTTTCTTCCCGAAAAAATTTCTTTAAACGAAAACGATTTCCTGCTTTTTGTGAAGGACAACTAATTTCTATGTCACGCATAATACCATAAATAATAGATATATAGATATTGCAAATAATAGATAAATTGAAAATTACAATCCGGCGCAACCCGGCGGTTTAATCGTTTCCTGAAGATAATACAAGTTTCTGAAGATAATACAAGTTGAAGCAAATGTTTTCTTGCGACATTTGATAATACAACAGATTGAGGTAAATCGTTTTCTTGCAACATTCGCGGCAAACGAAAACAAAAATCCGAAAATCACATAAATCGAACAAAACCGATTTCGTAAACGTAATACTAAAACGTTGAACTGTAAAATATACGAATAAACGTTGACTGTAAATCAAACCTTGAACTGTACATTCGTGTTAAATCCTTCTTTTTTATACTTATTCCGCCGTAACATTTCGTAAAACCTGTATTTTACGAAATGTTATTCGTCTACCCTTTTTTCATGAAATGGTTAATTTTTCATTGTATCTGTTAAAAATAATTAACGTGAAGAAACATTAAATCTTTCTTCTTTTATGAAAAATCGATTCTTTTTCTTGCGTATTCCCCTTTGAATTATTGACAAAGAAATCAAATCGCGGTAAACTATTGGTATGTCGAAAGAAAATTATTATATTTTACGCAACATAAACGACGGCGAAAAAATCGCGGAAATCGTTGAAAAACAACTTCCGCCCTTTTGTTTCGACTATTTTTTAGGGATTGAATCGATCACCAGCGCTCAGACGCGTTTGAAATACGCCTACGATCTGCGTATCTTTTTCGATTTTCTCTGTCGCAAAAAATATACGCGGAAAACTCCCCTTGATCTTACTTTGGAAGATCTTGAAGCCGTTACGAATAACGATATAGAACTGTTTCTGAGTTATCTTTCTTCTTATAAATACAACGGTAAATTGCTTACGTGCGACGCTCCTGCAAAATCACGAAAACTTTCCGCCGTGCGCGCTATGTTCCGCTATTTTTTCAATAAAGGCTACATCGAAGTGAATAATGCGGCGAAAGTCGCCACGCCCAAATGCCGGGAAAAAGAAATTATCCGGCTCAGCGCGACTGAAGTTTCCGATTTGCTTGCCGTAGCGGAAACCGGCCGAGGTTTAACCAAACACGCCATAGGCTACCACGAAAAAACGCGCGTGCGCGACACCGCTATTCTCACCCTCTTTCTCGGTACGGGAATACGTATCAGCGAACTTGTCGGGTTAGATAACGACAGCGTGAATTTCGACGATAACTCGTTTATCGTTACCCGAAAAGGCGGCGCGCAGGCAATCCTCTACTTTTCCGACGAAGTTGCCTACGCTTTGAAAGAATACGTTGCCGAAAAGAAAAACGACCCCAAAATTCCCCGGTCGGAAAAAGCCTTGTTTTTATCGATGCAATATAAACGCATCAACGTGCGCTCTGTGGAATTTCTGGTGAAAAAATACAGTAAAACCGTAACGCCGTTAAAGAAAATTACGCCCCATAAACTGCGTAGCACGTACGGCACAAGATTATATAACGAAACGGGCGATATTTACATTGTAGCGGACGTTTTAGGGCATAAAGACGTGAATACAACCAAGCGCCACTATGCCGCCGTAACGCAGGAAAACCGCAGGAAGGTTGCCGGCGTTGTAAAATTGCACGCCGATCCGCCTTCTACCCCGGATTCAGATCCTGACCGGGAAAGCGAGATTACGCCGACAAATTCTAATGACGACTGAGTTAAAAATTTATATTATGCGTGGCATAATAATAGTACTATGACTGACATATTATATAATCGTTCCCCTTTCGACGAGGAAAAACGCGGCGAACCGGTTTTTACCGGGAACGACGGCGTTGAAAAAATATATATTTTGCAGCCGATTACCGACCGCAACGAGAAAGACGTTCCCGCGCTTATTAAAGAGGCGGAAGCCCTGATTGACAGCGCGGGCGCTGCGGTGGCGGGCAGCGCCACGCAGAAATTGCGGAAAGTTTCCCCCGCTACGGTGTTCGGCGCGGGAAAATTAAGCGAGATTGCGGCGCTTTTAGAAGGATTGGATATTACGGTTTTAGTCAACGGCGATTTGTCTCCTTCGCAGACGCAGAATATTTCCGCCGCGCTCGGCGGAAAAAAGGTGATTGACCGCACCACTCTGATTCTGGATATATTTGCGCGAAACGCGAAAACCGCCGAGGGAAAATTACAGGTGGAACTCGCGCAACTCAACTACTTATACCCGCGATTGAAAGGCAAAGGCGGCGCTCTTTCGCGGCTCGGCGGCGGTGTGGGAACGCGCGGCCCCGGAGAAACGCGACTGGAAACCGACAGAAGATACATTCGCGGCAGGATAGATTTTTTGGAAAAGCGCCTTGCCGAACTGGAAACGCGGAGGCGTTTACAGACGGAGCGCAGAAAAAAAACGCAGGTGAAAACGATTGCTTTGGTGGGCTACACCAACGCCGGAAAGTCCACTTTGTTAAACAGGCTTTGCGACGAAAACGTCTATGCGGAAAACAGGCTATTTGCCACGCTTGACGCCACGGCGCGCAAATTTACCGTGAACGGCGCTGAATTTTTATTGGTGGATACCGTCGGTTTTCTGCGAGATTTACCCCATCACCTGATAGAGGCGTTCAAATCGACGTTGGAAAGCGCGCTGAATTGCGATCTGGCGGTTCTGATGTGCGATTGTTGCGCCGATTACGGAATGCAGATAAACACCACGCTCGGCGTATTGCGTTCGATGAATTTTACTTCGCCCTATCTTATCGCAGCGAACAAATGCGACGGATTATCCCCCGCCGACAGGGCGGCTTTGCCTGCCGATTATATTTGTATTTCCGCAAAAACGGGAGAAGGTTGCGACGAACTGAAAGCGAAAATTTACGCCGCTTTCAAAAACAGATTTACCGATTGCACTCTGTTTGTTCCCTACGCAGACGCAAAAGCCTATTCGGCAAAAAAGGGGCTTCTCACGGAAAAGAAAACCGTTTATGCAAACGAGGGCGCGGAAATTTTATGTTCGATTCCCAACGAACGCCTTTCCGATTTTTCGGAGTGGATTACTTCGGTGAAAACCGACGAATAGCCTTCGGTAAGGCTCGGAACGCAGGCGCGTTTTGCTCCGGAAAAGTTCAGAACGATAAAAAAGCACAACGGAATGCTTTTCATTTGTTCCGTTATGCTGCAATTTTGTATTTTTTAAGTTTGAATTCAGCCGCGTTTGTTTTCGTCCGCTTCGAATTCCTCTTCGGAGGCGTAAATTTTATCGATTTTAATCGAAGCCACGTCTTTGATATCCAGACACTTACCGCAATTATCGCAAATTTTATTCGGATCGAGATCGCACGTTTCGCATTCAAGGCAACCGATGCAGTCGCGATCGTACAGCACGCATTTTACCGAATGATCGACGGTTCCTTCCGCCCCTTCCGAATGCTTCTTTTCTTTAACCAACTTATATTGCCTCCCGTTTTTCGCTTCATTTTTATTTCGGAAGAAATTATAACATAAAATAATAAAAAAATCAAGAAAATATCAAACATTTGTTTGCTTTTTTAAAAAATTTATGTTATAATACTGCAAAAGAAGAAATTGTAAAAGAAAAATCAAATCGGGAGGTCCGCCATGGACGAAAGCAAACTCATCAAAGTAATGGATTATATTCGCCGTTTTTCCGAAGAAAACGGTTACATGCCTTCCGTGCGCGAAATCGGCGCGAATTGCTCGATAAAATCCACCGCCACAGTGCACAGTTATCTGGAACGCCTGCAGGAAAAAGGGTATTTAAATAAGGTGGAAAACAAAAAACGCGCGGTTACGCTGAGTAAATCGGGCACGGTGAATATTCCCCTTCTTGGCACGGTAACGGCGGGGCAACCCGTGTTTGCGTACGAAAATTACGAAGAATATTATACGTTCCCCGTAGGCGAATTTCGCGGAGACGATCTGTTTATGCTGCACGTGCGCGGCACTTCCATGATTAAAGCGGGCATTTGCGACGGCGATAAAATCGTGGTGCGCAGGCAGAGCAACGCCGACGACGGCGACATAGTTGTGGCGCTGGTAGGCGAAACCGCCACCGTAAAACGGCTGTACCGCAAGAACGGAAAGGTTATCCTCCACCCCGAAAACGATTTGCTGAACGATTTTGTATTTGAACCGCACGAAGTTTCCCTGTTGGGAAAAGTCGTGGGACTGATCAGAAACAATATTTCGTAAACGATTGTAGGTTTCATCGGCAAAAAATCAGCGCTCTTTACCGGAAAGTATCGGTAAGAGCGCTGATTTCGTATGGTTCGCGTAATTTTACTATAACGGTTGACTTTGCGTTTACACGGCTGCATAAAAAAACTTCAAAGGCTTTTCAGCGAGTCGATTTCGCTTTGCGTAAGCGGGCGGAACGCGCCGCGATCCAGCCCCGATAAAACGAGCGTGCCGAGTTGTATGCGTTTCAGAAAGCAGACGTTTTTACCGATGCTTTCGAACATGCGGCGAATTTCCCGGTTGCGCCCTTCGCCGAGCGTGATATGCACTTTGGTGTACTCCTTATTGGTTTCCACGATATGGGCTTTGCATTTTTTGGTAAGAACGCCGTCGAGTTCCACGCCCGAACGTATGGGATTCAGGTCTTTTTCGGTAAGCGTGCCTTCTATTTTGGCGAGATAAGTTTTCTTTACTTCGCGCGAAGGATGCGTTAAGGCATAGGCGAGGTCGCCGTCGTTGGTAAGAATAAGCAACCCTTCCGTATCGTAATCCAGTCGCCCTACGGGAAAGACGCGCCCCACGTTCTTCGGCAACAAATCGGCTACGGTTTTTCTGCCGCGGTCGTCGCTCATCGTGCATACCACGCCTTTGGGCTTGTTCATCACGAAATAAACGAGTTTCGATTCGCCTTGCGCAACGAGACGACCGTCCGCTTTCACCTCGTCCGAGCCGGTAACGTCCATACCGGGAACTGCGGGGTTGCCGTTTACCGTCACTCTGCCTTCCGCAATCATTTTATCCGCCGCGCGACGGCTCGCCACGCCTTTTTCCGCTAAAAATTTATTGATGCGCATATTTACACTTCCTCATTTGTACGCAAATTTGTTCGCGAATTTGTTCACGCGTTTCGTTAAAAAAACGGTACTGTTACAGTTTATACAAATTTTCGCAAAAAAGCAAGTTATTTGCAAGATAAATGCGCAATTGTCCGCAAATTTCTTTTTCTTCGGCGTCTTTTAAAGGCGTATCGAAGCCGATCGCCACCTTTTTCACGTATTGCTTTTCCGCCGCAAGCATCGGATAGCGCAAATCTTTTTTAGTAACCGCCGAACATTTTCCGCTTTTCAAATCGAGCGGAACGGGCGATTCTCCGCTTTGCAGAAGAACGTATTCGTAAGAGAAAAACGCGTCGTCGAGCAGCGTTTTGCTTCTGCCGTACGTATCGACGCAATTCAGAAGCGTGCAGACGATTTTCATACCGCCGCGTTGCGCCGCGGAGACGAGACATCGCCCCGCCTGTCTGGTAAACCCCGTTTTTACGCCGATCGCCCCTTCGTATTCGGTAAGCATTTTATTCTTGTTCACCCAATGTTTCGGCTCGTACTCGCGCGTGGCGACGATTTTTGAAAATTCGTCGTTTTCCAGCGCCAGGCAGGTAATCAGCGTTAAATCGCGCGCGGTGGTATAATGCCCTTTTTCGGGCAGTCCGTGCGGATTTTTAAAGCGGGTGTTCAACGCGCCCGCGCGCTTTGCCGTTTCGTTCATCAGGCGGGCGAAGTTTTTTAAATTGCCAGCCGTGCGAAGCGCCAGCGTAACCGCGCAGTCGTTTCCCGAACGCAACATCAATCCGTAGAGCAACTCGCGCGGAGTGGCTGAATCGCCCGGCTTTAAATACACCGACGAACCCTCCGTGCCGCACCCCGCCGCGGGAACGGGAAACGGTTCGTCCAGCCCGCCGCAGACTTCCGATTGCAAAAGCACCGTGAGCGCCGTGGCGATTTTTGTGGTGCTTGCCATAGGCAGTTTCTCTTCGCCGTTTTTTTCGTAAAGCACGCGGCGCGAAGAAACTTCCATTACGCATTCGGCGCGCGCGGTTACAGCCGCCGCGGCGCGGTTTTTAGCATTTTTCGCGCTTTCCGCATGCACGCCCACGCCTCTTCCGTAAAAGGAAGCGGACAGGCTCGTGGCGAATACGGCAAGCAGAAAAAGCCCCGTTTTACGTTTTCTGATCATTCTGCGGCGCCCTCTCAATTCTGTTTGGCGGTAACGTTGCGTAAAATATCGCTTGCCTTTTCGATAAGATTATCCAGCGGCTCGTCGGTAAGCCGAACCACGCGGCAACTTTTTCCGTCGTCGATGATAAACCCCATGGGTTTTAAACTGATCACCGAACCGCTTCCGCCCGCAAAAGGCATGCCGTCGATTTCTTTAATCACTTTTACGTCGCCGTACTCTCCTCCGCCCGAAAGATTGCCCAGCGTAACTTTCGAAAAGGGAATAATCTGCGCTCCGCTCGCCGTGATAACGGGCGTGCCGAGCACCGTGTTCGCGTCCGCCATGCCGCCTAACGCGCGAAGCGTTCCGCCTATCAAACCGTTGATTTTTCTTTCTTCTTCCACCCTTGTTTCAACCTCCTTGCCGCGGATTTTATCAGAAATTTAAAAAACGTAAGCGCCAGTCCCGCTACGGTGAAATAAAACGTGAGCCGCACCGAGATTTTCAGCGTGTCGCCGTCCGTCAGCCATAAGTTCGTCCTGCTTTTTTTCGACCTGCCCGTAAACGCCAGATATGATTTCAGCGCAAGATGAAACGCTCCCGCAGGAAGTAAATATTCCGCTCCGGTTTCGGAAGTTTCCGCCAGAGAAAGCAGGTGGAACGTTCGTACGAACGCAAATTTTTTGCGCTCGTCGTCCATGCCGGAATACGGCAGTAAAATCGCCTTTTTTTTGCTTACGTGCACCGCCACGCCGCCTTTGTACGAGGTGACGTATCCGCCGATTAAACGTATAAAACCGAACAGATACAACGAAAACGTCAGTTTTTTCGCGTTTAAGTCGCCGTACGCGTTCAGCGTTTGCACAACGGGCAAAAACGCGCCCGCCACGTTTGCTATAACCAGAATAACGCGCAACGGCAAAGAAAATCCGCCCATATCTTAAATATGGGCAGATTGCGTGAAAGTATGTATGTTTTTTAGCGTTTTTAAATTTATCGTTTTTAAATTTATCGTTTTTAAAATTCCGTTTTTTAAACGGCGACGGACCGGACGGAATTTTTTGCCGCCGGTTCCGAAGGAAATACAAAATTATTCTATTTTGATTACGCCGTCGTGCACGTCTTTTAAAAAGTCGGGCAGTTCGAAAGAAGAGCCGCCGTCGTTCTCCTCCTGCGGCTGACGCGTCGTTCCGCCCGTTCCGCCCTCCTGCGGCGCGTCGGCGGTTTCGCCCGTTTCGCCCGTTTCGCCCGCGTTTTCCGCCGTGGGGTCGTATACGTCTTTTTTATAGAGATACGTATCCTCGTCCGCCGTGGCGTTCATTTCGGCGATTTTTTTCATCAGTTCGTCGTAATCGGGCAGATCCGCAAGCGTTTTTAATTTAAACCGACGTAAAAAATTATCCGTCGTCTGATATAAAACGGGTTTGCCCGGAGTATCCCTGTGTCCGCAAGGTTCAATCATTTCCAGATTGATCAGCGTAGTAATGGCGTAATCGCTATTAACGCCGCGCACCGTTTCGAGTTCCGCGCGCGTAATCGGCTGCTTATACGCGATAATCGCGGCGCATTCCAGAATCGTGCGGGTAAATTCCTTTTCGCGAATGGGATTGAGCACGCTTGCCACCTGCTCTTTATAATCGGGATTGGTGGCAAACTGTATTTTGTGATTGAAAACGAGTAGCCTTATGCCGCAGTTGCCTGAATATTTCTTTTCCAGTTGCCGCACCATGGTATCCATCTGCGCTTTGGTGAGGTTGAGTTTATCGCGCAGCAAATCGGTAGGCACGGCGTTTCCCGCCGCGAACAATATGGCTTCAATTATATTCGTCGATGTCTCCAAGGTCGTCCTCCTCCTGTTTATCGTCGTTTCTTCTTATCGTAATCGGCGCGAACAAGTCGGCTTGTTCCACCGTGATATATTGGTGTTTCAAAAGTTCTAAAAGCGCCTGAAACGTGGTAACGATTTCCGATTTAGGCGCGTTACGTTCAAACAGATCTTCGAAATCAACGCTTTCTTTTACCTTGAATGCGTCGCGTATGTAGCGGATTCTGTCGCGCACGGTGTACGTTTCGCGCGGAATCTCTTTGGGCGGGGGCGCGCTCGCCATTTCGCTTTCGCGTTTTAACATGAGTTTGGTGAACGCTTCCACCAACCCTTCCACCGTGAAATCCTTATATTTCACCTGCAATTCGCCCACTTCTTTATCGGGCGCTTTAAAAAAGTATCCCACCGTTTCGCGCTCTTTTAATTTATCCGCTTCTTCTTTTATCATTTTATATTCGTTCAGCGCGCGGATAAGGGCGTCTTTCGGATCTTCCTCGTAGCCGTAATCTTCCTCGTCGAAATACTCGTCGGGAGGCGGCACGAGACTGCGCGCTTTGATATCGATAATGGTGGCGGCGATGTTTAAATATTCGCTCGCCTTTTCCATATCGAGATACGGCAGACCTTGCATATAATCGAGAAACTGTTCGGTTACCTGTGAAACGAATACGTCCTCTATCGCTATTTCTTCTTTGTTGATCAGGTAGAGCAAAAGATCGAGCGGACCTTCGAAATTATCGAGAACCGTGGTATAATCCACTTCGGAGTCGAACCCTTTTACGCTATCCGCGGTAAGTTTATCCAAAATGTATCCTCCTTTATGTTATGCGAAAACGAAATGCCATACCCACACGATCGGCCGGGAGAACGCGCCCGTGGCGAACGACATGATATACCCGAGCACGTCGATATAGCCGAACAAGGGCAGCGAAGTGAGGCGCAGAAGAATATCGCAAAGATAACTTTCCGCAATCAGCCCCAGCAGAATATAATAGCCGTAATTACGCAAAAACCGATATATCGCACCGCCGCGTTTCGTCGCCGCCTCCACAATGCGGAAGCCGTCCAACGGATAAAACGGCAATAAATTGAACACGCAGAAACACAGGGAATACGAGTATAAAAAATGCGTAAGATACAATAAAAACTCGTATCCGTACGTAGGCGCCGAAGGATAGTTGTTTATGGTAAGAACGAGAAGCGGATAAAACAAAAACGCGCATATGTAGTTTACGATCACTCCTGCGGAAGAAGTAAGAATGCAACCGCTTGTGTATTTTTTAAAATTGTTCTCGTTCACGGGCACGGGCTTCGCCCAGCCGAATCCCGCAAATACGAAACACAAAAGCCCCAGCGGATCGAAATGTTTCGCGGGATTCAACGTCATGCGCCCCGCCCACTTCGCCGTGGGATCGCCGCATTTATACGCCACGAAAGCGTGCGCAAACTCGTGCAGAGTAAGCACCGCCGTCACCGCCAGAAGTTTTGCCAGAATTTCCACAAACCAGTCCATGCTTTTTTCGTCACCGCCGTTGAAGTAAGTTGTTTTTCGTCCGCTTTAAGTAAAAGCCGTTTGTAAGATTGTAAGAAAATTTTACGTATCATTATTTTATCAAAAAAGTATAAAAAAGGCAAGAAGCATAAACGCCTTTTTTAAGAAAATTCCGCGAAATTCGTAAAAAAAACGAAAATCGCGGATTTTTTTATTTTCCCGGTAATGGTTTCGGTAACCGGTTTTTACAACGGTTTATTGTGCCTGCGTTTTTTATTCAGGCTTTTCTGCGTTTACCTGCGGCTGTCGGCAGGAACGCCGGTTAGCCGCAGGACGAGTTGCTTAAAAAGTTATCTCCACTCCCGCGCGACGTCTTTAAATCGGTCGAAAAAGTTTGCGCGAAGCGCCGTTTCGTTGGCGACAAGCGGTACGCGGTCGATTTCTACGCCGCCCGAAAACACCACGATTTCTCCTAAGGTATCGCCCGCTTTTACCGGCGCGGAAACGTATTCGGGCAACGTGGTGCTTGTGGTTACGTCCTCCTTTTCGCCGCGTTTTCCGAAGATATACGAACCGCGGGCGGGACGCACGGAAATCTCTTCGGTTTTTCCGCCGCGGAGATTCAGTTTCTGCGCAAGCGGATTGTTGTCGTCCACAACGGTTTTCAAACAGTACGAGGCAAACGCGTAATCGAACATACCGCGCACGTCGTCGAAGCGGTGTTTACCCGTATCCGCGCCGATGACTACGGAAATCAGACGCATGCCGCCGCGACTCGCCGTGGCTGCCAGGCAAAACCCCGCTTCGCCCGTAAAGCCCGTCTTGCCGCCGTCGCACCCCGGATAAAACCGTACCAGACGGTTGGTATTCGTCATTTCGGTTGTTCTGCCTTTCGGGTGTTCGAATTTTTCCGTCCAGACTTTACATAAAGCGAAATATTCCTCGTTGGAAATGAGTTCGCCCAGCATTGCCGCCACGTCTTTCGCGCAGGAATATTGCGGTTCTTTGGGCAACCCCGTACAGTTGGCGAACAGCGTGTTTTCCGCGCCGAGTTCTTTCGCCCGTGCGTTCATTTTATCCACAAACGCGCTTTCGTTGCCTGCGATCCGTTCCGCAAGCGCCACGCACGAATCGTTTGCCGAACACACCGCCACGCTTTTCATCAGTTCGCGCACGCTGTATTCGCCACCCGCTTCTAAAAAGACCTGCGATCCGCCCATTCCCGCCGCGTTTTCGCTGACGACAATCGTTTCGTTCATGGAAAGTTCGCCCGCGTTTATCGCGTCGAAACACAAAAGAAGAGTCATGATTTTGCACATGCTGGCAATGGGCAGGCGCTTCGTTTCTTCTTTTGAAAACACGACGGTTTTACTGTGCGTTTCAAGCAAATACGCCGATTTTGCATAGTGCGCCAGTTCGTCTTCGCTTTGAGGAACGCCCTTTTTGGCAAACGCGGGTTTCTCCGCGCCTTCGTCAGCGTCCTCGAAAGCGCCTTCGAAAGCGCCTTCGTCGAATTTTTCCTTTTCCTCGCCGAAACGTTCGTCAAAACGTCCGCGAGGCTTTTTATGCCTTCCGATTCGTTTCTCTTTTTTCTCGTCCTTCTTAATTTCGCCGTCTTTGTTGTTTTTTTCTTTATCTTTGCAATCATTCCCGTTGTCTTTGCAAACGCTCCGAATAATCTCCGCCGTAACGTTTTCCTGCGCACGGGCGCGGGCGTACAACGGCGCAACGCCTTTCGTAAATACAAGGGAAGCGGCAAACGCCGTACCCGCAATCAGTTCCGATAACCTTTTCATACCCGCAGTTTCTGTGATTTTAACGAAAATTATGCGCGCGGCAAAAAGGTTTTAAAAGATTTTGGAAACGGGGCGGAAGATAACCGCCACGAGAACGCATTCCAGAACAGCGCAGAACACGGCGCAAACAATAAGAAACAAGGCGTAGGGAAGAATATCCGCGCAACGCGAAAAATCGGGTTTTCCGGCGCAGAATTCCCCCGCGGCGGCGCACGAAAGGCATAAAACCGCCAGGATAAACGCCGCAACGGGCAATGCGCAGATCAGCCAGATAAACAGACCGCTCACCCCGAACGAAGAAAGCAGAATCGCCGTAACCACGCCGAACGTAAAACCTTTGAAAAACACGATTAAAACGGCAAACGGCAGATAAAATACCGTGAAATACAGAGGAAATACCAAAATAAAAAGCAACAGCGACGATAAAATACGCCTGAAAAACAACGAGATAGCGGAAGACGAGAACACGCGTTGCGTATAGGTGCGGCAATAGGTAAGATAATATTGTTTTACGGAAGTCTGTTTGGGAAGTACTATGCCAAGCAAAATACCTATCGTAACCGTTGCCGCAAACACGATTGCCCTGATTTTATGTTTTTTTATCGCCGCGCGAACTTCGTTCAGGCACGAAAAAAGAGCGTTCATACTATTTTTATATGCCGCTCTTTTACCGTTTATCACCCGTTTTAAAAATATCGCCCGAATTTGTTCGGATTTCGGTAGTTTTAAGAAAATAAAAGCGAAAACAGGCGAATTTCCGCCGATAATTTCGGTTACCGACCGTTGACTCCAAGAGATTATTCCGCGCTTTTCAGCATCGTTTCGATGCTTACGCCGTAACCCCGCGCCGGATCGTTGATAAACACATGCGTCACCGCGCCTATGAGTTTTCCGTTTTGCAGAATGGGGCTTCCGCTCATTCCCTGTACTATGCCGCCCGTTTTTTCCAGCAGTTCGTCGTCGGTGATTTTAATTACGAAATTTTTATTGCCGCGGTTGTATTTATCCACTTTTACGATATCGATTTCGTATTTTTTAGGCGAATCGCCTTCTATCGTAGAATAAATGTACGCGTTACCGATTTTCACCTCGTCCGGCGTTGCCGCATACGCCGTGATATTGCCCGTTAAAGAGTACGTTTCGCTGAACGTGCCGAAAATACCGCAATCGGTGATTTTATTGCCCGTTCCTATCTTTTCGGCGTTTAAAAACGTGCCGCGAAGTTCTCCCGCTTTGCCTCGCACGCCCTTTTTTATGCCCACGATGCAGCATGAAAAAATATCTCCGCCCGAAAAATCCCCGCCGTTTTCCGCCGCGACGGGATGACCGAGCGAACCGAAACGGCGACTGTCTTTTTCGATATACGTCACCGTTCCTATGCCCGAAACGCTGTCGCGCGCAAGAATGCCGATTTTATATCGGCCCGTTACTCTGTCCTTTACGGGACGAAGCGTCACCTCGGCGGTTTCTCCGCGTCTGCGGATAAAAAGAGTAACCTCTTTTCCCCCGAATCTGCCTATCGCTTCGTTGAGTTCCGAAGTGGTGCGCACTCTCACGCCCGAAACCTTTTCGATGACGTCGCCCGTTTTCAGCCCTGCTTTCGCCGCAGGCGAATACGATATCGTTTCGCCCATCACCTGCGAAAGTCCGATGACTTGCGCGCCGCCGACGCCCAGAGTAAATCCCGCGGGCATACCGCCTACGTAAAATTCGCGTTCGGCGGCGTTCGCCGTGAACCTTGCGCTGAACCTTGCGCTTTCGCCCGAAGCCGCGCGCTCTTCGCGCGCGGAATTATCGCATATATCCGGAACGGGTAAACTTACGGCGCATAATGCCGCAAGTATTCCCGATATAATAAATTTCCGTCCGCTCATTACGCCCTCCGACTTACAGGTAATTTGAGCAAACGGACGATAATTATTCGGTTTTTTTCTTTTATGCGTATGTTCTTTTTTTTGCTATTCAGGAAAATTTTTCCGTACGTGCGATACATATCGCAAACGAAACGCGAAACGAAAATCGCCGATTGCCGCCGGCTTCTTGCGTGTAAAGCGTAAGTTAAAGCGTATTTTTAAATTCGCGCGCTTTTTTAATGAGTTCCTCGGCGTGCAGATAAGCGGCGCGTTCGTCTTTTTCGCCGCCGAGCAGGCGAACGATTTCTTCTTTTTGTTCCGCCTGAGAAAGAAGGCGAATCAACGTATGTGTTTTTCCGCCCTCTTCGCGTTTTTCTATCAGGAATTCCCTGTCGCTCATGCAGGCGATCTGAGCGAGGTGCGAAACGGCGATAATCTGCGTGTTTTTTGCGATTTTTGCAAATTTCTCGCCCACCGCTTTCGCCGTTTTTCCGCTGATTCCCGCGTCGATTTCGTCGAATACGTACGTGGAAATGCCGTTTTCCGCCGAAAGTTGCGTTTTTATCGCCAGCATAAAGCGGCTCATTTCGCCGCCGCTGATGATTTTGCTTAACGGCTTTTGCGGCTCGCCGGCGTTTGCGGAAAACATAAACGAAATATCGTCCAATCCGTTTTCGCCCGCCTGCGCCGCGTCGCCCGGCGTATATTCTTTGAATTGCACGGAAAACGCGGCGCTCGGTATGTTCAGCGTTTTTAATTCTTCGCATACGCGCGCGCAAAATTTTTGCGCGCCGCTTTTTCTCAGACTCGTGAGTTCGACGCACAGGCGGTAGATGCGCCCCGTTATCTCTTCGATTTGCCTTTGCAGTTTTTCCGCCTGCGCCGCGCCGTCGGAAAGCAGGTTAAATTCTTTTACTTTTTCGCATAAAATAGCGGCGAGTTCCGCCTGTTCCTTTACGCCGTATTTACGTTTTAACGCGCGCAATTCGTCCAATCGGTTTTCCACGTAATTCGCTTCGTTTTCGTCGAAATACAGTTCGTCTGCCAGATCGGAGAGCGTCGCCGCGATATCGTCCGCCTCGTCGGCGGCGCATTCCAGTCTTTCGCTGATACGTTCGTACGCGCCGTCTAACGCGGAAACGGCGTTAATCGCGCGCCGCGCCTGCCGCAACGCGTCGCACGCGCCCCCGTCGGCGGACAGAAATTCCGCGGCTTCTTTTACGGAGCCGAGAATCTTTTCGAGGTTGTTGATTTTGTTGCGCTTTTGCAATAATTCCTCTTCTTCGCCCTCTTTCCAATCGGCGGCTTTAATTTCGTCGACGGCATAGCGCAATACTTCCAACCTGCGTTCCCGTTCCTCGGCGTTTCCGCCCAGCGTAGCCGCCGCGTGCTTTTTTTCCCGGAATTCGAGAAGGACGTTTTTAAGTTCGCGCTTTTTTTCGGCGACCGCTTCGCCGCATATGCCGTCCAGCGTTTTTAACTGATTGGCTTCGGAAAGAAGAAAGAAGTGCTCGCTCTGCCCGTGTACGTCTACGAGTTTCGAAGTAACGCTTCTCAGCATCGTTGCCGTTACCGCCGAGCCGTTGATTTTAACGGCGTTTTTTCCGCTTTGAAAAAAACGGCGGGAGATTACGATTTCGCCTTCCGAATCGATATCCATTTCGCGCAGAACGCGCACCGCTTCGGCGTTTTCGTTTAGCAGGAACTCCGCTTTTACGAAACATTCCTCCGCGCCGTATCGGATCATCGTTCTGTCTGCCTTAGCGCCCAGAACGAAATTGAGCGCGTCTAAAATCACGGATTTTCCCGCGCCTGTTTCGCCCGAAAGTACGTTTAACCCTTCGGAAAATTCTATTTCCGCGTTTTCGATCAGCGCGACGTTTTTTACCGTAAGTTTCGATAACATACTCTGTTTCTCTCTTTTGTCCGCCCCGAAGTCTTTGCTTTTATCCCGCTTTATATTCCGCTTATTATCCCGCTGTTTATGCCGCTGTTTATGCCGCGTACGTTTGTTTTGGGTATTACGTATTACGAAATCATCGCAACAAGTCGGTCAGCCGGTTTTCCACCGCCTCGGCGGAAGAATTGTCTTTGCAGATTACAAGCAACGTGTCGTCGCCCGCTACCGAACCTGCCACGTTTTCCATATTCAGTTTATCCACCACCGCGCCCGCGTTGCCGCCGTTGCCCGATAAGGTTTTCACCACCACCAGATTTTGCGCCACCGTAACGCCGAGCACGCAGTTTTTAAAAAGATTGCGCATTTTATCGGATACGTCGGTCTCTTTCTCTCCAAGGTAGGCGTAACGGTATTTCTTTTCGATTCCGGCTACTTTAAACAAGCGTAAATCGCGGATATCGCGCGATACCGTAGCCTGCGTCACCACAAAATTTTCCTCGTTAAGAGCCTTGCAAAGTTCTTCCTGCGTTTCGATTTCTTTACCCGATATGATTTCGAGTATTTTTTCGTGCCTTTCTGTTTTCAACATGTTTTTCTACCTTCTTTTACAGCGTTACGCCGTAGTTTTCTTCTGAATAATTTTTTCGCGCCGCCTATTTTTTTTCGCGCCGCCGTTTTCAAAGCGACTCTTTTAAAACCTCGCCGGATCCGCGCGCCCCGGCGTTATCCCAACTTTTTGCGTACTTTTTTGTAGAACCCCGTAAACGAGCGAGTGGGAAAAGCCGCGTATAAATCGGAGATTTCCGCGCTCACCGCGTCACCTTCCTCCACATTGGCGCACACGACGCCGTCCGCAAGCAGAAACGCGCCGCCGCGCGTAACTTTTATATCGATTTTATCGCCGTCGGAAAACACCACCGGACGCGCCGCAAGCGAAAAGGCGCACAGCGGAGTATAGAGCAACGCGGGCGTTTGCGGTGAGATGATGGGCCCGCCCGCCGAAAGCGAATACGCGGTAGAACCCGTAGGCGTGCTCACCAGAGCGCCGTCGCCCGAAAGAACGTCGAATTCGTAGCCGTTCACCAGAATATCCGCCTTTAACATACGCCCGTCTTTTACGGAATAATCGCGGCGGATCGCCGCTTCGTTCAGCGCGAAAAATTCCCGGGATTTATAGGTGATTTTTAACAGTCTGCGCTTGATTTCGGCCGTTTTTCCCTCTTCTATTTCCCTTAAAAACCGCGGAACGGATTCGATTTCGTCTTTTTCGAATTCCGCCAGAAAACCAAGCGTGCCGAAGTTTATGCCCACGATTTTCACGCCGTTTCGCGCGCACGGTTCCGCACAATGTAAAATCGTTCCGTCGCCGCCCAGCACGAAAAGCATTCCGATATCGCCAAGTTCCGCGGAAAGCGGCGCCGATACCGTTTTGCAATCGAAGCCTTTTGCTTGCAGAAACGAGGCGAATTCTTCCGCCAGACCGCTTTTTTTTGTCCGTTCCGAATTTACGTATACGCCTGTTTTCACCTGCCGTTTTCTCCTTTGTCGTCCGTCTTTTGCCGTCTGCGCCGCTTACGTAGTGCGTACGCGTTACGCCGTCGGCTGTTCTTTTACCGATTTTAAAATGCGTTCCGTTTCTTTTAAAATTCTGCCCGTCGCCGCTCGCGCCGTATTTGCCGATATTGCCATGCCATTCGCTTCGTACGGGTATTTTTGCAGATGCAGGATATATTCCAGATTTTTTCCTTTTTTTATCGGCGCGTTAGTAATCTCAACGGGATAAAGCCCCGCTTCAAGAGCGTACGTAAGCACTTTTTCAACGATTTTTTTATGTTCCGTCTTTTTAACGACGCCGCTTTTTCCAATCCCTTTGTTATCGCATTCGAATTGCGGCTTGATCAGCACGAACGCGTCTTTCGCGTTTTTATGGTTATCGCCGCGCCGTTCTTCGTCGCTCGGTCGTCCCCCTTCGTCAGCAACGCTTTCCGCGCCCTTGTTATCGCCTAAAATCGCGGAAATTACAGGAAATATATGTTTTAGCGAAATAAACGAAACGTCCGCCGTTACTCCGTGGAGCGTACAGGGAAAATCGTTTGCCGAAAGATAGCGCGCGTTGATATTTTCCATACGCACCACGCGCGGATCGCTTACCAGCGAAGGATGCAACAGACTTTCGCCCACGTCTACCGCAAATACCTTTTTGGCGCCGTTTTGCAGCAGACAATCGGTAAATCCGCCCGTGCTTGCGCCGATATCGGCAAAAATTTTTCCCGTGCAATCATACGAAAATTCTTTAAGCGCGCGGGAAAGTTTGTACCCTCCGCCTGAAACGAAACGCTCGCACGGAACGATAAACGCGAATTCGTCCGCTTCGCTTACCTCGTCTTTGGGGGAAAGCGCCTTGCCGCCGCGCAGAATGCGCCCGGCGTTTAATTCCTCCGCCGCTTTCGTGCGCGAACCGAATTTTGCGGCAAAAAATTTATCCGCTCTCATTCTTTTTTTGCCTCCGATTTGCTTCCGACTCCGATTTTCGTTTTTTCTTCTTTTCTGAATGTGCTCCGTCTGAATTTAATGTACTCTGTCAAGGTACTCTGTCAGGCATAATAATTATGTGTGACATAATACTTGTTCGATATACGATTGAATTTCCTCGCACGATACGCCGTACTCTTTTTGCAGGGAAGCCACGGCGCCTTGCGGAATAAAACGGTCGGCATAGCCGAACGCGCGGAAGATTCTGCGCGGTATTTTTTCGTTTTGTTCCTGCAACAAAAGTTCGCGTTGCACGTCAGAGCCGAAGCCGCCGCATAAAACGTTGTCCTCTATCGTGATTACGGCGCCGCGCAAAGCGGATAGCAACGCGGTATCGAGCGGTTTTATAAATCTGCCGTTCACCACGTTTATCGCGGAAGAACAGCCTTTTTCTTCCAGCGCGCGCAGAATCTTCAACGCGATGGAAAGGCAGCGTTCGCCCGCGGCGATAACGGTGACTTTTGCCCCCGAAAAGCGGCACAGATATTCCCACGTGCCCGCGGCGATTTTTAAAGAACGCACTGCGTTGCCGCGCTTTATTTTCGCTTCCCGCGGCAAAGACGATTTTCCGCTGCGCGGATAGCGTATGGCAAGCGGATGACGGAATTTTTCGCTCCACTTCAACATACGGCGGAATTCCTCGGTATCGCGCGGCGCGGCTATCGTAAGATTGGGAATAAGCGAAAGATACGATAAATCGAAAACGCCCTGATGCGTTTCGCCGTCCGCGCCGGATATTCCCGCCCGATCGATACAGAAAGTTACGGGCAGATCCTGCGCGCATACGTCGTGAATAATTTCGTCGAACGCGCGTTGTAAAAAGGTGGAATATATGGCGTAATACGGCTTCATTCCCTCCGTGGCGAGCGCGGCGCACAGAACGGCGGCGTTCTCTTCGCAAATGCCTACGTCGAACGCGCGTTCCGGATATGCTTCGAAAAATCCGCGCAAACCGAGAGAATCGGTCATGGCGGCGGTAACCGCCACGATTTTGTTGTTTTTTGCGGCAAGTTTTTGCAGTTCTTCGCCCAGAACCTGCGAATATTCTCTTTGTCTTTTTTCCCCGACGGGCGGTACGCCGTGCGTTATTGAAGGATGTTCTTCGCAGAATTCGTAGCCTTTGCCCTTTTTGGTTACGATATGCAGAAGAACGGATTTTTCTTTCAGCAGTTCTTTGGCTTGTTTCAGCGCCGCCGTCATTTCGTCCACTTCGTTGCCGTCTACCGCGCCGAGATAAGTGAGGTTAAAACTTTCTAACAGAGCGATTCCTTCGTTGCGCGCGCGTTGTGCGTCCGTTTCTCCGCCCGGACGGCGTTTTTGTAAGAGGGCGTCGTCGCTTTTGCGCATTTCCGACAATATTTCGTGCATGCCGCCCACCGTGGGAGAAATAGACATTCCGTTATCGTTTAAAATAATAAGGATTCTTGTGTTTAAAATGCGCAGACTGTTCAGCGCCTCGTAAATCAGGCCGTTATTGAACGAGCCGTCGCCGATAAAGGCGATGACGTTATACTCTTCCTTTTTGATATCGCGCGCTTTGGCTATGCCGATCGCCGCCGAAACCGACGTGCCGGCATGCCCCGTATCGTAACAGTCGTACTTGCTTTCCGCTCGCTTGGGAAAGCCGGAAAGTCCGCCCTCTTTGCGCAGCGTATCGAATTTATCCGCGCGCCCGGTTAGCGCTTTATAGGCATAGCATTGATGCCCTACGTCGAAGATAATTTTATCTTTCGTAAAATCGAATACGTTGCAAAGCGCCACCGTCGCTTCCACCGCTCCGAGATTGGAAGAAAGATGACCGCCGCATTGCGATACTTTTTCATAGATAAACGAGCGAAGTTCGTCGCATAATACGTTGAGTTCGCCGTTCGTCATTTTTTTTACGTCCGCAGGAGAAATATCCCGCAATGATTTTCCCGTTTCCACCTTGTTCCTCTCGTTTGCCACTCGTTTGCTTTACGCGCGCCGCGTCGTTATTTTTCACGGTTGCGCACGTACGTAATAAAATCGTGCAAAAACGATACGTCGGCGTTTATGCCGTCGAGCACGGCGTACGCGTCCGAGGCGTAAATATCCGCCTGAATTTTCGCTCCGTCGAGCCCGTACAGCGAAACGAAAGTAAGTTTATTTTCCTGCTTGTCTTTTCCCGTCGTCTTTCCCAACGCGGAAAAATCGGAGGTTTCGTCGAGGATATCGTCCGTAATCTGAAACAGCGTGCCGAGATATTTTCCGAATTGTTCGAATTCAAAATAGTTTTTGTTATCCGCAAGCACGCACGGCACCAGAAGAGAAGCCAATATGAGTTTTCCCGTTTTGTGCTCGTCGATAAACCGAAGCGTTTCCTCGTTTGCGGCAGAATCGTTTTCGGCTTGCAGCAAATCGGCGGACTGCCCCGCGATCATGCCGTTCACGCCCGCGTATTCGCACAGAGTTTTTGCCGCGCGCACGTATTTTTCGCCTTTGAAACACTCGTCGAAACAGACGGAATACGCCGTATTCAGCAGCGCGTCGCCCGCAAGCACCGCGTGTCCTTCGCCGAACGCCTTGTGACAGGAAGGTTTTCCGCGCCTGAAATCGTCGTTATCCATGGCGGGCAGATCGTCGTGAATCAAAGAATAGGTATGAATCATTTCTATCGCCAGAGCAAACGGCAACGCTTCGTTTTGTTCCACGCCGAGAATATCCGCCGCGGCAAGCATCAGCACCGGGCGCACGCGCTTTCCGCCGTTTATAAAACTGTACGCCATGCTTTCCTTTAAAACGGCGGGCGTTACGGTTAATTTTTTGAAATATTCTTCCGCATATTCGTTAAAAGCGGATAAATACCTTTCGTATTTTTGCTTAAACACTTGTTTCTCCCTCTCCCGTTCGCGCGGTAAGTTCTTTGCGCTGAATGCAGATTTATTTTGCGGAGATTGCCGTCCGCGTTTCCCGCGATTTCCGCGCTTTTTCCGATTCCTGAGCTTCGGCGGCGCAAACGGCGTTATGCAGTAACATGGCGATGGTCATCGGTCCGACTCCGCCCGGTACGGGAGAGATCGCGGAAGCGATTTTACTTACGTTTTCGTAATCGACGTCGCCGCAGATTTTTCCGTTTTCGTCGCGGTTGATCCCCACGTCGACAACCGTCGCGCCCGGTTTTACCATATCGGCGGTGACGAATTTCGCCTTACCTATTGCCGCAATGAGAATATCCGCTTCGCGGCAGATTTCTTTTACGTTCTGCGTTTTGCTGTGGCAGACGGTAACCGTAGCGTCGGCGTTTAAAAGCAACGTCGCCAGCGGTTTGCCCACCGTGTTGCTTCTGCCGAGCACCACGGCGCGTCTGCCGCTGAGGGGTATTTCCGCCGATTGCAGCATTTTCATTACGCCGAGCGGCGTGCAGGCGACGATTCCCCCGCGGTTCAACGCAAGTTTTCCCGCGTTTTCTTCGCTGAATCCGTCTACGTCTTTTTCCACGGGAATTTTTGAAAGCGCGGCTCGTTCGTCCAGACCTTCGGGCAAAGGCAACTGCAATAAAATGCCGTTTATCGCGTCGTCGTTTGCCAATTCTTCCAGCGCGTTTTCCAACTCGGTCTGCGTGCAATTTTCGGGCAGGTGTTTGCATACGGAACGTATTCCCGCTTCCTCGCACGCCCTGATTTTGTTGCGCACGTAAATTTGCGAAGCGGGATTTTCTCCCGCAATCACCACGGCAAGCGTTACCGCTATATTTAGGTTTTTCACCCGTTCTTTTATTTCGCCGCGGATTTGTGCCGCCAGCGCTTTTCCGTCTAAAAGTTTCATACGTTTTAACGTTTAACGGCGGAGGTTTGCCTCAGCCTGTATCTTTTCTGCGTTTTTTTCTGCGAGTTTATACGCCGGATTAAGCCGTCTTTTTGTTGATAATGCCCGAAAGCACGCCGTTTACAAAGTCTGCCGCGGTATCGCCCGAATATTTTTTGGCAAGATTGGTGGCTTCCGCTACGGAAACCACGGGCGGAATTTCTTTATCGTCGAAATATAAAATTTCCGCTACCGCAATCATCAGAACGCATTTATCCAGCGGGAAAATGCGGTTTTCGAGATAATGGTGCGAAGCGGATTCGATTTTTTCGATGATTTCCGCATGATGCTGCCCGACGAGGCTAAGAAGTTTATCGGCAAAAGCCAGATCTTCTTCGCGTACGAGATTGAATTTTTTATATATGCCGTCGATAAACGCCTTGGTACAACCTTCGCTGTTAAATTGCCGGGCGAACAGCACGCACATCACCGCTTCGCGGCAATCGTTTCTCATAATGTTACCTTCTTTTTTCCGTTCTTCGGGCTTTCGCCCTCTTTACGCTTCTTCCGTTTCGTTTACTCCAATCAACCCGCCGTTTTCCGCAGAGGATTTCGGTTCCGTTTTAACGGGTAATTCGTCGAACACCACGTCCTGAATGTGCACGTCGACTTTCGCCACGGTGTAATTCGTCATGTTTTCCACGTTCTGTTTTACCGATTGTTGAATGCGGTAGGCAAGTTCCGGAACGTTGTGCCCGTAATGCACGCCCACCGACACGTCGGCGTATACGCCGTCTTTTTCGAAAAACAGAGAAATGCCCCGCCTTTTTCCCGAAACGAGGCGAACGCCCTCCACTTCGTTAATGGCAAGCGCCACGATGCCGTTGACGATTCCGGGGTTGTACACCACTTTTCCCTTACCGTTGCCGTTTGCGCCGAATTTGTAATTGGACATCGCAAAAATCTCCCGATAGAATGTTTACGCTATTATTATAGCACATTCTTCGGAAGATTTCTACTGTTTTAAAGCAAATTGTTATTTAACTTTATCCGATTTTTTAAAAATACCTGTTTATACGGCTTTTATACCGTTAACTTTCGGAATTGATGGGCACGATACGGATGTTTTCGGGCGAAATTCCCGCTTCGTCTTTCAGCATGGTGTAAATGGAAAGCGCGGAATCGTACGTGAGTTCCGGCGTATCGATAAACACGTTAACGCTGGAAAAATCGCCGGATACGGTGACTACCGCGTCGGAAAAGCCGATGGCTTTTACCATGGTTTCCACCACGAGTTCCTTTTCCATGGCGGCTACGATTTCCATCTTCATTTTGGTGGCTTCTTCGAACTTATCGTCGCCCGGCTGATACAGCGAGATCACGCCGTCGAGTTGCGTAAGTTCTTCGTTGCGCGTGGTGGTACGTTCGGAACGATACGCCGAAAAATAATTCGCCGCCGTTACGGGGTCGTTTGCGGACGCTTCGGCGTTCGTATCCGCCAGCACGAAGTTGAATACGGCGGTTACCGCCAGCAACAACACCAGAGCGGACATTACGATGATCTTCTTTTTGTTGGTTAAAGTTTTTGCCATAATAGTTTCTCCTTTTTCTTTTATTTTTCAGAGCGCTTTTCGTTTTCTTAATTTTAACGTTTTCTTATTTATATTTTCGGATAATTTTATTTTTTCGGATAAATTTTCACTTTATCGGCTTTTACGCCCAGCGCGGCGGAAACGGCTTCGCACACGTTCATGTTAACGAGTATGTTCCTCGCGCCGTCGCATACCACTACCACGCTTTGTACCGAATCTTCCGTTTCGCAGATACGCACTTCCGCTTCGCCTACCCCCTCTATCTGCGAGAGCAACGCGGCAAGACTTTTTTCCCGTTCGGTGGACGTCTGCCCGCTTTCCGTTACAAGCGACGTTTCTTTTGCGGAAGAGGGCGTGTAAAAAATCTTCCAGACGGCAAAGACAAGCAAAAGCGCCAGAAAACTTACGATCAGCGCGTCGCGCATTTTGCTCTTTGCGATTTTCCACTTTTTCACGCCGATTTTTCCTCCTTCCGCTTATCCGGGCGGCTTTTCGTATGCTTTCCGTATAAATTTTATCTTTCATTTCCGCCCGAAGGCGGCTACGATTCCGCCGCTTTGAAAACGTCAGCGGTTACCGTTACGCCGTATCGTTCGCTCAGTTCGCTTTGAATTTTTCTGATGGTCGCTTGGTTTTTCAGGGCGGTTTCTTCGTTGAAAGTCAGGCGGATTGTCAATATTTTGATTTCTTTCGAATCGCCGCAAAGCACCCAATCGAATTCCGCGTCGGTTTTTAATGCGTACGTTTCGTAGATTTCCGTTTCTACGGCTTGTTCGGCCGAGGCAACTTTTATCTTACTGCAATAGTTTATGAAGTCTTCGTCGGCGCTTAGAACGGTTTTTTCAAAAAATTCGGCGCTTTGTCCGTTTTTCAGCGTAACGAAATATTTTGCGACGGGCTGAGCGATTACGATAAGACAAACGAGTTTCGCCGCCGTTTTAATCGTGCCGGCAAGTTTTCCTTCCGGCGCGACGGCAGATAAAATCGCAGAGATCACCACCGTCCCCGCCACCGCGAACAGATACGCCTTCAAAACGCCGCCTCCGTAAAACACACGCACAAAAGCAACGTGACGAAATACATGAACGCCGCCATCAGCACGCCCGCCAGACAAAAATTTACGTTATCCGCCGTTTCGCTTAAAAAATCGGATATGCGGCTTTCGCCCATCGGCGCGGAAACCGCGGCGGTAAAACGCAGCAGTACGTTGGCGGCAATCAGCATAACGAGCGGCTTGAAAACGACGGCAAGCAATAAAATCATTCCCAGATACCCCACCGAATTTTTAATTAACGCGCCGCCCGCCACCGCTAAATCGAAGCCGCCCGATAAAAAACCGCCTACGATAGGCACGCCCGTGCCGATAGCGTATTTCGCCGCGCGGCGCATAATTCCGTCGTACGCCGCCCCTTTAAACCCCTGCGCCGTAAAAAATATGCCGAACACCGAAACGCTTACCCCCATCAACCATTTGTACATGCTTTTGAAAAACGCCGAAAAGCGGTTGAGTTTCAGCGCGGGAGATAAGTTTCCCGCGGCGGAAAACGCCGTTATCGTTACCGACATGGGCAGAAGAACGTTTTTGATCAGCGCTACCGCGCCCGTAGATAAAAACGCCGCCGCAGGCGTGTACACCGCCGCGCTTGCCGCTTCGCCGCTTACGCTCATCAGCGTAAGCAACACCGGAAATATAAGTTGTATCTGCGTATCGATGGAATTCACCGCGTCTTTCGCCGCCGTAAAGCACGCCGTAACCACCGTTAAAACGGGTAACAGCACCGCGGAAAACGTGATGAAAAAGGTAACGTGTTCCGTGCCGCCCGTCGTACTCCGGATTGCCGCGAACACGCCGCATAAAAGCGCTACCGCCGCGATCGAGGCAAACGAGGGCAACATTTCCTGTACGTCTTTGAAAAACAGCGCGAGCATCTGCGAGAAAAAATCTCCGTAATCGAAACTTTCTCCGCCGATATACGCAATCAGCCGCTCTCCTACGCTCCGCCCGTCGAATACGCCGAGCGAATCGACGTATTTCTGCAATTCGCCTAAATCGAGCGCGTCAATCTGATTGTAAATACTTTCGTTCAGCGCGTCTTTGCCGCTTGTTTCCGCCGTCTGGATTTCTTCGCTTTTCGTCTTGCGTATTTCCGCACCGTTTACAAAGAACAGCGCGGAGAAGGCGATTAAGCACGCAAGAAAGAAAATCGCGCGTTTTGCGGTGCGGTTGAATCTATCGTTTTTTTTCGTGCGGAACAATTCGTTCATATCAGCCCCAGAAACGTATTCAGCACCGCAAGCACGCGATACAACAGCGGCAACGACACGGCAAGCACCGTAAGTTTTCCGCCCAGGATAACTTTATCCGCCACGGAAGCCGAGCCGAAATCGGTTAAAATTCCCGCCGCGAATTCCGTAAGATAGCCTATTCCCACAATTTTTAACAGCGTTTTAATCAGTCCGTTTTCCACGCCCGTTAATTTCGCTATCGTATTCAGCGCGCCGAGCGTTTCTTTAAGCATGTCCGCGACGAATAAAAGCATTACGATTACGCCCGTTACCGTAACGGCAAAGGCAAGTTCCGGTTTTGTCTGCTTTAATAAAATCGCCGCGACAGCCGTGATAAACCCCACGCCGACGATTCTGAATATATCCATAGTTTTTTCCTCCCGCGTTTTTCGTTTTTCGCAACGCTTCGGCGCTTTTTTATTTCTATATTTTTTGCGCTAAGTCAGATCGAAAATGCGCTTGATTTCCGTAAATAAATCGCCGATCATGCCCACCGCCACGGTGAGCACGATAACAAGCCCCACGATGCCCACTACCGTTGCCACGTCGTCGCGGTCGGATTTTTTCAGAATCTGGCAGATAACGGTGATGATTATGCCTATCGCGGCAATTTTAAACAATACAGAAATATCCATGGGTTCCCGCCGAAATACTTTTTCAAAAACCGTTTGAATCGCAAAAACTTCAGATAAGCAGTATAAGAAGAGTCAGCCCGAGCAACACGCCCATTTTTACGTATAAATCGCAATAGCGCGCCGCGTCTTTCTCCGCGCTTTCCTTTTGCGCGCCGAGCGTTTTTTCCGCCGCGGAAAAATATCCTTTCTGCCCTTGCGAATCTCCCCTGCCCAACGTGAAAAAATAGTCGCGTAAAAAATTTTTTTC
>JAQYLE010000070.1 GCA_028720205.1 Clostridia bacterium
ACACTACGGGCATGCCGTTGGTAATGCCGCCGTTCACGCCGCCGTTGCGGTTGGTTTTTGTGGAGATTTTTCCGTTGCGGTCTGCGTAAAATTCGTCGTTCGCCTCGCTGCCGCGCATATCGCAAAGCGAATATCCCGCGCCGAACGAAACGCCTTTTACGCCGCCGAGCGAAAAAAGCGCGTGCGATAAAACGCCTTCCACGCTGTCGAACCACGGGTTTCCCAAGCCCGCGGGTACGTTGCATACCGCGGTTTCGATAATGCCGCCCGCGCTGTCGTTCTCGGCGGCGGCGCGGCTTACGGCGGATATCATTTCCTCGCGCTTTGTATCGTCAAGCACGGGGAAAGATTGCCCCTGCAAACGCTTTATTTCTTCCTGCGGGTACAGGGAAAACGGCGTATCGCTTACGCCCGCGCAGCGTAATACGTGGCTGCCTATTATAATTCCCGCCCGGTTAAGCGCGGAAAGCAGAATCGCGCCCGCCGCCGCGATCGCCGCCGTAACTCGCCCGGAAAAGTGTCCGCCGCCGCGATAATCTTCGAATCCGCGGAATTTTTCGTGCGCCGCGAAATCGGCGTGGGAGGGGCGCGCCAAAAAGCGCGTGGCTTCGTAATCGTTGCTGCGCGTATCGGTATTGGGTATCACGATAGCGAGCGGCGAACCCGTGGTGTAGCCGCCCGTCACGCCGCTCAGAATAGAAAATTCGTCCTTTTCTTTGCGCGCCGTATCCGTTTTTAAGGCGGGGCGGCGAAGGGTGAGTCGGTTTGCGATATACTCTTCGTCTACGGGAATTCCGGCGGCAAGCCCGTCGAGCACCGCGCCGATTGCCGCGCCGTGGCTTTCTCCGAAAAGGGTGAGCGTAACGTTGTTGCCGAAAGAGTTTTTCATAAAACCTCCTTGCAAGCGCGCACGATTTCGCTTACGCTTGCCTTGCGAAAAGAAAATTTGCCGATATCTTCCGCATACACCGTAAAAATCGTATCGTCGGAGCCTTCCGCTTTTTTATCGTGAGAAATCAGCGCCGCCATTTTTTCGGGTGAAAACGAAACGCGCACGGGCAGATTATAGCGCGAAAGCAGGGCGGAAAGGCGGCTTCTTATCTTGGGCGAAGCGAAAGGGAGCATTCCGAGCGCCACGCATTCGCCGTGCAGTAATTTTCCGTCGTACTCGCTTTCGATGGCGTGCCCGGCGGTATGCCCGAAGTTCAGTACCTTTCTGAGCCCTTTTTCCTCCGGATCGCTTTCCACCACGGCTTGTTTGACGCGCAACGATTTAACGATGATTTCTTCCGCGTTTTTATCGAATATTTCGGGAGAGAGCGCGCTTTCTTCCAGAAGAGAAAAAAGTTCCTTGTCGCTTGTAACCGACATTTTTATCGACTCCGCAACGCCCGCGTGCAGTTGCCGCGCCGAAAGAGTCTTTAATACGTCGGGATCTATAATTACCGCCGCGGGGGGATAGAACGCGCCCACAATATTCTTTACGCCGCAAAAATCGATCGCCGTCTTGCCGCCGATCGAGGAATCCACCTGCGATAAAAACGTGGTGGGAACGTTATAAAACGCAATGCCCCGCATATACGTTGCGGCGGCAAAACCGCATAAATCTCCCACGACGCCTCCGCCCACCGCCACCGCTCTGTCGTGGCGCGTGAAGCCGCGTTCCGTCATCGTGCGAAGAAGCAGAAGGTAATTATCCGTATTTTTGCTCCGTTCGCCCTGCGGCAGAACCACGGGCACGGGCAAGTCGAAGTGCGCCGAAACCGTTTTTACGTAAGATTCGGGTACGCCGTCGTCCGTTACGATCAGCGTTTTTCCGCCGCGCGGAATTTTAAACGCGTCGTTTGCGCAAAGCGCGCCGCGCCGGACGGTTACTTCGTATTCCCCCGTTTTTGTTTTTACGCGTAATATCATAATAGGCTGTCTCCCGTATGGATAGGTTTTCTCCCTTATGGATAGGCTGTCTCCCTTATGGATAGGCTGTCTCCCGTATGGATAGGTTTTCTCCCGTATGGTGCAGGTTAAAATTTCTTTGTAAAGCGTTATCTGTACGTGCCCACAAGTCTGAGTTGCGCGCACACTGCGGAAAGTTCCCGCAACATGGCTTTGCCGTTTTCCGTGGCGATATTGCCGTCCGCTTCCACGTAGAAATAGTAGTTCCACAAAAGTTTTTTCATGGGGCGGCTGGTGAGGGTGCGCATGTTGTAATCGTGCGCGCCGATGATGTTCAGCGCCTGCGCCAGAGAACCCGCCTCGTTTTTCGCCGTGAATACCAGAATGAAATGCGACGAATCGTCGGAATCGGTAGGGGACGGCATATTCTGCACGCGCGAAAATACGGCGAAACGCGTTGTGTTGCTGCGCGAAGCATTGATTCCGCGCACGGCCACGTCCAGCGGAAACACTTCGGCGGCGTGCGCGGAAGCGATCGCCGCAAAGGTATCGTCGCATTCTTCGGCAACATATTTCGCCGCGAGAGCGGTGTTGGAAAATTCCATCGTTTTATAGCCGCGTTCGCGGATAAAATCGGCGCACTGTTCCAGCGCCTGCGGATGGGAAACCACGGTTTTTACTCTATCGGCGTCCGCGCCTTTTTTTACGAGCAGATTATGCGTTACGTCCGTTTCCACTACGGCGTTTACGTATAAACTGCCCGAAAACGCAAGATCCATCACCACGCTTACGTCGCCCGCGTAACTGTTTTCGATAGGCAGAACGGTGCAGTCGTATTCGCCGCGCTCTACGGCGTGATAGGCTTCGGAAAAATCTCCGCACGAAAAAAGCCGCGCGGAAGGGAACGCTTTTTTTGCGGCAAAATACGCAAACGCGCCTTCCGTGCCGCTGTACGCCACTTTTAAACCGTCGGTTTCGCGCGATTGCAACGCGCGCGATATACTCATAACGGACTCAAGAAAATTTACGTAGTATTCGCGTATTTCCGCGTCTTTCACATAGGCGGAATTCTTTTGAATCACTTCGGCTTCGCGCGATTTATCCGGAATGTTTAAGCCGCGTTGCTTTTTGTATCGCGCAATCGCTTTCGCCGCGTTCATGCGCTCTTCGAACAGCGCCGCCATCTGCTTATCGATGCCGTCGATGATTTTTCTGTTTTCTTCCAGTTCGTTCATAATGTTTTACCTCGCCGTGTGTGGTTTTTGTTTTGTCCGGGGGCGCTTTTCTTCAGCGAAAAAAGCAAAATAAAAAATAAACGATTTCCGCACCGTAGGGGAAACCGTCTGAAAGCCGTTTGAAATAATTACGGAATCAACGCCGTGCCGGAACGGAGCGCGTTATATATCGACAAAAAGCAAAATAGCGGTACGAAAATCGTATCGCGCACATAAAGCGGTAATAAAGAGAACGGCAGGCAACGTGCCGTTTTTCGCTCTGCTTATTTTCGGCTTGGAGACAACCGCTGAATTTTTGCATTTGCTTTTTCCTTTTCATAGCGAAAGATTTCGCTTCCGTATTGTTATCATTATATTCGTTTATTTACTTTTTGTCAAGCGTATAACGGCGAAATACGCCGAAAAATAAGCCGGAACAAAGAAAAAAGCGTAAAAAATCGTTATTTCACGGTTATTACGCTAAAAAATCGACAGAACGTTATAAAAAAATTCCGCCGCGCGTGCTTATTTTGTACGCGCGGCGGTTGACGTTACGGTATAGGTCAAAAGCGTTTACTTGGCGGCGCTTACTTCGCTCCATAAACTGTTGGCGCGGTCGTTCGTCGCCGCGTCGAAGTAGCGCATCACCACAAGGCGTTTAATCGTTTTCTCGTCGGGGAACTGTGCGAAAAGTTGGCGTTTCAACTGCGATTCGGGCACGGACAATACGTAATTTTCGTTATGATTACCGTCTGCGGAAAAGAAATAACTTAAATCGTAATCAACTACGCTTTCAGCCGCGCCGTCTGCCGCGCTGTACTTTTCCGCAAAATAATTAAATACCGCTTCTCCGCCCACGCAGGGAGTATAGCCGATATAATCGCTGTTTCTCACGGCGTTTTCCGGCTTGGAAACAAAGTTGACGAACGCGGCGGCGGCGTTTACGTTTGCGCCTTTCATCATCACCCAGCCGTCGAACCACAGATTGGAAGCAAGGGAGGGAATCACGTAATCGAGCGCAAGATTGTTTTCTTCTTCCGCAAGGTCCAGAATATACACGGCGTCGCCGCTCCATTGGTACGAAACGTCGTATTCGCCCGCGATGATTTCGTCTTTTGCGTCGTCCGTTTCAAAGCGTACGCCGCTTGTTTTCACCTCGGTAAGCAGCGTTTTTACGGCGTTCATCGTGCTTTCGGAAGTATCGTTCATCTTATCCGCTATCGCGGCGATAAATTCCTCATTCGTCAGAGCACCGCCTGAAAGTTGCGCGTCGTAGTACATGCCGAGTCCCATAAAGTACGAATCGCGCACGTTGTTTTTCGCCGTGGCTTTCGCGCCGTGATTTTTTACGACGTTCCAGTATTGCGCTTCGGCGGTATACTCGGGCTTTACCACAAAACCCGTGGTGCCCCACATATATCCCGCGGCATAATCCTTCCAACTTTCGCCGTTCGTGAATTTTCCTTCGGCAAACGTTTTATCGATATACGGCGAAACGTTTCTGGCGTAATAATTGGTTTCCACCGAGGTATCGAAGAACGATTCGGGGAATTTTTCAAGTTTATCTTCCGCCTGCAACTTCATGATCATATATTCCGAAGGGCAGAGTAAATCGTATTGTTCGCCTATGCTGATTTTATTGTACATCGTCTCGTTGTCGTCGAGGGGAACGTATTTTACTTTGATTTTGTTTCCCGTCTGTTCTTCGTACCACGCTTCGAAGTCCTGCACCATGGGGTTGTTTTCTTCGTCGCCTTCGTCGATATATTCTTCCCAACTTGCGATGCGCAAAACCGGGGTTTTACTGCAAGAAGCCAAAGAGGGCAGCGCCGCCGCGCACGTCGTAGCCGCCAGAGCGACGGAGAGTATTTTTTTTGCGGAAAGTGCGTTTTTCATGAATTTTTTTCTCCTTTATTTTCGTTTTTTTTCGATTTTTTTACGGCAATCACGTTGGCAACGGTTACCGAGATTACGATAAATATAAATACCACGGCGGTAAAAGCCCTGTACGACGCTTTTACGATAGGCGCTTTCTTTCCCTTCGTAAGCGAATAGATATGCGTGCTGATGGTATGGAAGGTATCGGGTTTGGTATACGCCGCAATCACGTAATCGTCCAGCGAGAGGGTAACGGCGAGTAAAAACCCCGAAATAATACCGGGCAGAATCTGAGGAATAATAACGGAAAACAGCGCCTTGGCGGGCGTGGCGCCCAAATCCAGCGCCGCCTCGTATAAACTGTTGTCCATCTGCTTTAACTTGGGCATGACGGAGAGCACCACGAACGGCGTGCAAAGCGCCGTCTGCCCCAGAACGAGGGGAATAAACGTGGATTTATCGATATTCAGCGCCACCACAAGAAGAACGAACGAAATCGCCGTAACCACGTCCGCGTTGATAACGGGAATCTGATTTACGCCCGAAAGAACGGAGGACGTTTTCTTTTTCGAATAGTAAATGCCGATAGCGCCCGTCGTTCCCAGCAGTGTGGAAAGGGTAGCCACGATGATTGCCAGAAGCAGCGTGGATAGCACGACGGGCAGGGGATCGTTTGAAAAGTTAAAGAAATATTCGTAGTGTTTCCACGAAAAACCCGTCCAGGTTCTGATGGACGTGCTCTCGTTGAACGAATACACCGTTAAAAGCACGATCGGCGCGTAAATGAACGCGATAACCAGCAGAATAAATACGATTTTTAAAATTTTCGCCGTTTTTTTCATTGCGTTCACCTCTTACCAGAGCGCCTTGCCTTTCGCCGCGCCGTTCTCGTTTTTAAACCCGCCCGTCAAATAGGTAAAGAGGAACATCAACGCTAAAAGCACAATCGCCGTTACGCTGCCGCGCCCCCAACTGTCGTTTAAAAACGCAAAGTCGATAAAGCCGCCGATGATCGTCACCTTGTTGTTCGTCATCCAGTTCGATACCACGTAATTGGTCATCGAGGGCAGAAACACCATGGAAACGCCGCTTAAAATGCCCGCTTTCGAAAGGGGAAGAGTAACGCGCAGAAAGGTTTTCGCTTTGTTCGCGCCCAAATCGCGCGCCGCTTCCAGATAACTTTTGTCTATCTTTAAAATAGTGGTGTAGATAGGCAGAATCATAAAGGGCAGAAAGTCGTACACCATACCCAGCACGGTGTTGAAAATATCCCAGCCCGCCGATCGGTTGATCAGCCCCATCCAACTGAGCAATTCTTTCAGCGCGTTGATGCGGAGTACGAAGTTCACCCACATCGGCACGATAAAAATCAAAAGCAGAGCGGACTTGTTTTTCAGATTGCACCGCGCTATGATATACGCTACGGGATAGGCGATTAAAAGGCAGGAGATCGTGCTTAAAAAGGCGATGAAAAAACTTCTTCCCGCCACGCGTAAATTAACGGGCGTGGTGAAAAACGTTACGAAATTACCGAAAGTGAGCCTTCCCGTTACGTCGTCGCGCAGAGCGTAATACAACACGAAAAACAGGGGAATCACCACGAACACCGCCATAAACAGCGCGTAGGGAATCGCCAGAAAACTCCGCGAAAAGCGAACTTTTTTCATGATACTTTATCCTCCGCGACCTTTAAGGTAAGGCGAATTTTGTCTTTGGGAATCACAAGGCTGACAAGATCGTTTTCGTTCCATAAATCCTCGCACGCCAGAACGTAATCTTCCTCGTTCTCCGTGCGTACGATATAGCGGTAGTATTCGCTCTTGTAAATGAGCGAGATGATATGCCCCAACGCGCCTCCCTCTTCGGGATTGTCGCTCATCGTAATGTCGTGCAAGCCCACTTCCACGTTTACTTCCGTACCCGTCAGATCTAATTTTTCGCCTTTCGCCGTAATCAGATACCCTTCTTCGTCGAGGTGAGAACCCTTGTACAGTTGCGTTACGTCGCAATCGAATTCGCCGTCGCCGAATTCCACGGTGTTGCGCTTGGTAATCACGCCCGTAAAGCGGTTGACGCGGAAAACTTTTTTCATTACGTGTATGCCGTCCGCGGCGACGCAGAGCCCGATTTTTTCGCCTGCGGCGGGCGCGGCGGTGCTGCGTACCTCTATCTCATACCTGCCGCATTGCACGAGAATCTGATAGTGAATGCCTTTAAACACCACCGAGGTGACTTTGCCTTTCAGTTGCCCTTCGCTTTCGCTTACTATTTTCACGTCTTCGGGGCGCACCACCACGTCCACGGGTTCGTCTTTTTCAAAGCCGCCGTCTTCGCAGGGGAAAGATTTTCCGCAGAATCGCACTACGTTGTCCGCGGGCATCACGCCCGTAAAGATGTTGCTTTCGCCGATAAAGTCCGCTACGAACGCGTTTTTCGGCTCGTTGTAAATATCTTCGGGCGTGCCGATTTGCTGAATACGTCCGTCGGACATAACGATAATCGTATCGGACATGGTAAGCGCCTCTTCCTGATCGTGCGTAACGTAAATAAAGGTAATGCCGAGGCGACGGTGCATGGCTTTCAGTTCCAGTTGCATTTCTTTACGCATTTTTAAATCGAGCGCGCCCAGAGGCTCGTCGAGCAGAAGAATTTCAGGCTCGTTAATAATGGCGCGCGCGATGGCGATGCGTTGTTGCTGTCCGCCGGAAAGGGTGGAGATGGAGCGTTTTTCAAACCCTGCCAGATCCACCACGTCCAGCGCGTTTTTCACCTTTTCTTTGATTTCGGCTTTAGTTAAGGGTACGAGTTTGGTTTTGGTATTGCCTTTTTTATCGACGTACGTTATTTCCGTGCGCTTTAATTTCAAGCCGAACGCCACGTTGTCGAACACGTTGAGGTGGGGAAACAACGCGTATTTCTGAAACACCGTGTTTACGGGGCGTTTGTTGGGAGGCAACGCGGAAATATCTTCGCCGTTGAGTAAAATTTTCCCTTCGTCGGGCATTTCAAACCCCGCTATCATACGCAGCGTGGTGGTTTTGCCGCAGCCCGAAGGACCGAGCAGCGTTACGAACTCGCCCTTGCGTACGTAAAAACCGATATTATCGATTACGGTAGCGCCGTCGTACGATTTCGATACGCCGGTAAGTTCTATGATGTGAGCAGTATTTTTGTCCATGGTAAAATCTCCGCTAAAAAATCAGAAGTTGGGAGGCGTGGAAATCCACAAAAATTTCGCGGCGTTTTTGCCGCGGTTGATTACGGCGTGGGGCAGGGAAGCGGAATAATAAAACGCTTCGCCTTTTTTGCATAGGTACTCTTTCTTGCCCAGGCGCACGGCGATTCTTCCTTCGGTGACGAAGCCGAATTCTTCCCCCTCGTGCGGAAAGTCTTCCGCAGTGGAAGCGCCGGGGGCGAGTTCAATCGAAACGGGTTCCATCATGTTCTTCTGCGCGTTGGGAATCAGCCAGCGGAAAATAACGCCGTTTTCTTCCTTTTCGATAAATTCCTCTTGCGTAAACACAACTTTTTCGCCCTTTTCCTCGCGGAAAAATTCGGAAAGATTGCTGCCCAGCGCCGCTAAGATATCGGTAAGCGTGGCGATAGAGGGACTGTTTAAATTGTTCTCCAGTTGCGAAATGTAGCCTTTCGTCAGTTCGCACCTGTCGGCAAGTTCTTCCTGCGTAAGGTTTTTCTGATGCCGCATCCGCTTTATTTTTTCGCCGAGATCCATCGTTGTTTTCCCTTGTCGGTTTCGCGTTTTCCGCGCGTTTAACCGCGCGGCGCGCTTTTCTTTGTAATAATAAACACAAAGTTTAGTTAAAATAAACCGACGGATAAGATTATATTCGTTTTACTTCCTTTTGTCAAACGTTTCACGGGCATTTTTACAACCTTTTGCAAAAAAGATGCAAAAAAAAATTCTCCCGCGCCTTTTTCCGTGAACCAAACGGGAAAAAAGAGGGGAGAAAACAGGCGGAGAACATGCCGACAGGCAGCGGAATTACCGTGGGAACCGCTTATCCGTTAAACGAATCGTCGTACGAAAAAGCAGTTCTACCAAACGGCAGAACCGCATATTCATATATAGATAAAAATAAGAAATAAGGAAAAAGGCGCGTTACGCCATTGCTTCCAGTTTCTTTGCGAGTTTCGCTTTCTTGTTGTTCGCGCAGTTCTTGTGAATAACGCCCTTCGACGCGGTGGCGTCGATAACGGAAACGGTTTCGGAATACACTTTTTTCGCGTTTTCCTTATCGCCGGCTTCTACGGCGGCGAGGAATTTTTTCACCTGCGTTTTCATCTGCGTTTTCACCGCCTTATTCGCGGCGGCTTTCTTTTCTGCAACCAGAACTCTTTTCTTTGCGGACTTGATATTAGGCATGACTTTCTCCTTGCTCTGTAAATTGTTACTGTAACTTTGGCTGTTCGTTAATGCGGTGCGCAAAAGGCGCAAGCCGCTTATTTTTACGAATTGCGTAGTTTATTTTAGCATAAAAGTAAAGTATTGTAAACTGTTTTTGAGGGGGTAATTTATGAAAATCGGAGAAAATCGCAAAAATTTTTCTTCGCCGCGCGTTTTCTGCGGCGCGGAGGACGGCAATCGTTCAACCAGAACGACTGCGCCGCGTAATTACGGCGGCAACGCCGCCGACTCTCCGTTTTATTCGTCCGCCGCGCTTTTCGACAGCGGTATCGGCGGGCTTAACGTACTCTTTGCCTGCCGCAGAAGAATGAGCGATGAAAAATTCATCTATTACGGCGACAACGACCGCGCGCCGTACGGCAACCTGCCCGAAGACGTCATCGTGCGATACGTGCTTTCCGCCGCCGAGGAATTATCCGCATACGCGCCGCGCGTTCTGGCGCTTGCCTGCAATACCGCCACGGCGTGCGCGGGAAAAGTTCTGCGCAAAACGTTTTCCTTTCCCGTGCTGGGCGCGTATCCGCCCGTGCTCACGGCGGGAAAATGCGGCGGCGACGGCTTAGTGCTCGTCACCCGCGCCACCCACCAAAGCGCCGCGTTCGCCGCGCTTATGCGCCGTGCGGAAAGCATGTATCCCGCCGCGCGCTTTTTTTCGTATCCGTGCGATTTTCTCGCGGGAAAAGTGGAAGATACGCAGGCGGCGGCGGAAGAATCGCTGTATACCGCCGAACTGCCCAAACGGCGTTTTTCGTTTGTAGTGCTGGGGTGCACGCATTACGCCCACGTAAAAAAAGCAATCGGAAACTTTTACGCCTGCCCCGTATTCGACGGCACGGAAAATCTTTCCCGCCGCATAGAACAAACTCTTTCCGCTTCGGCGGCGATTGCCTGCGACGAGGCGGAGCGCGCGGCGAAAACGGAGAAAGAAGCACAAAAGAACGCGTATGCCCGCCCCGCGGTAACCACTTTCGCCCCCGACGCCGGAAAATACGTCTCGTCCGACGGAAAAGTGCTGTTTCTGGGCAGCGGCGCGCAAAAAAATAAAATGTTTTACGAACATTCGTTTGCGGACGCTTTGTCGTAAACGGGGCAAAAGTGGTCAATTTTCCCAAAAAGATACTTAATAAGTAAAAAATATCCTGAAAAATAGTTGACAGTGGTTAAAAATGGTCGTATAATTGGCGTGTAAACTTTAAAAAAGGGAGGAAGTCAATGGACGCGCTGTTTTTCGGCTCATACGAACATCAGGTTGACGACAAAGGGCGTTTCAGGATACCTGCCAAGTTTAAAAAGGGCTTGGAAACGTATCCCGAAAAGACGTGCAGTTTCGTCCGCGGACTTTCAGGCAGTATCTGCCTTTTTCCCGACAGCGTGCTGGAAGAAACGTTATCTTCCCTTGCGGAAGAGCGCGTTTCGGAAGCCAACCCCATTTCGCTTATGGTGTTCAGCAGCATTTATCCCGCGGAGGAGGACGGGCAGGGCAGAGTGACGTTGCCGCCCAAACTCAGGCAGATAGCGGGCATAAAAAAGGACATCGTAACGGTGGGCAGAGGAAAGCGCCTTGAAATCTGGGCGGCGGAGAAATACCGCGCCTACACCGAGAACGTCGATTACGACGCCGAACTGAAAAAACTCGGCATTTAAAAATCCTCGTAAAAAGGCGGCGTAAAAATGCAGGAATTTTCACATATCCCGGTGATGCTCGAAGAGTGCATGGAAAATCTCGCCCTGAAAGACGGGGGAATTTACTTCGACGGCACGGTGGGCGGCGGGGGGCATTCTTACGAAATATTAAAGCGCACGTCGCCTTCCGGCAGGCTGATCGCCACCGATCTCGACGACGAAGCCCTCGCGGCGGCAAAAGAGCGCCTTTCTCCGTTTAACGGCAGGTTTTCGCTTTATAAAGCAAATTATAAAGATTATGCGCGCGTATTGCAGGCAGAGGGCGTGGAGAAACTGGACGGAGCGATTCTGGATTACGGCGTATCTTCGCATCAGATCGACGATGAAAAGCGCGGCTTTTCGTATCGGGCGAAAGAAGCGCCGCTCGATATGCGCATGGACGTAAGCGCGTCGCTCACCGCCGAAACGGTGGTGAATACGTATTCCGAAGAACGGCTTTACAAAATCATCAGAGAGTACGGCGAAGAAAAGTTTGCAAAACAGATAGCCGCAAACGTCGTAAAAACAAGGGCGGTCAAACCTCTGAAAACCTGCGGCGAACTGGCTCAGGTAATAGAAAACAGTATTCCCTTAAAATTCCGTTTCGGCGCTCCGTGCGAAAGAAAAACTTTTCAGGCGATACGCATCGAAGTGAACGGCGAACTCGACGGATTGTACGAACTGGTGATCGGCCTGACGCGGCGGCTGAAAACAGGGGGAAGAATAGCGATTCTCACCTTTCATTCTCTGGAAGATCGGGCGGTGAAAGAGGCCTTTAAATTTATGGAAACGCCGTGTACCTGCCCTAAGAACCTGCCCGTGTGCGTTTGCGGCAAAAAACAGGAGATTAAAATCATTACCAAAAAGCCCGTTACGGCGGGCGAAGAGGAAGTAAAATACAATTCGCGGAGCAAATGCGCGAAACTGCGCGTGGCGGAACGAATCGCGGAGTAAACAATAACGCGCCCGATAAACGTATTGCGGAAGTTTCGCAAAAGACTAAAAAAGAAGGGAAAGTTAAGAAAAAAACGAAAAAACGTTAGAAGAGGGAACGGCAATGACTACGGTATGGGAAAAACAGAGGATCGACGATTTACAAACGGAAGAAGCGCGGCGGCATAACGAACAGATCCGCGAAAGATATCTGCGTTTGCAAAATGCGGAAGAAACGCAACTTGCCGAAACGTTCGAAAGCGCGGAAGAAAAAAAAGCGGCGCCGCAAACGCCCGCATTTTCGTCGCAACCGATCGTTTCCCCCGAAGAAACGCAAACGCCCGCGGCGCGCGCCGATACCGAAACGACCGGGCGGGGAAAAAGCGTTCCGCTTACCGGCAGTCAGAAAGAATTGTTCGGCGCGGAAACGTTCCGCAGAATGGTGGCGTCGGTTCCCGAATATACGGCGACTGAATTCGCGGCGCCCGTAAACGAGGCGGCGCAGACGGTTGTTCAACGCGTTGAAAAGCAAGCGGAAGAAGCGGCGGCGCAGGTAAGTCAGGCGGAGACGTATTCGCTTACCTCGGCGGCGAAAGCGCTGATCGCGGCGTTTGCCGCGTTGGTGGTGCTGATGCTTACCATAATCGGCATCAATACGCGGATTATGGGCGCGAAGGGCGCGGAACTTATCGCGTTGGAAACGCAGAAAGCGGAACTGGCGGAAGAAACCCGCGCCTTGGCGGAAAGAATCGAAGCGGAAACAAGCGACGAGGCCATCGCACGCTGGGCGGCGCAGAACGGCTGGACAAAAGAATAAAACGGGCAGGATTGACTGACAGTCGAAGACAAAGTCGAAGCGCATGCGGAAGAGGAAAAAAAGAATAAAAGGAGAGAAACGGTTATCAGACATTTAAAAAACGATTATTCGGTATCCGTTTTACGAAAGAGGTTATTTGCCGTATGTATGGCGATAACCTTTCTTTTTTGCATTTTATGCGCGCGTTTTTTTTACGTGCAGATAGCGTGGAGCGGAGAACTCGCGGGCAGGGCGATGGATCAGTGGACGCGCGAAATTCCCGTGGTGGCGGAGCGCGGTCTGGTGACGGACAGAAACGGCGAAATATTGGCGGATAACGCCACGGCGTTTACGGTGTTCGCGCGTTCCAACGCGGTGAAGGACGTTGAGAGCACGGCGAAAAAACTTGCCGAAGCGCTGGAAACGCCCTACGAAGAAATTTATCAGAAACTCACGGGAAAGCGCGCTTCGGAAATAACGATTGCCCGAAAGGTGGATAAAGCGGCGGCGGAACGATTGGAAAAACTATCGCTCGACGGCGTGTATTTTTCGCGCGACAATAACAGAACGTATCCCAAAAACGAACTTTTATGCCAGGTTCTTGGCTTTACCTCGTCCGATAACGCGGGCGCGGCGGGGATAGAAAAATATTACGACGCTTATCTGCGCGGAACGAACGGCGAACTGCTGTACGAAACCGATCTTGTCGGCGTGCGGTTAAACGGCGCCGCGGCGGCGTACAAACCGGCGGAAAACGGCTATAATCTGCGACTTACGATCGATTCGGGAATACAGACGGCAACGGAAAGCGCATTGAAACGCATGGCGCGGCAATATAACCCCGACTGCGCGGAATGTATCGTACTTGATCCGAACACCTTCGAAGTGCTGGCGATGGCAAGCGTGCCTTCGTACGATTTGAATAACGTTCCGCGCGACGATATATCGCTTCTGAACGCGCTGTCGCGTAACCGCGTCGTGTGCGATATATACGAACCGGGTTCCACGTTTAAAGTGGTTACTTCGGCGGCGGATTTAGAAGAATGGAAGCGCGGCAATCAGGCGGCGTTTTCGCCTACGCACGTGTTTTCCAGCAGCAGAACGCGGCAGGTGGACGGCACGACGGTGAAATGTTGGAGTAATCACGCTAACGGCAAACATTCCAATCAGACGCTGGCGGAGGCGTTGAACAACAGTTGCAACCCGTGTTTTACGGATATTGCGCTGTCGCTCGGTAAAGAGACGTTTTACGATTATCTTAACGCGTTCGGCTTCGGCAAAACGACGGGAATCGATTACGGCGGCGAGGCTTCGGGCATGCTGCTTGCGGAAACGGCGGTGCGGAACTGCGATCTGGCGCGTATCGGTTTCGGGCAGACGATAGCCGTTTCGATTCTGCAACTTGCCTGCGCCGTGGCGGCGAGCGTAAACGGCGGATATTATTACGAGCCGCATCTTGTAAAGGAAATATACGCAAGCGACGGCTACGTGTTGCAACAAAACGAAAAGAAACTCAAAAACCGCACGGTAAGCGAAGAAACGTCGGAAGCGCTTTCGTCGATGCTTGAAGGCGTGGTGGAAAAGGGGAGCGGCAAAAAGGCGTATATCGAAGGATACCGCGTGGCGGGTAAAACAGGTACGGCGCAAAAGTACGAAAACGGTCATATCGCCACGGGCAGATACGTTTCTTCGTTTGTGGGATTTTTTCCGGCAAACGCGCCGAAGTACCTTGCTCTTGTGGTGGCGGACGAACCGCAGGGCGCGTATTACGGCAGCGTGGTGGCGGCGCCTTGCGCACGAGAAATTTTTCTTTCGATTATCGATATGAAAAACATACCCCGCGCCGCCGCGGAATAAAATAGAATAAAACGGAAATCGCACGGACGACTTTGCACGGTTGTCGGGCGGCACGGACGGATAGTTTAATAACGGCGCGGAAAAAGACAAAAAGCGGTAAATACGGCGAGGAGCGGTAAAATGCGGTTGAAAGATCTGATAAAATGCACGGGCGGCGCGCTTTTGGCGGGAAAAAACGATTCGGAAAAGGATATTACGGGCGTTTCGTGCGACGGAAGATACGTAAAAAGGGGCGAAGCGTTTTTTTGCCTGACCGGCGGCAATCTCGACGGCAGACAATTCGCCGCGCAGGCGGCGGAACGCGGTGCGGGAGCAATCGTAACGCCGACGCCGCTTACTCTTGCGGATACTTTCGCCGCGCCGCCGCAGATCGTCGTTTCCGATACCAGAAAAGCGTTCGCTCTGGCGGCGGGCGCGTATTACGGCAATCCGGCGGAAAAAATGCGGGTGGCGGGCGTAACGGGTACGAACGGAAAAACCACCGTCACGTACCTTCTTTCTTCCATTTTCGATTGCGCGGGCAAAACTTCGGGCGTTATCGGCACGACGGGAATCTTTTACGCGGGCAGAAAAATCGATCCCGCGCTCACCACGCCCGACCCGGCGTTTTTACATAAAGTTTTTTACGATATGAAAAAAACGGGCGTCACCGACGTATGCATGGAAGTTTCCGCACACGCGCTGCATTACGAAAAAACGGCGGGAATTCCTTTCGCCGCGCGGATATTTACCAATTTTTCGCAGGATCATCTCGATTTTTTCGGCTCGATGTCCGCCTATAAAAAAACGAAAGAAAAATTTTTCTTTTCCGAGTGTGAAAAAAGCGTAGAAAACGAAGGCGGCAACAAAGGCGGAAACGAAACGGCAAAACAAACGGAAACGGCAGGAGAACCTCAGAGCGAGAACGTAAAAAAAGGCGGCGTATTCGTAATCAATGCCGACGACGAAACGGGGCGTAACATTGCAAAACGGGCGCAAAAAAACGGCGAAAAAGTAATCACGTACGGGTTGGAAAACCCGTCGGACGTATTTGCCGTAATCACGGACGAAAGCGTTGCGGGCAGTAAATTTCTGCTGAATTTATCCGATCGGTTGTGCCGCGTTAATCTGTCGCTTACGGGGCGGCATAACGTGTATAACGCGCTGGCGGCGGCAAGTTGCGCGTTTGCGCTCGGGGTGGATTCGGTGGCTATTGCGGAAGGACTAAAAACGGCGCGTTTACCGCGCGGCAGGTTGCAGCGCGTGCGCGGCGTTTCCGGCGCGGAAATTTTCATCGATTACGCGCATACGCCCGACGGACTGGAAAAATCGCTTTCGGCGCTCAGACCTTTCTGCAAGGGAAAGTTGTACTGTCTGTTCGGTTGCGGAGGCAACCGCGACAGAGGCAAACGCGCGCAGATGGGTGCGATTGCGGCGAAAATGGCGGATTTTTCCTATCTCACATCCGATAATCCGCGCTATGAAGACCCTGCGGATATATTACGCGAAATCGAATCGGGCCACAGGCGGTTTTCCGAAAATTACGTAGCCATGTCCGATAGGAAAAAGGCGATTTTTTACGCGGTGAATTTTTTAAAAAAAGGGGATATTCTGCTGATTGCGGGTAAAGGCGGCGAAGAAACGCAGGAAATCATGGGCATCAAATACGAATACGACGACGAAACGGCGGTACGCGAGGCGATCGCCGCGAAAATCGCGGGGGAAAAAGGGTAGAAGAAACAGGGCGGAAACGTTGCGGCGGAACGCGGAAAAAGTACATAAATTTTCAGCGTGCGGCGCAAATTAAAAAAGGGGAAAAATCAACGTAAAAGCGGCGCTTTCCGCCGTATACAGGGAGAAAAATGAAAACGTACGTTCTCGCGGCGATATCAGCCTTTATACTTTCCGCGCTGTTTTGCAAATTGCTTCTGCCCGTGCTGAAAAAACTCAAAGCGGGGCAGAACATTTTAAGTTATGTAAAGGAACACGAAAAAAAGTCGGGAACGCCCACGATGGGCGGACTTTCTTTTATTTTTGCCGCGTTAATATCGGCTTGTCTTTTCGGCGACGGGTCGGACAGGCGTTTTGTAGCGGCGCTTGCTCTGGGGCTGGCGTATGCCGCCGTGGGCTTTTTAGACGATTTTATTAAAATAAAACGAAAGAACAATCTCGGGTTGAAGGCGTATCAGAAAATCATATTTCAAAGCGTTGCGGCGGTGCTGGCGGGGATATATTGTTACAAGGCGGAATTAACCGCATTGCGTCTGCCGTTCACGCAGCGGCAGATACAGACGGGCGTTTTTATCGTGCCGCTTGCGGCGTTCGTGTTTCTCGCTCTGGTAAACGCGGTAAATTTAACCGACGGGTTAGACGCGCTGGCGGGCGGCACGGGCGCGGCGTACTTTATTTTTTTCGGCTTGATTATCGCAATTCAGCGGTCGAAAAATACGTCTTACGCGGCGCCGGCGGACGCGCTCGCGCTGCTCTGTTTTTGTCTGGCGGCTTCGCTGTTTGGTTTTCTGCTGTTCAATACGTCGCCCGCAAGCGTGTTTATGGGGGATACGGGTTCGCTTTCTCTGGGCGGATTCGCCGCGGCGACGTCTGTGTTTTCGGGCAACGCGCTGTACGTGCCGATCGTGGGAATAATGTTTGTGGTTTCCGTCATAACGGTGATTGCGCAAGTCATATATTATAAAGCGACGAAAGGCGGAAGAATTTTTCTGATGGCGCCCGTACATCACCATTTTCAGCAAAAAGGCTATTCGGAATGCAAAATCTCTTTCGCCTACGCCGCGATTACCTCTCTCGCGGGGCTTTTCGCGCTTGCTTTTTTATAGACCTGTCCGCAGCGGAATTCCCGAATCGCGTCATCATACAAGCGGCGAAAAAACAAGCGGCGAAAAAAACGCGAAAGGGGAAAAAGCGAAAAAAGAGGTGAATGAATGTATCCCGCATACCAAAGTTTTCTGGTGCTCGGACTTTCGCGTTCGGGCGTGGCGGCGGCTGATTTCCTGCTTTCAAAGCAAGCCGAAGTGTTTGTGTACGACGACGTGCGCGGCGGCGCGGTGCAACGCGCGGTAAACGCGCTGGTGGAAAAAGGCGCGAAAAGCGTAAGGGAAGAGGATCTGCCCTATATGCTTGAAAAATGCGACGCGCTGGTATTAAGTCCGGGAATTCCCGTCGATCATAAACTTGCGGTGGCGTTCAGGCGTCGTAAAAAGGCGGTAATCGGCGAAACGGAATTAGCCGCGCGATATCTGAAATGCTGCATAATCGCGGTGACGGGCACAAACGGAAAAACCACCACGGTAAGCATGATTGCCGATATATTAACGGCGGATAAAAAGACGGCGAAAGCGTGCGGCAATATCGGCACGCCCATGTTGCTCAGGCGCGAGTTAAGCGAAAACGACGTCGCAGTGGCGGAAATATCTTCGTTTCAGTTAGAAACGCTCTCTTCGCTGCGCCCGCATATCGCCGCGGTGCTGAATATTTCGGAAGATCATCTCAACAGACATTACAACATGGAAAACTACGTGTATTTAAAAAGTCGCCTGCTGAAAAACTGCGCGGAAACGGAGTACGCGGTTCTGAATCGCGACGACGAAATCGTGCGGACGTTCGCCGATAAAACCAAAGCGCGAATCGTATGGTTTTCCCGTCGCGAAAAAGTAAACGGCGCTTACGTGGAAAACGGCGACATTTGTTTTAACGGCGAGCGCGTCGTGCCGCTTTCCGCGTTGTCTTTGCCGGAAGAGCACAATATCGAAAACGCTCTGGCGGCTGTCGCCTGCGCCAAAATCATGCGCGCGAGCAACGAGGCGATACGTTCCGCGCTGCAAAATTTTAAAGGCGCGCCGCACAGGATCGAAGTCGCGGGAACGGTGGACGGCGTTACGTATATCGACGATTCAAAGGGCACAAACGTCGATTCAACCCTTCGGGCGGCGCAGTGCATGAAAAACGATACCGTTCTGCTGCTCGGCGGAAAGGACAAAGGCTACGATTACGCGCCGCTTTTTTCCGCGCTGAAAACGACGCGCGTCGTGCGGTGCGTGCTGTACGGCGAAAACGCCTTTAAACTGTTGGAAAGCGCGATGCGCGCGGGGTACGGAAACGTTACGCTTACCGAGAAATTCGATTATGCCGTAAAAATCGCGCGGCTTATCGCTTCGCCGGGGCAAACGGTGCTTTTAAGCCCCGCCAGCGCGAGTTTCGACGAATTTTCAAGTTATGAAGAAAGGGGTGATACATTTGTTTCCGTTGTCCGCGCATGGCAAAACGAAGAACTTACAACGCGAAGAGAACGCCGCGCGGAACAAGCGGAAAAACCCGCGGACGAAACGGATAATTCAGACGGCGCGGGGAAAGAAATCGCCGCAAACGGCTCAAACGCCGCAAACGCGGCAGAAGATGCAAAAGGCGCGGAAGTTTCAGGAAATATCTTCGCAAATTCCGATGAGTCGGACGGCTGTTTCCACTGTGACCGTGCGCAGGGGCGCCGTAGCGGAGAAGAGGAAGAATAATTTTTTTACAGGAAGGCGAAGCGCGGCGGAAAAACCGCCGCGCGGCGATATACTGCTTATCGTACTGCCCGTTATTCTGGCGGCGACGGGCGTGCTGTTCGTATATTCGGCGAGTTATTATTCCGCCAAAGTGCAATACGGCGACGCGTTTTTCTTTGCCAGAAAGCAATTTTTAGGTTTTGCGGCGGGAATAGTCGCGCTTGTTCTCGCCGTAAAATTCGATTATACGAAACTGAGAAAAAAGCCTTTCCGCTACATATTTTATTTTGTTTCCGCGGCGCTTCTGGCGCTGGTATTCGTGCCGGGCGTAGGCAGGAGCAATTACGGCGCGACGCGCTGGATAGGAATAGGTTCGTTCACTTTGCAACCTTCCGAAATCGCCAAATTCGCGCTCGTGGCGTTCTGCGCGGGGTATGCGGCGGACAATATGGAAAAAATCGGCACGTTCCGCGGCATGTTGCCCGTGCTTGCCGCAGGCGGCGGATATTGCGCGCTGATCATCGCCGAGCCGAACATGTCGGTGACGGTGGTTGTGGCGGCGGTGACGTTCGCCATGCTGTTTTTAAGCGGCGCGGAACTCAGATATTTTCTTATGCTTGCCGTTCCCGCGCTGCTTGCCGTTCCCGCGCTTATCATCGCCGAGCCGTACAGGCTGCTGAGGCTGAACGCGTTTATCGACCCGTGGTCGTCGCCCAAAGAGGAGGGGTATCAACTTATACAATCGCTCTATGCGTTGGGCAACGGCGGTTGGTTCGGCACGGGAATATTCCAATCGCGGCAGAAGTACCGGTTTCTGCCGTTTGCCGAAAGCGATTTTATTCTTGCCGTAATCGGCGAAGAAACGGGTTTCTTCGGCATACTGCTGTTATTTGCCGCGTTTGCCCTTCTCATCTTCCGCGGAATAAAAACGGCGACGCAATCTTCCGATTTTTTCTCGTTTCTGCTCGCCTCGGGAATCACGCTCACTTACGGATTGCAAACGCTTGTAAACGCGCTGGTAGTCAGCGGTTGCATTCCGCCTACCGGCATTCCGTTGCCGCTGATCAGTTCGGGCAATACGTCGCTGATCGTTACGATGGCGTCGTTCGGAGTGCTGTACAAAATCTCGCTTAGCAACAAAAAAGCCGCCGCATTCATACAATGAGTACATAAGGAGATTTTTTTCTTATGGATAAATTCATTGTACAGGGCGGCTTGAAACTTTTCGGCGCGGCGGAAATTCAGGCGGCGAAAAACGCGGTGTTGCCGCTTCTGGCGGCGTCGGTTTTAACCGACGAAAAAGTAATATTACATAACGTTCCCTCCATTTCCGACGTGGAGAACATGTTACATATTTTAAGCGAACTCGGCTGCGTGATTACGCGCGCGCAGGGCAGCGTAATCATCGACGGAAAAAACGCGGTTTCGCACGAGTTGCCCGCGTCGCTTACGCGCGAACTCCGTTCCTCTGTATTTATGCTCGGTTCGGTGCTCACGCGGTTTCACCGCGCAAAAATCTCCTATCCCGGCGGATGCGATATAGGGCTTCGTCCCATCGATTTGCATCTTTCCGGTTTAAAACGCCTGGGCGTTACCATTATCGAGGAAAACGGCTATGTGATCTGCAGCGCCGATAAAATACGCGGCGCCGATATTCTGCTGGATTTTCCCAGCGTGGGGGCAACGGAAAACATCATGCTTGCCGCCGTAAAAGCGGAGGGCGAAACGGTAATCAGGAACGCCGCGAAAGAGCCGGAAATCGCCGATTTGCAAAACTTTTTATTATCGATGGGCGCAAAGGTAAAAGGCGCAGGCAGCGGCACGGTAATCATCGAGGGAGTGAAAGCGTTGCACGGCGTAGAGTATACGCCTATCAGAGACAGAATCGAAGCGGGCACGTTTTTAATCGCGGCGGCGTGTTGCGGCGGCGAAATCGAAACGCGCGGCGTTACGGAAGAAAATATTGCCGCTCTTTTGCATAAATTGCGCGAAAACGGTTGCAAAATCACCGTAAAAGGTGATAAAATAAGATTGCAAAGCAGCGGAAGGTTAAAATCCGCTTCGCTGGTGCAGACGTTGCCGTTTCCCGGTTTTCCCACCGATTTGCAGGCGCAGTATACGGCGTTGTCCGCCACGGCGCGCGGCACCACGGTGGTGGAAGAAAATCTGTTTGAAACGCGTTATAAATACGCGGGCGAATTAAAAAAAATGGGCGCGGACGTCACCGTGCGCGGCAGAACGGCGGTGATAAGAGGCGTAGACAAACTGCACGGAGCAAGCGTTACGGCAAGCGATCTGCGCGGCGGCGCCGCTCTTGTTATCGCGGCGCTTAACGCCGAGGGCGAAAGCAACGTATTCGATCTTTCGCATATCGACAGGGGATATGCTTTGTTCTCCGAAAAATTAAGCGGGCTCGGCGCGCGGATCAGGCGCGTGAAAGCGTAAAACGTCCTACGAAAGTCTTACGCGCCCTGCACGGCGCACCACTCGGCATACTTGCGCAAGCCTGCGCTACCCGCGAACCTGCGTTACCCGCGAAACGAGCGCCCGCGAAATACGCCGTAAAATAAAACACAAAAGGAAAAAAGCAGAAATGAAAGCGAAAAAAATCGTTACCGTTCTACTCACCGCCATCGTATTTTTATCGGCGGCGTTTTTAGGCGTTTCCGCCGTGTATCGGGTGGAAGAAGTAACGCTTGTTACGCATAACGTTTCCGCTGCGGCCGAAACGGAGGCGGAGCAGTTGAAAGCGCAACTCGAAAAGGCGTATCTGAAACGGAGTACGATTTTAGCCGACGACGCCGCCGCAAAAGAGGCGATTGCCGCTTTTGCGTATTTCCGTCTGACGGGTTTCGAAAAAGATTATCCCGGCAGATTGATCGTTACCGCCACGGAAGATATCGAAACGTACGCCGTGGCGCGCGGAGAAAACTACGCAATATATTCCGCCGAGGGAACGCTTCTTTCCGTACGCGAATCGAAAAAGAATCGCGCCGACGGAACGGACAACCTTACGGTGCTGGGGATTAAAAGCGCGGAAGAAAGCGCAGGCGCAGAAAGCGGAGCGGGCAATTTTGCCGATACGGCCGTGTTTTCCGTTCTGCGCGCGCTCGATCTTTCGTTGTCGGGCATACGCGGCAACGTAACGAAAGCGGAACTCGTTAAACCTACTTCGCGCCCGCAGGACGATTATCTCACCGTTTTTTTCCGCGAAGGGGTACAAGCCGTGATCTACGCTCCCGATTCTTTTCCGCAGGAAAAAGCGGCGGCGTTGTATAAAACGTACGCCGAAGAACTCACGCTTTTTCAGCGCACCTGCGGCACGATTTACGTATCGCTCGATTGTTCCGCGCATTATCAGCGCAGCGACGGATAAATCGAAGAACGCCTTATCCGTACGCGCTGCCGCGGATAAACCCGATTAAGAAGGCGGTGAAGCGCGACGAACGAAAAAGTGCCTGCCGCGCGCGGAAATTTCCGCGATTTAATTGACTTTTTTTTCCGTTTGTAGTATAATAACGAAAACGCAATAAAAAACGGGAACGAAGGCGGCATATCCCGCCGAACGAAACGGAGCGCGAAAGATGAAAAACGAAAGCGTCGCGATTTTCGATATACGGTCGTATACTCTTACCTTTCTCATCGGGGGCAGGGGAGTGAACGGCACGTTCGTCTATCGCGGAAGCGAAAGCGAAAATTACGACGGATACGGAACGGAAGGTTTTTTCGACGTTTCGTCGTTTACTTCTGCGGCGACTCGCGTATTAAACCGTGTGCTGTCCTCGTACGAAGGAACGGTACGCAAAATTTACGTAACGGTGCCTTCGCCGTTTTTCACCGTGCGCACCAAGGGGCAGACGCTCTCGTTCGAAAGGCGCAGAAAAATCACCGCGGCGGAAATCGAAGCGCTGTACGCCTCGGGGCTGAACGAACTTGCGCAAAGCGGCAGATTCGTAAAGCAATCGGCGATGTATTTTTCAATCGGCGATAACAGGCGGTATTTTTCCGCCGCCGATATCGTAGGAACGAAAACGTCCATGCTTTCGGGCGCGCTTTGTTACTATTTCGTCGGCGAAAGTTTTTACAGGCTGATACAGAAGTTGTTTGCCTGCGCGGGATTTACGCAGATAGAATATCTGCCGCAGGCGCTTTCGCAGTCCGCGTATCTGCTGCCCGCGAAAACGCGCGAAGGGTACGCGGCGCTTCTGGATATCGGTTACGTTTCTTCCGCCATAGCCGTGGCGTACGGCGGCGGAATCGTCCATCAGGAAAGTTTCGATTGCGGCGCGGGGCAGATACTGGCGGCGCTCATGCAGGAATTCGGCATTGAGTTTTCCCGCGCGGAGGAAATGCTTGCCGCCGCCGATATTTCGGGCGGCGCGGTACAAAAAAACGCGCTCTGGCGCGACGCAGACGGCAACGCCTATCCCGTGCAGCGCGTCAACGACGTCATCAAATGCGCGTTGGACGAGTTATGCGAAAAGACCGACGATTTTTTTCAGCGCTATTACGGCGCGAAAAAAATCGCGGGCGATTCCGGCAATCCCCTGTATTTAACCGGCGAGGGGTTACAGGAAGTGAAAGGGCTCGCCGAGCATGTGGAACGCCGGCTGTGCCGCGTTACGCAGACGGTATTTCCGGAGATTCCCTATTACGATAAACCCACGTATTCCTCGCGTATATCCGCGCTGCAAAGCGCTTTGGAAGATACGGAAAGCAAAGCGGGAATACGGAAATTTTTTAATATATTCGGAGGAAACAGAACATGACGGAAGATTTTTATACTTACGACGAAACGGAGGAGCGCGAACTTACGCAAACGTCCGTTCCTTTGGAAGAGGAAGCGCAGGACGGGCAGTTCGGCGTAGCCAAAATCAAAGTAATCGGCGTAGGCGGCGCGGGCGGAAACGCCGTCAACCGTTTAATCGAATCGGGTTTGAAAGCCGCGGAATATTACGTAGTCAACACCGATAATCAGGTGCTGGCTCGTTCGCTGGCGCAAAACCGTATACAAATCGGCGTAAAACTTACCAAAGGCTTAGGCGCGGGCGCCGATCCCACGGTGGGGAAACTTTCCGCAGAGGAAAACAAAGATCAGATTCAGCAAATCTTAAAAGGCACCGATTTGCTCTTTATCACCGCGGGCATGGGCGGGGGGACGGGAACGGGCGCGTCGCCCGTCATCGCAAAACTCGCGCGGGAGATGAAAATACTCACCGTGGCGGTGGTAACGCTGCCCTTCTCGTTCGAAGGCAAGAAAAAAATGGATTACGCCCTTGCGGGGGTGGAAGAACTGCGGAAATACGTGGACTCCATCATCGTTATTCCCAACGACAAGTTGCGCGGCGTGGTGAAACAGGGCACGTCCTTCCCCGAAGCGCTGAAAGTGGCGGACGAAGTGCTTCGTCAGGGTATACGCGGCATTGCGGAACTCATCGTTAATCCTTCGCTGATCAACCTCGATTTCGCCGACGTCCGCACCACGCTGAAAGACCGCGGCGTAGCGCATATGGGCATCGGCATCGCCAAAGGCGAAAAACGCATAGCCGACGCCGTGCGTTGCGCGATTTGTTCGCCTCTTTTAAACACCACCATCGAAGGCGCGAGTTCCGTGATTTTAAACGTGGTGGGCGGCAACGATTTAACGCTTGACGAAGTATGTCAGGCGGCAGAACTCGTTAAAGGCGTCATCGATTATTCGGCAAACGTGATTTTCGGCGCGTGTATCGAAGAGAGTATGTCCGACGAGGTGGAAGTGGTGATTATCGCCACGGGCTTCCCTTCGGGCGGACAATCGATTACCGGCACGAACGATATGCAGTCGGCGGCGCAACGCGCCGCGGCGCTCTCCGATAAAATCGACCGCGCTTTCGGCTATACTCCTTCGCAGGAAGCGGCGGCCGCGCAAAACGCGCAAAGCGGTTACGCCCCGCAGAACGGCGGATTCGCACGGCAACAGGCGCAGAGCGTACCTCCCGCGCCCGCGCCCGGACAGAACGCATTTTACGCCGATTTCGCGGAGTCGCAGAATAATACGCGGAATACGCAAGGGCAGTACGTCGCGCAAAACGGCGCGCAGAGGTATTACGGCGCGCAGCAACCCGTAAACGGTTACGGCATGCCGCAGAACGCGCCGTATCCCGCCGCGGAACAGCGCGATTTCGAACCGGATACGCCGATAGAAGCGCCGACGGGCGAACCGGCGCCCGAAAAGAAACGCCGCCCGAAATTCGTCGATTTCTTCATGAAGAAAAATTCCGATAAAAAATAAGTCGTAAAAACGTACCACGCGCGGAGAAAACGCGCATAAACCGCCGCGCAAAAAAGCGCGGCGGTTTTGCGTCGGTCGTATAAATCGCGCGTATCAGCGATAATAAGCGGATAAAAGCGCGGTTTATTCCGCCGCGTTTGCCCGGCGGTACGCGCCGAGAACGGTTTCCTGTATCAGCGTTCTCGTCTCCGGATCCAACGGATGAGCAACGTCTTTAAACGAACCGTCCGCGGCTTTTTTGCCGGGCATAATCACGAATAAACCGTTTTTTCCGTCGATCACTTTAATTTCGTGAACGACAAAACACGAATCTATCGTTATCGAAGCAATCGCCCGTACCTTGCTATCCGTTTCAAGAACTTTAACTCTAACGTCCGTAATATTTATCATAAGCGGCACCTCTATCGAACTTTTCTATTATTTTATCATTTTTTATGAATAAAATCAATCGTTTTAAAGGGAAATTTCAGGTTTAATTAAAAAAAACGTTATAAAGAACGACCGATTCCGCATAGAATAAGGCGATATGCGTGAACTAAAAAATTATCGGGCGACAAAATTTTATTTTTTAGGCGTAGGCGGCGCGTCGATGAGCGCGCTGGCAAAATACGTTTTGTCTGCGGGCGGCGAAGTGGTGGGGTACGACGCGTCGCGCTCGTCGAGAACGGACGAATTGCAAAGCAAAGGCGTAAAAATTTATTTTTCGCAAGAGGTTACCGACGAGGAAAAAGCCGCAATCAACAGTGCGGACGAAATCGTATGCACTTCGGCGATTACCGCGGGAAATTTGCGATACGACGAATGTCTGGCGCAGGGGAAAAAAATAGTGCCGCGCGGCGAATTTTTAGCAAAAACGTCGGGCGCGTTCCGCGATACGATAGCGGTGGCGGGGAGTCACGGAAAAACCACCTGCACGTGTATGTGCGCGCATATTTTTTACGCCGCGAACGAGCCGTTCGCGATGCACGCGGGGGGCGAAGATCTGCTTTTTTCAAATTATTTTGAAACGGGTAAAAAATTTTTTATAACCGAGGCTTGCGAATACAAAAAAAATTTATTGAAATTATCGCCTTCTCTTTCCGTATTGCTCAACGCCGATCGCGATCACATGGAGTGTTACGGCGGCGAAGAAGAACTGATCGGCGCGTTCAGTCGTTATTGTAATGCGGGCAAACGCGCGCTGGTGTGTGCGGACGACGAAAAAATAACGCCGCAACGCTTTCCGTATCCCTCTTTCGGCATCGAAAACAAAAACGCGTATTATAAGGCGAACTCTCTTGAAAGCGACGGGGAGAGATATTCTTTCGACTTTTGCGAAAACAATCGTCCGCTCTGCCGCGTGAAATTGCGCGTGGCGGGCAGAGTAAACGTATACAACGCTCTGGCGGCGGGAGCGGCGGCAAGAACGTTCGGGCTGAGCGCGGAGTCCGTCGCGGCGGGACTGAACGCCTTTTCGGGCGTGAAACGCAGATTCGAAAAAGTAGGCGAAAAAAACGGCGCGGCGTATATATGCGATTACGCGCATCATCCCAGGGAAATTGCCGCCGCGTTGAACACGGCGGAAAAACTCACGAAAAACAGGTTGTACGTAATATTTCAGCCGCATACGTATTCGCGCACGGAAACGCTTTTTTCCGAATTCGTCCGTTCTCTTTCTCTTGCCCGTAATTTGCTGATTTTTAAAGAATACGCCGCGCGCGAACGATATAACGAACACGGCAGCGCAAAACGATTGGCGCAATGCGTCGGGGGCGCGGCGTACGCGCAGACGCAGGAAGAAATCGAACAATGGATAGCCGGGCGTGCCCGCGCGGGCGATACCGTGCTTTTTCTGGGCGCGGGCGATATTTACGAGCGCGCGAAAAGCATGGTTGCGGAAGCGCATAACGGGCGATAAAGCGATAAAAAACATAAATAAAAAACGTAAAGGCGGCGCGCAGAACGCCGCTTAAAACGAGATAGCGATAAGCGAACGCGCCGCGCGGTACGGGCGCGCGACGAATAGTAATAAAATTCCTCGATTTCCGCGTTTAAATCCTTGATTAAAGCAAAAAAAAATGTTATAATATACAAGGTTATACCATGTTGGGAGGTGAAACCTTGAAAGAGGAAAACGGCAACACGGGGAAAAATACGGAAGAACAAACGTCGGATAAAAAGAAAAGCAACGAAAACGCATTGGTTACCAAAGAGAGCCTCGGCGCGGTGGGCGCGTTATTTTCCGCGCTTGCTTTTTTAATTCTTATCACCCGTTCGCTTATCTTCGGCGACGTCGGCGTCGCCGTTAATTCTTTTCTTCTCGGCATATTCGGATACGGAGCGTATGCGTTCGTACCCGCGTTTTTTCTTGTTTCCGTTGCCGCTTTTATCGGTAAAAGACTCATCAGAAACAGGTCGGCGGCGTTGTGTATTTTTCTCTCGCTGTTTACCGCATTGCTTATCGTGCACGGCGCGGTTACCGCCTCGTGGGAGCGGTCCGGTTATTTTTCCGCCTGTTTCACCGTTGCCGAAGGCGGCGTAAAAACCTGTTCGCCCGCCGGCTGGCTGGGCGGACTTGTCGTAGGCGCGTTGTTTTCGGTAGCGGGAACGGCGGGCGCTTTCGTACTGCTGTCTCTGGCGTTGCTGTTCTTTGCGGCGCTTTCGGTAAAAGCCGTTACGGGTAAATCTCTTTTCGGCGCGTTGTTCAAACGGCTGCGTGCGGAAAATACCGCTCGTAAACAAAACGAAAAAACACAGAAGTCGCAGGGCGGAGCGCGCCCGCAATCTTCGGAAGGCGACGGGCGTTACGCCGCAAGCGGCGAAAACGGCGCTCGCGTATCCAACGTCGCATACCCCGATAATAACGCCGCGGAATATAACGATTCATACGGCGGGGGCGCGTACGGTTCAGGCGAATCCCTCGGGTATGAAAAACGCAACGAATACGGTTTTCCTGCGGAAAACGTGCGAATGCGCCCAGCGGTTTCTTTATCGAAAGACGCGCCGCAAAGCGCGGATATGCGCGCTGCCCGCGCGCCCTCTTCGTTTTCTCCGTTCGGTTCGACCTCTTATAACGATAACGGGCAGGTAAACGCCCCGGCGCGGCAAAACGCGGCGCCGTACGACGGCGCGGACGTGCCCGGCGGCAGAGATCTTTTATATTCCGACGACGCGATCGAAAGGTTCAGGAACAATCTGATTTTCGATCCGAATTCCAAATTCAACCGCAGAAATTCAGCGGCGAACCAACCGATAAACCAGGCGGCGGAACGGCGGGTTTCGCCCGTGCCGCCCGTTTCGCGTTCCGCATCGGAATCTTCCTCGTCCGTTCGCGGCGTAGGGAGCGCCGCTTCATTCGGCACGTCGTATACCGATTATTATGCCGATTCCGTAAACGGCGCAAACGGGCAGAACAGAGTGGTTTCGGCGGGCAACGGCGCGGAAGCAAACGCCTGCGGCGCTAATACGCCGAATGCGGGATATTCGCGCGAAGTATCCGATTTTGCCCGGGAATCGGCTGCCGAAAACGCGGCGGTATCTCCCGCGGACGACGACGGTATTTTTCGCAAAGCGGCGACGCCGCGCGGTTACGAAGATGCCTCGGGCGTATTTTCAAACGACGATTTTAACCGCGGAGAGGCGGCAAGCGACGGCGCGGATTTCACCGATTCGTTGCGCGGCGGTAACGATAGAGGAAACGACGCGGGAATCGATAGGGAAAACGACGTAAGCGAAGAATACGGCGGCGTATCACGCGGCGATACGGGGCGCGATTTTTCACGGGAAAGCGCTTTTCGCTCCGAAGAGTTCGGCGCGCGGCGCGAAAACGACGATTTAACCATTTTCGACGACGAAGATGAATTTCTCCGCGGTGCGGAAGAGGATTTTTCGCGCGGAAGAGGAACGGAAGAAGGCGTAACGCGCGGCGAAAACGGCGCGGACGAAAACAGGAACGTCGGCTTTGCTTCGCGTGATTTTTCTTCACGGGACTATCCCTCGCGGGATACGGCGCGCGCGCCGCAATCCGTTCAGCCTCCCCGGCCGCAGCAGCCCCGACCTCGCCGTCCGTATCGTGCCGCGCCGCTCGATTTCTTCGATTGTACCGATACCCGTCCCGATCAGAACGCGACGGAGATAGAGGAAAACAAGCGTACGATATTAGATACGCTGGAAGCGTTTAAAGTACCCGACGCGTCGATTGCTTCGGTAACGTGCGGACCTACGGTAACGCGGTATAACGTGGCTGTGCCCAGAAACATATCCCCCAAAAAGGTAGTAGCGCTCGATCAGCCCATCGCGATGAATCTGCACGCGAAAAACGGCGTAAACATCGCGCCGAATTTTGAAGACGGCACCATCAGCGTGGAAGTACCCAACCGCAAGCGGCAGACGGTAACGCTGGGGTGCATGATCGCTTCGGAGGAATTTATCAATTCCAAGCCGAACGCGCTTGTGTTTGCCATGGGCAAAAACGTAGGGAATAAAAAGGAATACGGCGACATACGAAAAATGACGCATATACTCGTAGCGGGAACTTCCGGTTCGGGCAAAACGGCGTTTTTGCATTCCATTATCATCTCGCTGATCATGAAATATTCGCCCGCCGATTTAAGGCTGATTTTAATCGACCCGAAAAAGACGGAATTCGTAGTATACGAAGGTTTGCCGCACCTTGTCATCAACGAAGTGCTTTCCGATACGAATAAGGTGATACAAAGCCTGAACTGGGCGATTGCCGAAATGGAAAGAAGATACGATCTGTTCAGCAAAAAGAGCCGTGCGGGCACTTACGTAATCGATATCGACGAATACAACGCCAACCTTTCCGAAGGCGAGGAGAAACTGCCTAAAATCGTGATTATCGCCGACGAGGTTGCGGCGATGATGCAGGACGCGAAAAAGGACATGGAAGACAGAATCCAGAATCTCACGCAGAAATCGCGCGCGACGGGCATACACGTAATTTTAGCCACGCAGCGTCCTTCCACCGACGTCATCACGGGCGTCATCAAGAGCAATTTAAAAACGCGTATCGCGCTGTCGGTTGCGCAGGAAATCGATTCGCGCGTAATATTGGACGAATCGGGCGCGCAGAATCTGTTAGGTCAGGGCGATCTTCTGTATTCCACCGAGGGCACGAAAACGCCCGTCCGGTTGCAGGCGCCGTTTATCAGTTCCGAAAAAGCGCAGGAAGTCATACGCTACATCAAAGAAAATAACGACTGCTACTTTAACGAAGAAGCCGCCGCGTATATCGATAAACCCAAGTCGTCTTACGGAGCCTCCGGCGCGGACGGCGAAGAGGACGACCAGGTGGATTACGTTTACGTAGAAGCGTTGCGTAACGTAATTTTAAGCGGCAGCGCTTCTATTTCGCTTGTGCAGCGCAAGTGTTCCGTGGGGTATAATAAGGCGGGCAAAATCATCGAATGGATGGAAGACCAGGGCTATATTTCCGCTTTCGACGGCGCGAAGGCAAGAAAAGTGCTGATTACGCCCGAACAGTTCGAAGAAAAGTACGGACCGCTGTAAAAGCGCGCCGATAGGCGTAACGGCGCTACTCAAGGGAAATTAATACTATAAAAAACAAGACGTAGTAACAATCAGAGGATAAAGAGTGAAAGAGACAAAAAAGTTCGGCGTCATTTCGCTGGGCTGCGATAAAAACCGCGTGGATAGCGAAAAATGTATTTCTATGATGCAAAACGCGGGTTATACGCTTACAAGCGACGCGCAAAAAGCGCAGATCGTAATTATCAACACGTGCGCATTTTTGCAGAGCGCGCGCGAGGAATCGGTGGATACCGTATTGGAAACGGCGGGTTATAAAAGCGGAAATTTGGAAAAAATCGTAGTGACGGGTTGTCTGCCGCAGAAATTTTCCAAAGAGTTGTTTTCCTCTCTTAGCGAAGGGGATATTTTTCTGGGCGTGAACGATTACGATTTGTTGCCTTCGGCGATAAAAAAGTCGTACGAAACGGGCGAGCGGATCAATCTTGTGGGCAAAGGCTCGGATACTTTCCGTTTTGCCCGAACGCTCACCACCGCGCCGTATCTTGCGTATTTAAAAATCGCGGACGGTTGCTATAATCATTGCACGTATTGCCTGATTCCCAAAATACGCGGCAGATACCGCTCGTACCCCGCGGAAAATCTTATCGAAGAGGCGAGAAATTTAGGCGAAGTAAAAGAACTCGTGCTCGTGGCGCAGGATACAACCCGTTACGGCGAAGATTTGTACGGCGAAAACCGCTTTCCGCAATTGATCCGCGAATTATCGGGGTTAGACAACATAAAAAAAATCCGGCTTCTCTATTGCTATCCCGACGCGTTTTCAAGTGAACTGATCAGCGAAATAAAAACTAACGACAAAGTGCTCAAATACGTGGATATACCGTTGCAGCACAGCGAGAACCGCATTTTAAAACTCATGAACAGGCGCGGCACGCGCGAAGAATATCTTGCGTTGATACGCCGGTTGAAAGAGGAAATTCCGGGTATCGCCATCCGTTCCACGTTTATCAGCGGCTTTCCTTCGGAAACGGAGGAGGAATTTAACGCGATGCGCGCGTTTATCAAAGAAGCGCGTCTCTTCAACTGCGGATTTTTCGCCTACTCGAAAGAACCGGAAACCGCTGCGGCAAAGATGAAAAATCAGGTGCATTACAAAACGAAGCGGCGCAGGGTGCGGCAATTATACGAAACGCAAAGCGCCGTGGCGCAATCGATTTTGCTTTCGTACGTAGGCAAAACGGTACGCGTTCTTTGCGAGGGAGTCGATTACGAACGCGGGCAGTTTTTCGGCAGACCGTACTTTTTCGCCCCGGAAATCGACGGGAAAGTGTATTTCAACGCCAACGAGGCTACGGAAGGGGAGGAATACGACGTGCTGATATTATCCGCGGCGTTCCCCGATCTTACGGGGCGAACGGAAGATTATAAACGACGAACGGAAGATTATAAACGAAAAAAAGGCGAAGCGGAAGAATGAAAATCCGTTTTGCGAAAAATAGAAAAATAAAAAATAACAGAGAGTTGAAAGCCATATGAATTTACCCAACAAATTGTCATTGATACGCATTATGCTTATTCCCGTTTTCGTGGCTGCGTTTTTTTTAAACGTCGTGCCGTATAACGAAGCGATTGCCGCGGGAATTTTCGTAGTCGCCGCCGTTACGGATTTTTTAGACGGCTACCTTGCCAGAAAAAACGGACTCGTCACCAACCTGGGCAAGTTTCTCGATCCCATTGCCGATAAGGTGCTTGTATCCACGGCGTTTATCCTGATGCTTACGCGATACGAAATCTTCGGCCTGTTCGGCTACGGGTTTTACGTTGCGGGCGCGATATGCGTGTGCCTGATTCTCGCGCGGGAACTGATTATCAGCGCTTTCCGCCAGATTGCGGCGGCGAACGGCGTGGTTCTTGCCGCCGACATGCTTGGAAAGATAAAAACAAACTTTCAGGATTACAGCGTGGCGGTACTCGTCGCCTCGGCGGCGTTTACGGGCACGGCGCAAACTGTGCTCGGCGTTATCGGTCTTTCGCTGTTTGCGATAGCGGTGCTGTTCACGGTACTTTCGGGCGTTTCGTATATAGTAAAAAACCCCGCCGTATTAAAAACGCAGAAATAAAGCGTTCGCGCAACGCATTGAGGAGAAAAACGCAAAAGGAGAAAAGCAGATGCGAACCGTCGTAATCGTTTTAAAAAATCCGCCTTTTTACGGTTGCGGAGACCTTCTCGAAGAACTCGCCGCAATCGGCGAAGCGGAAGAAGCGCGGTTTTTGCCGTTTACGCAAGAAACGGCGTCTTTGCTTTTCGGGTACGGCGCGTGTGCAAAATCGCTTCTCGTATGTGCGGAAGAAAAAGACGTTCCGTCGCTTTCCGCTTCCTTATGCGAGCGATTCCACGAATTTCTGCAATGCGACGAAAACGGATCCGGCGTGTTTACGCAGGGCGAATTCGATTTGTTTCTGTTTGTAAGCGACGGAAAAAATCGGCGCGAATTTCTGAAAAACGTGTGTATTCCGCGGTTGAAGAGGCGCGGCTTGTTGCGGGAAAAACTTGTTTTCCGTATGATCGGCGCGGAACGGGAAAAAATCGTTCAATGTATCGAAAAATGCAAACGCCTCTATCCCTCGTGCGAAACGCTTAAATTCGGCATATCCGAACGCTTCGACGATTTCCGCGTGGAAATATCGTACGAGGCGGACGCGCCCAAAACGCTGTTAGACGGCGTTGCCAGGCAGTTTGCCGAAACGTTTTCCGAAAATTTGTACGCGCTCGACGATACGCCCATCGAAAAGCGGCTCTGCGAACTATTGAAGTTGCGCGGCAAAAAAATCAGCGTGGCGGAATCGTTTACCGGCGGAGGGGTAGGTCGCAGAATCGTTTCCGTGCCCGGCGCAAGCGAAGTATATTTCGTGGGGTTGAACACCTACGACGGCGACGCTAAAATCAAGCGACTCAACGTATCGCCGTACACGCTGAACACGCTCGGCGCGGTATCCGATCAGACGGCGTACGAAATGTGCGCGGGGTTGTTGTCTACGGGCGATTGCGGCGCTGCAATCGCCACCACCGGGCTGGCGGGGCCGAACAGCGACGAAAGCGGCTTGCCCGTGGGGCTGTGTTTTCTTGCCGCAGGCGCCGAGGGTAAAATTTACATCGCCCGCCATATCTTTTCAGGCACGCGCGAGGAAATCACCGAAAAGGCAATCAACCACGCCTTGTTCTGGGCGTACAGGCACCTGAAATAAAGGTGTGGAAAACGTAAAAATCATACGTAGTTAAAAGTGTGAAAAAAACAATGTAAAAAAATCATCAGGAGAAAAACATATTATGGCAAACGAAAAAAATTCCGAAAAAATGAAGGCGCTTGACGCGGTGCTTTTGCAGATAGAAAAGCAGTACGGCAAGGGTTCGATCATGCGCCTCGGCGACGAGGCGGGAAGTACGGAAATCGACGTTA
>JAQYLE010000071.1 GCA_028720205.1 Clostridia bacterium
GAAAGCAACGCCCACGTATAAGGGTGAGCGGGGGAATAGAATACGTCGTTCGCCGTACCTATTTCCACGATTTTGCCCGCATACATCACCGCAACTCTGTCCGCCATATTGGCAACCACGCCCAGATCGTGCGTAATGAAAATTACGGAAAGTTTTCGTTCCTGTTTTACCTTGTTGATCAGTTCGAGAATCTGCGATTGTATGGTAACGTCGAGCGCCGTCGTAGGCTCGTCGCAGATCAATATGTCGGGGTTGGCGGAAAGAGCGATCGCAATAACGATTCTCTGGCGCATACCGCCCGAAAATTCAAACGGATACTGTTTATAGCGCTTTCTGGGTTCGGGTATGCCTACTTCGTCCAGAAGTTTTAACGCGCGCGTTTTTGCCATTCTGCGCGTAACCTTATATACAACGTTCGACGCTTTTTCTTTAAGATAATCAATCAGGGCAACCGCTCTTTCGTCGAGGTTTACGCCGTCGACGCCGTTCGCGTCGGCAAGAAGTTTTTCCTTAACTCTGCCCAGCACGTCGAGCATTTCCTTTTGCGCTTCGGCAAGGTTTACAAGGTTTGTATCGGCCACCTTCCAATCGGGCGTTTTTCCTTTAGCCGCAGCGGCGTCGTATTTGCTCTTCTGTTTTTTATAGCGTATTTCTTCGTTCTTGTTGCGGATAATTCCGTCGAAATACAAATTTGCCGCAGCCGTAATGCCGGAAGGGAAGGTGTAAAGCGTATTATCTTTAATAATATCCAGCCTGTCGATGGAATCGATAACCGCCGCCGAAAGTTGTTTTATCGCGGCAAAAATCTGCTTTTTATCGGGACGTTCTGCGGCAAAGACGGGAGTAAGTTTTTCGATCAGTTCTGTCGTCGCCCTCTTCTTTTCCGCGGATTTTTCAGCCGAATACTTTACGCCTTTTTTGAGTTTTTCGATAAAACCGAGCATAAAGTTGTCGTCGAGGTACTTTCTTAAAAATACGTTTATCTCGTTTACGGGCATTTCGGGCAGGGGCTGTTGCGCAAAGGTGAGATAATAGCCCATAGCGAAGAAGTTCGGCATCGTGAATTTTTCCGCTTCCGCTAAAATTTCGCGTACGGTACGGAGATTTAAAGCCACCGACGAATAGTCGGTTTGCTTCGCCTCCTGATAATCGCCTTGGTTGAAGAGACGCTTGAAAAACCCTGCTGCACGCTCAACGAAAGAGGGTTTAACCTGTTTTTTAAGGGCGGACAGTAACGATTTAAGTTCTTCCGCTCTGTCGCGAACGACGTATTTATGGCAACTATCCTTAGCCACTCTGACGATTTCTTCCGTATCGCGTCGAACGCCTTTAAAGGCATTTTTTTCTATTCTGAACAAAACGTCGTCGATTTCGGGCAGACTGTCGTTCAGAGCCTCTTTCGCCCTGTTGTATGCCTGTTGCAGTTCAAGGTGCTTATATTCGAATTTATCGAAGTCGGAGCACAGTTTTTTATTTTCAGCCTTAATCAAAGCGTCGTTGCCGTGCGTCGCGTCCATGCGCTCGTTGATCAGCGCAAGCATGGAGTTAAAATCTTTGCGCGAGGATTTCTGGCTGATTTTTCCCTTAATGAGCATGGCCTCGGTTAATTGTTTGCCTACGCGCATAATGGGATTGAGGCTGGACATAGGGTCCTGAAAAATCATCGCGATTTTGTCGCCTCTGATTTTATGGAACGCCTCTTCGGGGATTTTCATCAAATCCTGTCCGTCGTAAATAATCTCGCCGCCTTCCTTAATGGCGTTTCCCGCAAGAATGCCCATCACCGCGCGGTTGGTAACCGATTTTCCGGAACCGGATTCGCCCACGATGGCCAGCGTTTCGCCCTTATATAAATCAAAACTTATGTCGCGTACCGCCTGAACCTTTCCCGCGTCCGTACGGAAGGAAATCTTTAAATTTTTAACCGAAAGTTTCACTTCTCTTTCCATGGTTTAACCCTCCGAGCCTCTTAAAGTAGGATTAAACGCGTCGCGCAGACCGTTGCCGAACAGGTTGAACGACAGCATCATAAGCGCAAGGAAACACGAGGGGAACAACGCAACGAAAGGAGCGATCATCATATCGCGCTGTCCTGCGGCGATCATCGTTCCCACGCTGGTGATTTTTCCCGCTTCGAGGTTGATTATGCCGAGGTACGAAAGGTTGGTTTCCGAATAAATCATAGACGGAATAACCAGCGCGCAACTCGTTACCAGCGTGCCGATTGCGTTGGGAAAGATGTGCTTGAACATCAGTCGGCTGTCCTTTGCGCCAAGCGTCCGCGCCGCCAGAACGTATTCCTGATTTTTAAATCGGTAGAATTGCATTCGGGTCGTCGACGCCATGCCTATCCATCCCGTTAAGAAAAAGGCGATAAACAAGACAAGCGCCTGACTTGACTGCCCCATATGCAATTTTAAAAGAGTGATTACAATCATTGTGGGTACTGCGCCCAGAATATCGGAAAACCGCTCCATGAAAAGGTCGATTTTTCCGCCGAAATAGCCTGCGACGGAGCCGTAAATCGCGCCGACAAACATATTCACGACGGCAACGGCAATAGCAAAGATAAAGGAAAATCTCGCGCCCGAAGAAAGGCAGGTAAAAATATCCTTGCCGAACGACGTGGTACCGAAGAGGAAGCAGGGTTCGTCGATACCGTCTTTTAAAACCTGCGTATGATAATAGCGGTAATATTCGTAATAGTACGTTCTTACCTCAACGCCGCCCGAAACCATTCTTCCGTAAATATAAAAGACTTGTTCGCCGTTTTCAATAAAGCCGTTTTCGCCTTCGATTCTTAAAGAATTGTATTCGGCGGCGACGGCGGGCAGACCGTCCGCCGAAGCATATTTCCAATAGTTGGGAATAACGTTGTTGTTTTCGTCCAGCACGGGCTGAGTTTTTCCGCCGACCGTTTTGGTTTTATAGTAAAGATTCGCTCTCGTTTTATCCTGAATGGCTTCCGGTCTGTCGCTTAACTTTACCGTGGGGTAAATCACCTGTCTGCCCGTCTCGTTCTGATAACGCTGAATATCGTTGTATTCCTCTGTGGTTATCGTTCTGTATCTTCCGAATCCCGTTCCGTAGTAAGTATCGTAACGATATTCATAGATGCCTTCGTCGTTCACGGTATATTCGCCGTTTTTTATCACGGGTTTTCCCGTTTCAAGAGAAATCGCGTAATCTTCTATAAAATTATTCAGCCCCGTCTGCTTGTTTTTGCAGCCGTCCCAGAAGTTGGTGTTTACAAACAGATTGTTCTTTGGTTGCGTCGTGGAAAAAACAGAATCGTAGTAATCCACGGTGTAAGGCGTACAGAAAGGAGTGATTATGGCAAAGAGCAACAAAAACAAAATTACTATACCGCCTGCCACCGCGCCTTTATTCTTGCAAAAGCGGCGGAACGCGTCCTGAAAATAGCCTACCGGTTTTGTTTCCAGTTTTTTATCGTGCCCGATATTCGATTTCTGTACGAATTGAAACTTTTCTTTGGGAATTTTAGCGTAATTGTTCGCGTTATCCATTTTACTTCGCCCCCATTCTTATTCTCGGGTCGATAAAACCGTAACTGATATCGATAACGATGCCTGCCAGCAGTCCTACCAGCGTATAGAAACCGGAAAGCAACATAAAAAAGTCGTAATCCTGAAAGATTATGGAATTCAGGTAAAGTCTGCCCACTCCGGGAACGGAAAACATACTTTCGATAATCAGCGAGCCCGATAAAACATAGATAAATTCGCTGAGGATAGAAGGGAAGATAACTACCATTGCGTTGCGCATGGCGTGGCGCCGCGTAGCCTGACCGCGCGTTAATCCTTTGGTTCTTGCCAGTAACATAAACTCGCCGGTAAGCACTTCCGAAAGTTCGGCGCGGGTATAACGGGCATAACTTGCGATAGAGCCGAGGCAAAGCGCAAGTACGGGCGGCAACATAGAAAGGAACATATCCCAATTAAAATAGTCGAAGCCCGAGTTCATGGTGAGAGGGAACCAGCCCCATTTAAAGCACATAAAATACTGTATGATCAACCCCATAACGATAGAGGGCACCGAGATGAGCAGAATGATGAACACGTTGATAACCTGATCCTGCCACTTGTTCTTTTTAAGCGCGGCTAAAATGCCGAGCCCCAGGCCGATAGGCACGCCGATGAGCGTGGAGTACAGGTTGATAAGAACGGTAGGGGGCAATTTTTCAACAAACACGTCCCATACCGGCTGATTGAGATATGTGCCGTAGGTGGTTGCGATACCGAAGTCGCCCTGGGTAAATATCCGCTTTAAATAGTAGCCGAGTTGAACGAAGATGGGTACGCGGTCGTAACTCCAGGTTCCGTTATCGTTCAGAACGGCGTTCCGGATGTATCCTCTCGCTTCCAGTTGTTTGTAAACTACCTGAGCGTCGGCGTCCGCGCTCACGTTTACCACGATAGGCAACAGTTTGATTAAAGCGAAACACATAACCATGATAACCGCAAACGTCACGATCATCAGTCCGAGTCGCTTCATTACGTATTTAAACATGTACATAGGCGGTTACTCCTTTGTTTTACGCATCCTGTCATACGGTAAAAGAGAAAAAAAGATTTTCTCTTACTATTAAGGGTTGAAATTTTCGTCTGTTTTTATTCGGGAAGAACGCTTTTTTAAGTGCGTATCGCGGCGCAAAACTTGCGCCGCTTGCGTCTTTTTAATAAAAAACGTTTTACGCAGAATGTAAATAAACGACGGCGGGCGAAAAGAATTTCCGTCCGCCGTACAGTTAAATCACATGAATCCGCTTTTCCGCTTGCCAACGTTACTCAGACTTCTTGTATTCGGAAGTAAGGTCGTTGTTATTGGCCTTTACATAATCGGCCCATTCGGCGTCGGTATAGTTCACCGTCATATATCTGATCCCGCCGAAGCCCATAAAGGTGTTGTAATCGTAGGTAAGATAGGAGAATTTAGGGCTGAGAAGACCGCCGCTGTATTCGCCGATAAGCATAACCGAATAGCACTTGTTAAGAACCTGTTCTTCCAGAGCGGAAAGAATTTCAAGTCTTACGTCGGCGGGAGCGAAGCCTGCGTCCCAATTATACGTTTTAGGGTCGTTGTTTTCAACGGCAAGACCGTTCAGACAGTCGAACCAGTTTTTAAGGCTCATCGTAACGGTCTGGCCCGCGCCCTCGTAAGAGCCTGCAGGCAACGTAAGGGTCATGTCCTCTTTGGCAGTATCCCAATAGGCATGATAATTCAGATTGTCTTTAGGGTCGAGAAACGCACCGATCATATCGAAGGGATTGAACGGGTTGCCGGAGAATCCGAAGCCGAAGCCGATCTGCGTCATGCCGGATTTGAAGGCGTCCGACCACTTGCTGCCGGCGGAAGCGTCGAACTTAATCTCTATCTTTCCTTCCAGTCCGGTGCCCTTGCAAAGAGTGTCGAGCACGCCTTGCAAATAGGTTGCGCGCGCGCGTTGTTTAATGTTGTCGGTTGAAGCGCCGTACACAAAAATAATTTTTTTGTCGGGATTGTAACCGTACTTTTCCGCGTTTGTGGTGAGTTCCGTATAGGCTTTGTTTACCAACTCTTTGGCAAGAACGGGATTATAGCCGGTCATTGCGTCGTACGCGTCTTCCAACGAAAGGTTTTTAAGTTCCGCGCCGTTCGTCCATTTGCCGTCTTCGCCCTCGGTGAAGCCGTACGCGCGGAGAAGTCCTTTCTTGGCTTGTTCGGTGTTTCTGTATATGCCGCCGTTTTCAACGTCGTAGTAATACTGACTGTTCATAAGTCCGTAGCAGGGGATAGCCGTGCCGGGCCAGATCTTTTCAACAACGTCGTCTCTGTTAAGCGACAGAGAGAACGCCTGTCTGAATTCGTCGATGGCAAGAATGGCGTTGTTGTTGTCGCTTGCTTTCAGAACGGCTAAATTACCGTAAAGTTGCATGCCGAACGTACCGGTTCCGGGCGTATACGTGGTGTACTTGGAATACATATAGTCCTCAATGTGGTCGCTGTCCAGCGAAACGTCGTCGGTGGCGCCGCTGAGGAATTTCATCCACTGGGTGCTTTCTTCGGGAACGCATTCGCACTCAATTGCGGTAACGTTGTACTGGTTAGCGTACTGATCCAGAGAATAACCGTACCAGTTATCGTTCTTCACAAGTTTATACGACTTGTCGCTCTGGAATTCTACCAATTTGTAGGGCCCCCAACTTGCCGTGGTAGCCAGAGAGGAGTTATAGTTGCTGGTCCAGAGCGAAGAACCTTTCGCGGGCGCTTTTTTGCAGGACTCGTAAAGCGACTGTTTTACAAGGGGAAGGCTGGACATATAGTATGCCGCAAGGTAAGAAAGCGAGCCGTCCTCTTTCAGGAACTGATAAGACTTATCCAGGCAAACCACTACGGAGTCCGTGCCGTCGGCATAGATACCGACGGAATCCCAGGCTACGTCGCGCTCGGTATTGATTACTTTGATACCTATGCTCGATTCGTAATCTTTTCCCACGTCGAGAAATGCCTCGGCGTACCCATCGTAGACGTCTTTCGCGGTAAACAGGTAATCGGCAACGTCGGCAAGTTCGTCTTCGGCGATTTTATCCGTTTTGATCGTGCCGTCCTCGTTTACGTAATCCGCAAAGTCTTCGTTGAACGCAGGGTCGAGCCATAACGTTTCGTCGGTAATGCTGTACCAATCCTTTAAAACGGTGTCGTAATCGAGCGTAAGGGCAAACGTTGCGTCGTCGTAAGAGGTAACTTTAAACGCGCCGGCGGCATTCCAGAAATCGGCAAGATTGATATACAGTTCCTTGCCCGCCGCTAACGCTTCGGCGTTGGAGGCGTATCCCTGAGATTTTACGGTAGGATACGTCGCTTCCTGATTCTGATAGAAGTAACTTCTGGACTTCTTGATTTTTAAAGTATCGTAGAAGGTGTTTGCTCTGAAATTCAAAAAATCGGGGTTGAGTTGTTCTTTCATCGAATATACGAAGTCCGCGGCGTGGATTTCCGTTCCGTCGTCCCACTTCAGATCGTTTCTCAAAGTAATTTTCCAGGCGTAGCCGCCTTCGGTTTTCTGCTTTTCGGTATAACCCCATTTGGCGTCTACCTTGGAAGTAACGTCTTCCAGTTTTGTAGCCGCCGAGTAATTAGTGGTGTAGCCGTCGGCAACGATAGCGGCGGCGTTGATCGTACCGTCGTCGTTGTACTTACCGCCCTTGCTCTCGTCGAATTCATAGTCGTATTCGAAGAACGAAGAACCGATATAACTCATAATCTGAACGTCGTTGTTGTCCTGATAAGTAAGTTCGTTCCAGTTGCTGGGCATAACCGTCGTAACGGTACGGTAAGTACCTTCTTTAAGGTTCGCGTCGGGAATGGGTTTTTTGCTTTCGTCGTCTTTTTTGCAAGCGGCAAAACTGAACGCCATACCTGTAGCCATCATCAATGAAACAGCCGAAACAACTTGCTTTTTCCATTTTTTAGCCATTGTGTTGCTCCTCCTAAAAAAAAATTTGTTAACTTAAAACTTTACGCCGCGTTTAGTATTTGTAAAATCAGTAAAAAGAATTCCCGCAGGGGCGTCCCCGCGTTGCGAAAAACACTTTTGCGACCGATTCTGTGTTTTTAATCAGTATATCAAATTTTTTTCGTCTTGTCAATCATATTTATTGATAAATCATAATTTTTATTATATTTTTATTATTATAATAATTATTTTATTTGGCTTTTTTATACATTTGCGGGTAAAGCGTTGCGATAAAAAAAAGACGCGGCTCGCGCCGCGCCCGTTTTTTATCGATTTTTCTCTCCTTATTTCCCTTCGAATACAAGGTGAATGCCCGCGTTCTTTATAAGATTGTTTGCCGCAATTACGCGATCGGCTTTGTACTCTCTTGCAATATGACTGTCGAACCCCACGGAAAGGCGTACGCCCGATTTTCTCACGATTTCCTGTTGTTCCCTGTTTTTGAAGAACTCCGTTACGTACGCGTGGGTTTTGTATTCGTGCTTACTGTCGAAATTGACGTTCATTTCCCAGAAGATTCCGTTTTCCGCCATTTTGCGGAAATAACGGTAAGGCTCTTCGCCCTGTGCGCGAATAAAAGCGAACAGATCGGTATGCGCTATACCCGTGGGGCAGCCGCAGCGTCTGGCAAAGGAGAAAACGTCGCCCTTTAACACGGAATTTTTCGCGTCGAGGTTTTCAACCAGGCAATAATCGAAAAAAGAGACGTCCGCGCCTGCGGGAAGCGTATAACTGTTTTCCGCGTACAGAGTGCACAGTTCTATGCCGCATAAAATTTTTATTCTGTTCTTGTATTTGTCCTGTAAAAGTTTCATATGGTCGTAGTAGCGAACGAGCGTTTTGCCGTAATCGGCGTTTAAGGCGGGGCCTTGTCCGTAACAAAATTCCCGTCTCGCGCAAGCGATACCGTAATTATGATCGCAGATGCCGAGTTGCGTGATTCCGTTGGCGATTGCCGTTTCAATCAACGTTTCGGGTTTATCCTGCGAACAAAACGAATAATAGGTATGCGAATGTAAATCCTGTATCATCTTAAAAATTCCTTAAACTTTAAATTCGTTTTTCTATATTATAGCACAAGAAAAAAATAAAGCAATCAAAAACGAATACGAAAATCGCCGTTATCGGTAAAACGACCGATAGAAAAAGCCGTATAATAAAAACCGAATAACCTAATAAATAAATTTTATATCTCTGCCCTCCAATTCCGCGGGCGGCGGCGCGTCGGTAACTACGAGGTCGTAGTTTTCCAATGCCGTCAGACGGTATGCGCCGTGCGCGCCGAATTTGGTGTGGTCGATTACGAGTATGCGTTTTTGCGCGCGTTCAAAAGCCGCGCGTTTCAGTTCTTTCTGATCGAGCGAACGTTCGTATGCGTTTCCGTCTAACACCGCCGCGCAGGAAGCAAGCATAAGATCAAAGGAAAAATCGTCGAGTTGGCGCGCCGTCCAGCACCCCGTGGAGGAATTGGTTTTGTATTGTACCGTTCCCCCCAGAATAATCAGCGTGACGTTGGGTTTTTTGGAAAGTTGCAACGCCGCGTGTAAATTGTTCGTTACCACCGTTTTAAAAGAAAAATCCATTCTTTCGGCGAGCGCGAGCACGGTGGAGGAACTATCGATAAACACCGATTTGAAAGGGGAAATATAGGGAAGGGCTTTGGTTGCCGCCCGCTCCTTTTCGTTCGCGTTTTTTTCCATACGGAAAAAGATGGAAATTTCTTCGGAATTTTCCGGCAGAATCGCTCCGCCGTGACTGCGTTCGACGAGCCCCATGCTCTGCATTTCGGAAAAGTCGCGCCGGACGGTTGCTTCGCTTACGTAAAATTGCCTGGCAAGTTCCGTTACGCTCGCCTTTTTTTGCTCTTTTAAGATGCGTAAAATTTCGTTTTGTCTTTCGTTGAGCGACATGACGTTCCCTCGTTTGACTTTTTATAGGATTTTGTTCGTTTTTTTGTTCGTTTTTGTTTGTTTGTGTTTGAATTGTAGCATAAAAATAATTTTTTGTCAATCTTTCAAACATATATAGACAAAAAATAAAAAATATGTTATAATAAAACGAAAGAAAAAAACGAAGGAATATATTCTTACAAAAAAAACCGACAAAAACCGCAGAAGGAGGGGAAATATGAGATACTATCTTGCAATCGATATCGGGGCGTCGTCGGGCAGGCATATTCTGGCGCATCTTGAAAACGGTAAGATGATTACGGAAGAAATTTACCGCTTTCAGAACGGCCCGAAAATGCGCACGGCGTACGACGGAAAGGAGCATCTGACCTGGGACCCCGAAGCGCTGTTTGCGGAGATACTCAACGGTTTGAAGAAAGCCAAAGAAGCGGGAAAAACGCCGTATTCGGTGGGAATCGACACCTGGGGCGTGGACTACGTTCTGTTGGACGAGGACGACAAGGCGATCGGCGGGGTGTACTGCTATCGCGACGCGAGAACGGAGGAAACCATTCCCGCGGTGCATAAGATCATTCCTTTTGAAACGTTATACGAAAAAACGGGAATTCAATTCGCCTCGTACAATACGGTATATCAACTGTTACACGATAAAATTACGGGGCGTCTGGCTAAGGCGAAAACGTTTCTGATGCTTCCCGATTATTTTCATTTCCGTCTGACGGGCGTGAAAAAACAGGAATATACCAACGCGACGACTACGGGTATGGTCAACGTAAATACGCATTCGTGGGACGAGGGAATTCTTGGCGCTCTCGGATATAACAAAGAGTTGTTCGGCGATCTTTCGCAGCCCGGTATGGAAGTGGGGGAATTTTCCGACGAGGTGGCCGGGTTCGTGGGATATAAAGCGAAAGTCGTTCTTCCCGCCACGCACGATACCGCCAGCGCGGTGCTCGCGGCGCCGCTTTCGGGGCAAACGCCTTATTTGTCCAGCGGTACCTGGTCCATTCTGGGCGTAGAGCGGAATAAAGCCTTCAATTCGGCGGCGGCGAGAGAAGCGGGGTATTCCAACGAGGGCAGTATTCATTACGGCGTCCGTCTGCAGATCAATATCATGGGGCTTTGGATGATTCAGCAGGTCAGACACGAGTACGGGGATAAATACGATTTTGCGCAACTTGCCGAAATGGCGAAAGCCAACCCGATCGAGGACGAGATCAACGTGAACGATCAGAAATTTCTTGCGCCGGAAAGCATGATCGACGCGATCGAAGAAAGCGTGGGCAGAAAACTTTCCGTGGGAGAAACGGCTTACGTTATCTATAACAACCTCGCGCGGTTTTACAAGCAGGCGCTGTCGGCCCTGGAAGGCGTTACGGGGGAAACGTACGAAACGCTTAACATTATAGGCGGCGGCAGCAAAAATAATCTTCTGAACGAACTCACGGCAAGGTATACGGGCAAGAAGATCGTTACCGGGCCGGCGGAAGGCACCGCGATCGGCAACCTGATGTTACAGATGGTGGGTTGCGGAGAAATTGCGGACGTAAAGGCGGGCAGAGAAATCGTTAAGCGGTCGTTTGACATAACGGAATTGTAAATAAAAATCGTAAAAGAAAAATAAAAATCGTAAAATGATTCAATCAGGCGAAAGGAGAAAAAACTATGTCCAGATATGAAGAGGCGAAAAAAATTTACGCTCAATTCGGCGTCGACACGGAAGCGGCGATGGAGAGACTTGCAAAAATCCCCGTCAGCGTACATTGCTGGCAGGGCGACGACGTAATCGGTTTCGACGGCAGCGATTCGCTGTCGGGCGGGATTCAGACGACGGGCAACTATCCTGGAAGAGCGAGAACGCCCGAAGAGTTGTTTGAGGACGCAAAGCGCGCTTTTGCGTTAATGCCCGGTAAAAAACGGATCAACGTTCACGCTTGTTACGCGTTGCTCGGCGAGGATAAAGGCAAAGTCGACCGCGACGAGTATACTTATAAATATTTCGAACCCTGGGTGCAATGGGCGAAAGAGATCGGGCTTGACGGCATAGATTTCAACCCCACTTTTTTTGCGCATCCCAGAATGAAAGACGGGCTTTCTCTTACTTCGCCCGACGAGGAAACGAGAAAGTTCTGGGTGCGCCACGGTAAGGCATGTTTAAAGATCGCGGCGGAAATGGGTAAGGCAATGAACAGTCCCTGTCTCGTGAATATCTGGATTCCGGACGGGTACAAGGATATTCCCGCCGACCGTTTAGGGCCTCGCTTACGTTTGAAAAAATCTCTGGACGAGATACTGGAAGATTACGATAAAAAATGGGTGATTCCCGCAGTGGAAAGCAAGGTGTTCGGTATAGGCATCGAAAGTTATACGGCAGGCAGCAACGAATTTTACCAGAATTACGCGGCGCAGAAGGGGATTTGCTGTTTGCTCGATACGGGGCACTATCATCCGACGGAAGTCGTTTCCGACAAGATTCCGGCGCTCCTTGCGTTTTACGACAAAATCGCTTTGCACGTATCCCGTCCCGTGAGATGGGATTCCGATCACGTGATCGTGGTAGACGACGAACTCAAAGAACTTGCCAAGGAAATTATCCGCAACGACGCGGACGATAAAGTTCTGATCGGTCTGGACTATTTCGACGCAAGCATCAACCGTCTTTGCGCGTGGGTAACGGGCGTGCGGTCCATGCAGAAGGCATTGCTTTGCGCAATCTTGCAACCGTATGCGGAAATGAAAAAATTGCAGGACGAAAACAACCTTACCAAAGTTCTGTATTTACACGAAAGAGTGAAATTTTTGCCCTTTGCGGACGTCTGGGACGAATATCTCCGCCGTCAGGGGCTTAGCGAGGACTGGTACGACGAGGTTGAAAAATTCGAACGGGAAGTTATCGCAAAACGCGTATAAACCATGGCGGATTCTTTATAACGCACAACGGACGGATACGGAAATAACATGAAAATCTTGGTTGTAAACGCCGGTAGTTCCTCGCTGAAATATCAACTTTTCGATATGGACAAGGGCGCGGTATTGGCAAAGGGAAATTGCGAAAGAATCGGGATAGACGGCGTTGTAACGCACAAACGCCCCCAAAAAGCGGATTATAAAACTTCGGCGGATTTTCCGGATCATCGCGCGGCGATCGAATGCGTATTGAAACTGCTGACCGATAAAGATCTGGGCGTGATTTCCGACGTAAAGGAAATCGGAGCGGTAGGGCATCGTTTCGCCCACGGCGGCGAAATCCGAAAATCCACGCTGCTCGGAGATCGGGAGATCGAGTATCTCGAAAGCATTGCGGACCTCAATCCTTTGCACGGTCCTCCCGCGATCAGCGGTTTTAAGGCTTGCAAAGAAGTGATGCCGTATATCAATCACGTCGGCGTATTCGATACTTCGTATTATTCGGATATGAAAGAAGAGGCGTTTATTTATCCGATTCCATACGAACTCTACGAAGAATATAAAATTCGCCGATACGGTTTCCACGGCACTTCGCACAGATACGTTGCGGCAAAAGCGGCGGAACTGTTGGGGAACAGGAACGCGAAGATTATCACCTGTCACCTCGGCAACGGTTCTTCCGTTACGGCTACGATGAACGGTAAGGCAATCGATACTTCAATGGGCTTTACGCCGCAGGACGGCGTGCCGATGGGTACGCGCAGCGGAGCGATCGATCCCACCGTACCTTTATACGTCATGAAGAAAAAAGGGTTGACGGTTGAAGAGACGGAAAAACTGCTGAACAATCAATCGGGGCTGTTGGGCGTTTCGGGCGTTTCCAGCGATTGCAGAGACGTGGAAACGGCGGCGGAAAACGGTAACGCGCGCGCGCAACTTGCGCTTAAAATTCTCATACATAACATCAGGAAAATCATCGGCTCGTATATCGCAGAGATGAACGGCGCGGACGCGATCGTTTTCACGGCGGGTATCGGCGAAAACGATAGTTCGATCCGCGCGGGCGTATGCGCGGATATGACGTGGCTGGGCGTCGGGATCGACGAGGAACTTAACGCGAACTGCCCCCGGGGCGAGTGCGTGGAGATCAGCGGCAAAGGCGCGAAAGTCAGAACGTTCGTAATTCCCACCAACGAAGAATATATGATCGCGCTCGATACGTTGAATTTGTCAAAATAAAAAAAATAATATAAAGGAAAGGAAACAATTATGAAATCTCCGTTTGAAATCAAGAAGGAAATTTGCGAAGTCGGTCATAAACTCTGGTTAAAGGGGTTTGTTGCCGCAAACGACGGAAACATTTCCGTTAAAGTCGGCGATAACGAATTTTATTGCACCCCCACGGGCGTGTCCAAGGGAGACCTTACCCCCGACATGATTATTAAAGTGGATAAAGACGGTAAAAAACTGGAAGGGAAACTCAATCCTTCGTCCGAAATCAAAATGCATATGAGAGTATATCGCGAACGCCCCGACGTTACGGCGGTGGTACACGCGCATCCTCCCGTTGCAACGGCGTTCACGGTGGCGGATATCGATCTCGATCAGTATATTCTTCCCGAAGCGGTGCTTACGATAGGAAACGTTCCTACTTGCGACTACGGTACGCCCTCCACGATGGAAATTCCCGATTCGCTGGAACCGTACCTTCAGAACCACGACGCGTTCCTGCTTCGTAACCACGGCGCGCTGACCGTAGGTTGCAACCTGCAGAAAGCGTACTTCATTATGGAAGAGGTTGAATTTAACGCGGAAATCTGCAAGCACGCGATGGACCTCGGCGCAGTGCACGAGATATCCAACGAACAACTTAAAAAACTGATGGAACTCCGCAAGAAGATGAACCTGCCCGGCCGTCACCCCGGTATCGATTACGGCGATCAACCCGAAGCGTGCGATTGCAGCAAGGAAGAACTGGTAAACGCAATCACGAAAAAAGTGCTTGCCGCGCTCGGTAAATAACAAAGAGCAAAAGGAGAACGTCATGGCAATCAATTGGACGGAAGCCCAGATCGAAGAGGTGGTAAACAAAGTCCTCAAAAATCTCGGAAACTGCGCTTCTACCGCTGCTAAGGATTGGGATTCTACGCAATATCAGGGGCGTAAATTCATCGGAATTTACGCGGATATGAACGACGCGATCGACGCGGCTACGGCGGGGTATAAAGCGGTTCGCGCAATGTCGCTGGAAGAGCGCGAAAAGATAATTTCAGCCATTCGCGAACTCTGCCGGAAGGAGGCTCCGGTTATGGCTGCGCTCGGCGTTGCCGAAACGAAGATGGGGCGCGTGGAGCATAAGACCGCGAAGCATATTCTCGTTGCGGATAAAACGCCCGGTACGGCGGATATCGTAGCGCAGGTGAAAACGGGCGATTACGGAATGACGCTTACCGAAATGGCGCCGTTCGGCGTCGTGGGCAGCATTACTCCCAGTACAAATCCTTCGGAGACGGTTATTTGTAACAGTATAGGCATGATCGCCGCGGGGAACGGCGTGGTGTTCAACCCGCACCCCAACGCAATCGCAACATCCAACTACGCGGTGGATCTCGTTAACCGCGCAAGCGCGATGGCAGGCGGACCTGCCGTGCTCGTGGCTTCGATGGTCAAACCCACTTTGGAATCGGCTCAGGTTATGTACAAGCATCCTGCCGTTCGTCTGCTTGTTTGTACGGGCGGTCCGGGCGTAGTAAAAAGCGTGCTTTCCAGCGGTAAAAAAGCAATCGGCGCGGGCGCGGGCAATCCACCCGTCATCGTGGACGATACCGCGGACATAAAAAAAGCGGGAAAAGATATTATCGACGGATGTTCTTTCGATAACAATCTGCCCTGTATCGCCGAAAAGGAAGTATTCGCGTTCAGAAATATCGCGGACGAACTCATTTCCGAAATGCTTAAAAACGGCGCGTATAAAATCACGGCGGAGCAAGCGGATAAACTTGCGAAAATCGTGCTTGTAGAAAGCAAGAATCCTAAAACGGGAATCGTGAATAAAACGGTTAGCCGGGAATGCGTCGGCCGCGACGCGGCGGTGCTTCTTGATAAAATCGGCGTTAAGGTCGGCCCCGAAATTCGTTGTATCATCTGCGAAACGCAGTTCGAACATCCGTTCGTACAGTACGAATTGATGATGCCTATTCTGCCCATCGTACGCGTGGATAATATCGATCAGGCGATTGATCTTGCGGTGAAAGCGGAGCACGGCAACAGACACACGGCGCATATGCACTCCAAGAATATCGATCATCTCACGCGGTTTGCGCGGGCGGTGGAAACGACGATTTTCGTTAAGAACGCACCCTCTTACGCGGGAATCGGATTCGGCGGCGAGGGGCATACCACCTTTACGATCGCAGGTCCTACGGGCGAAGGATTGACGAGCGCGAGAAGTTTTACGCGTTTCAGACGGTGCGTGCTGAGCGAAGCGTTCAGAATTATTTAAAAAGGAGAAAAATAAATGGATATAACGTCTTCTCAAATCGAAAGCATCGTACGCAAAATTCTGAGTGAAGCGGACGGTGGGAAAACTTCCTGTGCGGGCGCGATTCCCAAGACGGCGAAAGTGGCAATGCTTACGGCTCAGAGAAAAATAGAGGTAAAAGAATTTCCCGTGCCCGAACTCAACGACGACGATATTCTCGTAAAAGTCGAAGGGTGCGGCGTCTGTGGTACGGACGTGCACGAATGGAAAGCCGATCCGTTCGGGATTATCCCCGTTACGCTCGGTCACGAAGGGACGGGCGAGATCGTTTATCTTGGCAAAAACATCAGATGCGATACCGCCGGCAACCCCATTAAAGTAGGCGATAAACTCGTAACGAGCGTTATCAGTTGCGGCGAATGTCATATTTGCCGTAATCACCCCGCGAATACCAATCTTTGCGATAAGCAAGGCGTGTTCGGGCTCATTCCCCACAGCGACGCGCAGCCGCTTACCGGCTGGTTTTCCACCTATCTTCTTATTCGCGGCAAGGGTTCGACGTATTTCGTCGTAAACGACCTCGACCTGAAAGAAAGAATGTTGCTGGAACTTTCCTGCGTATGCGTACACGCGTTGAAAAGAGCGCAGACGACGGGGCTTATGAATTTCAATACCAAAGTTCTCATTCAGGGGCTCGGCCCCGTGGGGCTCGTTATGGTCAGCGTGCTTCGCGCGGCGGGGATCAACCACATCATAGCCGTCGACGGAACGCCCATGCGTTTGGAAATGGCGAAAAAGTTGGGCGCGAAAACGATTGTGAATTTCAAAGAAGTTCCCACTTTGGAAGAAAGAGTCAAACTCGTAAAAAGCGTAGCGAACGGCGTAGGCGCCGACTTTGCGTTCCAGTGCACGGGTTCTCCGGCGGCGGCAAAGGATATTTACGAATATATCCGTCGCGGCGGCGGACTGTGCGAAATGGGCTTTTTCGTCAACAACGGCGAATATAACGTGAATCCTCATTTCGCTATGTGCAACAAGGAAATCAACCTCGTGGGGTCCTGGGATTACAGCGCGGAAGATTATTCTACGACGATTGCGTTCCTTCGTCAGGCGCGCGAGATGAATATCCCGATTAAAGATCTGATTACGCACGAATTTCCCCTCGATCAACTCAACGAAGCGATGGAAGTCAACGTGGCGCAGAAGGGAATCAAGATCTGTTACGTAGCCAAATAAGAAGGGTTTATAACGCAGTTGTGCGCTTTGTAGCGGAACGCGTAAATGAGGTAAACTATGGCGCTTGGTATGATAGAAGTATTCGGTTTTTCCACCTCCATCGTGGTAGCGGACGCAATGGCGAAAGCCGCCGACGTAAAGGTTGTGGCGATCGACAAAAACAAGCCTGCGGCGGGAGATTCCGCACGAGTACCTTTGGTGATGGCGATAAAGGTGGAGGGCAGCGCGGCGGCCGTTGAAGCGGCGGTGCAGGCGGGCAAAGCCGAAGCCGAAAAGAGAGATTTGTATATCACGCACAAGGTGATTGCAAGGCAGAGCGAGGAGATCGAATGGTTTGCCCGTTTGAACGCCCTCGGCAAGGATAAATTAAGATAAATTAAAATAAAAAATCAAAAAACGATTTAAGGAGAATAACAACAATGATGGAAGCATTAGGCATGGTAGAAACGAGAGGTCTGGTAGCGGCGATCGAAGCGGCGGATGCAATGGTAAAGGCGGCAAACGTCGTGCTTATCGGCAGCGAAAAGATCGGAAGCGGCTTGGTAAGCGTAATGGTACGCGGCGACGTAGGCGCGGTAAAAGCGGCGGTGGAAGCAGGAACCGCAGCGGCGACGGCGCTCGGCGAAGTGATCGCAACGCACGTAATTCCCCGTCCCCACGCAGACGTTGAAAAACTTCTTCCCACCATCAAATAATTCCGGCGAGGCGACGTTATTTTGGAAGGAGAAGGTATGAAGGCGATAGCGTTACTCGAAGTTCAGGCTATGGTTGCCGCAATCACCGGGCTGGACGCTATGGTTAAAGCCGCCGACGTGAAACTCATTCACGTTGAAAAACGGCTGGGCGGACGGTTGGTGACGATCGTCGTTGAAGGCGAGGTTTCCGCCGTGCAGGCGGCGCTCGCAGCGGGCGCCGCTGCGGCGGCGGAAGTCGGAAACGTAAAGGGGTGCGAAGTAATCGCGCGTCCCCATCCCGACGTTATGAAATTTTTAACGACGGGTTAATCGGATTTTAAGGCGAAACGCTTTAAGATAAACTTTAAGTTAAAAAAACAAAATCAGGAGGATTTTAGCAATGGAAGCATTAGGCATGGTAGAAACGAGAGGTCTGGTAGCGGCGATCGAAGCGGCGGATGCAATGGTAAAGGCGGCAAACGTCGTGCTTATCGGCAGCGAAAAGATCGGTAGCGGTCTGGTAAGCGTAATGGTACGCGGCGACGTAGGCGCGGTAAAAGCGGCGGTGGAAGCAGGAACCGCAGCGGCGACGGCGCTCGGCGAAGTGATCGCAACGCACGTAATTCCTCGTCCCCACGCAGACGTTGAAAAACTTCTTCCCACCATCAAATAATCGGTTTTGAGGGAAAGGAACCGTAGTATCCGGATCGCCGATTCGGATACTACGGAGGTTTTTCAAACGCAAAAAAAGCAAACGACGGGCGAAGTATGCCCTGAAAACAACAAAGAGGAACGATTTTATGGAAATAACGAGCGCAAAAATTGCGGAACTTGTTAAACAGGCCCTTGCGGAAATGAACGTCGGCGAAAGCGCGGAAACAGGTAACGAAGTGCCCGTCGGCGTATCCAACAGACATATTCACCTTAACAAGGCCGACCTGGAAACTTTGTTCGGCGCGGGATACGAACTTACCCCGCTCAAAGACTTATCGCAACCGGGACAATACGCGTGCAAAGAAACGCTCACGCTCGTCGGCCCCGCTATGCGGCCGATCGAAGGCGTGCGCGTGCTCGGGCCGCTGCGCGGTAAATCGCAGGTAGAAATATCCATGACCGATTCCTACGTATTAAAGGTGAAACCGCCCGTACGGGAATCCGGTAAAACGGAAGGCTCGGCGGGAATTACGATTATAGGTCCTAAAGGAGCGGTGCAACTGAAAGAGGGCTGTATCATTGCGAACAGGCATATCCATATGTCGCCTGCGGACGGAGTGAAATTTAACGTTAAAGACGGCGATACGGTAACGGTAGACGTGGCGGGTAAGCGGCGTACGCGTTGGTATGACGTACAGGTGCGCGTGCGTCCCGATTTTCGTCTGGAAATGCACGTCGATACCGACGACGCGAATGCGGCGGGTATCGGCAACGGTTTTAAAGTTAAAGTCGTTAAGGAGTAAAAAGTGTTAAGAGGAATTATCCGGGGGCATATCGTCTCCACGAGAAAACAGGAAGCGCTCGTCGGCTCGAAATTTATGGAAATCGAAATTATGAAAAACGGAGAATTGACGGGAGAATACGTTATTGCCGTAGACAGCGTCGGCGCGGGGATCGGAGAAACGGTGCTCGTTACTACGGGTAGTTCGGCCCGGTTGGCGTTACGCAATTGCAATGTGCCCTGCGACGCCGTTATCGTCGGTATCGTAGATTGAATTTTCGTTTGCGTTTCGGCGGAGCGAAAAGATTGCGAGACAAAATATGAATCTGAAAGAAATAATGAAAGAAGCCGGAATCGTCGGCGCGGGCGGCGCGGGGTTTCCCTCGTATGCAAAACTTGCCGAAGGGGCGGATACGCTTTTGATAAACGGCGCGGAATGCGAGCCGCTTCTCTATACCGATTACGTGCTTTTACATAAAGAAATGCCCACAGTGTTGGCGGGAATAGAGGCCGTTCTGGACTGTGCAAAAATTCCTTGCGCGCTTTTGTGCGTAAAAGAGCACACGGCGAAACGCCTGCGACTGGAAAACGGGGCGAAACTGGCGCCAAGAATCGTTTTGAAAACGTTGCCCGACGTATATCCGATGGGCGACGAAGTCAGCCTTATATATCAGGCGACCGGGCGCGTGGTAAAGGCGGGAAATCTGCCTGTTACGGCGGGCGTAATCGTTTACAACGTGGAAACGATGTACAACGCGGCGTCGGCGATAAAGCGCGGCTTACCGCTTACGTATAAATGGCTCACCGTCGGCGGAGACGTTCCGCAGCCGTTCGTCGTAAAAGTGCCCGTCGGCACGCCCGTCGCGGAATTGTTTGCAAAAAACGGCGTCGTCGTACCCGAAGGTTACGCCGTTCTCGACGGCGGACCGTCTATGGGTAAGGTAATCGATTACGAAAGCGCGGTAGTTACCAAAACGACCAAAGGGTTGCTCGTATTGCCCGATTCCTGCGAAGCGGTGGCGAGTAAATTTATCGACGGGGCGAAATCCGTTGCGCGGGCGGAAACGGCGTGTTGTCAATGTACGCGCTGTACGGATATGTGCCCGAGGGCGCTTTTAGGCTATCCTCTCGAACCGCATAAAATGGTGCGTACGGCAAAAGGCGCGGTAACGCTTATGCCGCAAATGGTACTTTCCGCTTCTCTTTGCTGCGGATGCGGCGTATGCGAGACGCTCGCCTGCTGCCAGGGCATATCCCCCAAGGCGGTAATCAACGAATATAAGGCGTTACTTGCAAAGAATAAGATGCGTTTCGTTTCTAAAGAGGAAAGCGCGCCTATGCCCGAACGGGAATACCGGATGATTCCGTCCGGGCGTTGGGCAAGCGTTCTGGGCGTTGCAAAATTCGATAAAGTAGCGCAATACGTCGGGGAGCAGAACGATTTTACCCGCGCGGAAATCCATCTTCGCCAACATATCGGCGCGCCGAGCGCGGCGATCGTGCGCGAGGGAGATAAGGTGAACGTAGGCGATAAGATCGCCGAGAGCGCGGAGGGATTGTCACTGCCGCAACACGCGTCCGTAAAAGGCACGGTAACGCTTGTGGATCAAACGAAAATCATCATTGAAAAGGATAGCGAATAATGTTTAAGGCAATCGGTGTTATCGAACTCAAAAGCATACCCAAGGGCGTGGAAGCCGCGGACGCCGCGCTTAAAAGCGCGGGCGTGGAAATGGTTGCCGCGCATCCCGCCTGCCCGGGCAAATACGAAATAATTTTAACGGGTTCCATTTCCAACGTGACGGCTTCCGTCGAACACGTAAAGGGTAAATTCGAAAATTATATCATCGACAGTTCGGTGATGGGGCGGATCGACGAGCAGGTCATCACGGCGTTGTTCGGTACGCAAAAGAGCGAAAAGAAAGGGGCGCTGGGCCTGATAGAAACCTTTTCGGCCGCCACTACGATTAAAGCGGCGGATATCGCGGTAAAAACGGCGCGCGTAGACGTTTTCGATCTTCGCGTTTCCCGCGGTATAGGCGGCAAGGGCGTTGTGATGATCACCGGTGAGATCGGCGACGTAACGGCGGCGATAGAAGCGGGTTCGGCATACGCCAAAACGAGCGGACAACTTTCTTCCTACTCGATCATTGCCGCACCGCACGAAGATCTGTGGAATCAATTGTAAGGGGAAAGTATATGGAAAATATTAAATTCGTCATTGAAAAAAGCGAGAGAATCCCGAAACTTGTGGACGCGTTATACGCGAAGATGCCCGAAATCGAATCGGCGCGCGGCTTACTCGTCACGGAAAGTTATAAAGCGACGGAAGCGTTGCCGATCGTGCGTCGGCGCAGCGCGGCTTTTAAGCATATTCTTGAAAATATACCGATCGTTATCCGCGATAACGAATTGATCGTGGGCAGCGCGACGCTGGCGCCGCGCGGCTGTCAGGTTTTTCCCGAATATTCTTACGAATGGCTGGAAGCGGAATTCGATACGGTATCCACCCGTGCGGCAGACCCGTTCTATATCAGCGAAAAAACAAAGGCGGAACTTCGCGAAGCGTATCCGTACTGGAAAGGAAAGACCTGCAGCGATCTTGCCAGAGAGAATATGTCGCCGCAGGCGTACGAAGCGTTTGCCGTGCACAATATTTTTACGCCGGGCAATTATTTTTATAACGGAATCGGGCACGTAAACGTACAATACGAAAAAGTTCTGAAAAAAGGTTACGCCGGAATTCGGGCGGAAGCGCAAGCCGCGCTCGATAAAATGGAAGTAAGCGACGGCGACTACGTGCAACGCGCCAATTTCCTTAACGCGGTGATCGAAAGTTGCGACGCCGCCATCGCGTATGCAAGGCGATATGCCGCGCTTGCGCGCGAAATGGCGAAAAAAGAAAAATGTCCCGTAAGAAAAGCGGAATTGGAAAAAATCGCGGCGAATTGTGCTCGCGTACCGGAATTCCCCGCCTCCGATTTTTACGAGGCTTGTCAATCGTTCTGGTTTGTGCAACTGTTGTTGCAGATCGAATCGAGCGGACATTCCATATCTCCCGGTCGGTTTGATCAATATATGTATCCTTATTATAAAAAGGATATGGACGAAGGCAGAATTACAATCGAACAGGCGCAGGAACTGCTGGATTGCATCTGGGTAAAACTCAACGATATAAACAAGGTGCGCGACGCGGGCTCGGCCGACGGTTTTGCGGGTTACGGTATGTTTCAGAACCTGATCGTAGGCGGCCAGACGGCGGACGGCATGGACGCGACTAACGATCTTTCTTATATGTGTATCGAAGCGGCAATGCACGTACCCCTTCCTCAACCCTCGTTTTCTTTGCGCGTCTGGAACGGCACGCCGCAGTCCCTGATGATAAAAGCCGCCGCGCTTACCCGTCTGGGAACGGGTTTGCCCGCCTATTATAACGACGAAGTGATTATTCCCTCGATTATGGCGAGGGGTCTGACCCTGGAGGACGCGCGCGACTATTGTATCATCGGTTGCGTAGAGCCGCAAAAGGGCGGCAAAACGGACGGTTGGCACGACGCGGCGTTTTTCAATATGTGTCGTCCTATGGAACTCGTGTTTTCCAACGGCGTGGATAAGGGCGTTCAGATCGGCCCCGAAACGGGCGACGTTGCGAAGATGACGAGTTTCGAGGAGTTCTTCAACGCTTATAAAACGCAGCAGAGTTATTTCGTGAAATTGCTTGTAAACGCCAATAACGCTATCGACGCGGCGCACGCAACGCGATGTCCGCTTCCTTTTCAATCGTGTATGGTAGACGATTGTATCGCGCGCGGCAAGTCGTTGCAGGAAGGCGGCGCGGTGTATAATTTCACGGGGCCGCAGGGGTTTGGTATTGCCAATAATACCGACGGTCTGATTGCGATCAGGCAACTTGTCTTTGAAGAAAAGAAGGTTACGCTTGCGGAATACCGCGACGCGTTGAACGCAAATTTCGGCTACGGGTTGCAAGGCGCGGCGGCGGAACGCGTAACAAGCGAAATCGCGTACGAACTTGCCGGACAGGGCGTGGAGATAACGTCGGAAGTCGTTCGCACGATTTACGAAGAAGTAACCACGGCGAACGCCTTAGATCCCGTGCAAAAGGCGCGGTTCAGGGAAATCAAGCGTTTAATCGACGAGACGTGCCCCAAGTACGGCAACGATATTCGCGAAGTGGATATGTTCGCCCGCGAGGTGGGAAACACTTACACCAAAGAAGTGGAAAAATACAAAAATTACCGCGGCGGAACGTTTCAGGCAGGCTTATATCCCGTTTCGGCAAACGTGCCGCTGGGCGCGCAGACGGGCGCAACTCCCGACGGCCGGCTTGCTTATACGCCGATCGCCGACGGTATCGGTCCCGTATCGGGCAGAGACGTGAAAGGTCCTACGGCAACGGCTAATTCCGTTGCCAAATTAGAGCAGGAGATTGCAAGCAACGGCACGCTTCTCAATCAGAAATTTCATCCGTCGGCTTTGGCGGGAATGTCGGGGCTGACCAAATTCGTGGCGCTCATCCGTTCTTATTTCGATCAGAAGGGAATGCACATGCAGTTCAACGTGGTTACGCGCGAAACGCTTCTCGACGCGCAGAAACACCCCGAAAGATACAAGACTCTCGTTGTGCGGGTGGCGGGGTATAGCGCGCTGTTTACCACGCTTTCGAGGTCGTTGCAAGACGATATCATCAACCGTACCGAACAGGGTTTTTAAGTAAAACGCCGCGGATATCGCCCGGCGCGGCGCATAAGGATCGCAATGAGTATTTATCAGACCAAAGGAAGAATATTTAATATCCAGAGATTTTCGATTCACGACGGACCGGGAATCCGTACAATCGTATTCTTCAAGGGCTGCTATATGCGTTGCGCGTGGTGCTGCAATCCCGAATCGCAGGAATACGATATTCAGACCCTGACGGAAAACGGAAAAGAGAAAACCGTCGGCCGCGACGTTACGGTGGAGGAGATACTTCCCGAACTTCTTTCGGACGAGCCGTATTACAGAAGAAGCGGCGGCGGAATTACGCTTTCCGGAGGAGAAATTCTCGCCCAGCCCGAGTTTGCGCGGGATTTGTTGCATGCGTGTAAGGATAACGGCTTGCATACGGCGGTGGAATCGACGGCGAACGCGCCCTGGGAAAACGTTGCGGCGATTTTGCCGTATCTCGATTTATATCTGATGGATATCAAACATATGAACAGCGCGAAGCACAAAGAGTATACGCGCGCGGGAAACGAGTTGATATTAGAAAACGCTCAAAAAATCGCGCGGAGCGGAACGGAACTTATTATCCGTACGCCCGTCGTGCCGACGTTCAACGATACGGCGGAAGAAATTCGCGCCATTTCCCGTTTTGCGGCGTCCCTGCCGGGCGTAAAGGAGCATCATTTGTTGCCCTATCACCGCCTGGGGCAGGATAAATACGCGGGGCTGAACAGAAAATATGCTCTTAAAGATATCGAGCCGCCCACGCGGGAAAGAATGGAATATCTGCTTTCGGTGGCGGAAGAAAGCGGCTTAAAGTGCCAGATCGGCGGTTAAAGTACAACAGTCGGAGAGAAAGGAGTAACGTTTATGGAACTCAAAGACAAAATGACGATTATTCAGGAATTTGTTCCCGGTAAACAAATCACGCTTTGCCATATTATCGCCAATCCCGGCGAAACGCTGTACGTCAAACTCGGCTTGGATCCGCAGACGGATTACACGAAAAGCGCAATCGGCGTATTGACGGTAATTCCTTACGAAAGCGCGGTTATCGCGGCGGATATCGCCATGAAAGCGTCCGGCTCGGAGATCGGATTCGTGGACAGATTTACGGGTACGTTGATTATTACCGGAAGCGTTTCGTCCGTAGAATCCGCGTTTACGGCGATTCGGGAATATTTTATCGATAAACTCGGCTACGCTTGTTGCGATTTAACGAAAACCTGATAGTAAAGATGAAAAAGATTATGTTGTTCGGCAGAGTAGCGGCGGGCAAAACGACGCTTACGCAAGCGTTGCGCGGCGAAGAAATCAAATATTATAAAACGCAGTACGTCAATTATCTCGATACGATAATCGATACGCCCGGGGAGTACACCGAACGTCGTGAAACGAGCGGCGCGCTTGCTTTGTACGCATACGAGGCGGACGTAGTGGGGCTCGTGCTTTCGGCAAACGAGCCGTATTCCGTTTTTTCGCCTTGTCTGACGAGTATGGTAAACCGCGAAGCGATCGGCATCGTTACGGGTATAGACAAACCGGACGCGAACGTGGAGCGGGTTACCGGGTGGTTAAAACTTGCGGGCTGTAAAAAGGTATTTCCCGTAAGTTCGATAACGGGCGAGGGCATTGAAGACTTGGCGGCGTTTTTGAACGACGATAAGGACCTGAAACGAAAAAGACCCGGAAAAAAGCCGCAAACCGGAATTGCGGCGAAGCGGGAGGCAAAGGGCGGCGACCTCGACGTCTGGCTTTTGTAACCGACGGGAGAAAAAATATGAGTAAAACAAAAGTGATCGCATTTGCGAACAATAAAGGCGGTAGCGGAAAAACCACGACTTGTTCCAACGTGGGGTGCGCAATGGCAATGCAAGGGAAAAAAGTGCTGCTGCTCGACGGCGATATGCAACTTAATCTCACCATTTCTTTTTTTGACGAGGAAAAGGCGTACGAATACGCCAGGGGCGAGAAAAACGTTTATCGCGCAATCAAAGAGGAAAAAGATCTGTCCGATTACGTTGTGGAGACGGATATTCCGGGCGTAGATCTGATACCGTCCACTTCGCTGATGAGTTCGGTCGAATTCGATCTTTTTGCAAAATGGCAAAGAGAATTCGTGCTGAAAAAAAGCATGGAACGCTTGCGCGCAAAAGGCTATTACGATTATATTTTAATCGACGCGCCTCCTACGTTAGGGGGGTGGGTAATGAATATCATGTGCGCGTCCGATTACGTGGTGATTCCCGTTGAGGCAAGCCCCTGGGGATTGTTCGGGCTTGCGAATATGTTTGAGTTTTTCAATCAGGCGAAAACGATTGCTCCGCAATTGAAAATTCTGGGAATTGCCATTACCAAAGCGGACGAAAGAAAAAAATATTTCAAACAAACGTTTGATACGCTGAAAGCGACGGAGGGCGTGCGGTTGTTTGAAAATTATATCCGCGTGGACAGCGCGGTGGAATGGGCGCAGGATAACAGCAAGCCCGTAGTAGCGTATAAAAAGACGAGCCGTAGTGCCGTCGAGTATATAAATCTTACAAAGGAGATTATCAGATATGCCAATCGGTAAAAACGCAATCAGAAGAGTGGAAAACAACGGATATTCAAAAGTAAAAACGGACGCGCCCGACATGGAAAACAGTCACGTTATCGCAAATCCTGACGAGCAGGTTATGGAAAAAGTCGTAGCGCCCGTAGAAAAGGCAGAGAAAAAGACGACGAAAAAGTCGCCTTGCAATGCCGGGAAAAAGAAAGGATATCTCCGCGTGGAAGTCGGCGAAGAACTGCCGTATTATCTTTTATAAAGTTATAGCGAAATAAACGAATCTGACGGCGAAGCAATGCGAACTGATACGTTTATGAAAGACCATTCTGTAAAATCGGGGATTTTACTTGCTTTGCTTGCGGCGGCATTGTATGCGATAAACTCACCGCTTTCAAAATTATTGCTCGGATATATGCCGTCTACGCTGATGGCGGGTTTTTTATACGTCGGCGCTGGTGCGGGCATGTCAGTTATTGCCTTTATCCGTAAATGCCGTAAAACAGAGCAATCGGAAATGAAATTGACAAAGCGGGAATTGCCATATACCGCGGCTATGATTTTATTGGATATTGCCGCTCCCGTTTGTCTTTTATTCGGCTTGAAATCAACAACTGCGGCAAACGCGGCGTTGCTTAATAACTTTGAAATCGTCGCTACGGCCATCGTTGCGTTGGTTGTCTTTAAGGAAAAAATCAGTGTGCGGCTGTGGTTTGGCATCTTATTCGTAACGCTTTCCTGCGCTTTATTGTCGTTTGAAGATATATCGGGTCTGCAATTTTCTTTCGGTTCACTCTTTATTTTACTTGCCTGCGTATTCTGGGGATTCGAGAATAACTGCACAAGAAAAATATCGTTGAAAGACCCTTTGCAGATCGTTTTATTAAAAGGAATTTTTTCCGGAATCGGATCAATCGTTATCGGATTGTGTCTCGGGGAAAGAATAACGGCGTTATGGAGCGTTTTTGCCGTTATGGGCGTCGGTTTTGTGGCGTACGGATTAAGCATATTTTTCTACGTTTACGCACAAAGAATACTCGGCGCGGCACGTACAAGCGCATATTATGCCGTCGCTCCGTTTATCGGAACTTTTCTGTCGCTGTTGATGTTTCGTGAAATACCGCGGAATACATATTTTATGGCGTTGGGATTAATGGTTATAGGCGCATGGCTTGCATCGCAAGATAAGCCGATATTCAAAAAAAACAGGTAAATTTTTTTTAAATCGCTCGGTTATTATAAATCTCTTTTCAGGTTGATTTTTTTGGGAAAATAAAATCAAAAATCGAGCGGACGGTGCAAAAAACGTCTGAAAATAGTTAAAACGTCGAATAAGGAGTTGGTAATGTCAAGCATTTTTCGCAAAATTGAAACTGATAAAACAGAAATAATTTGAAATTGCCTATGGCGAGGCGTTCAGCCTCGTTAGTTGCTCACAAGCATTTCGGGGCGGCGGTGTCAAGGACAGCGCAGCTGCTCG
>JAQYLE010000072.1 GCA_028720205.1 Clostridia bacterium
GTGGTGATTTTGCCTATCTTTCCAAAAAGGCGCGTAAAATGCTGGACGAGGCGGGTTTTGAAAAAGCGATTATCTGCGCTTCGGGCGATTTAGACGAGCGTTCCATTTCCTCGCTTTTAAATCAGGGCGCGAAAATAGACAGTTGGGGCGTGGGCACGAAACTCATCACTTCCGAAGAGATGCCTGCGCTCGGCGGGGTATACAAACTTGCGGCGGTGATTGGTAAAAACGGCGAAATTATTCCCAAAATCAAACTTTCCGACAACGCGGAAAAAATTACGAATCCGTCGTTTAAGAATTTATACCGACTGTACGATAAAAAGACGGGTAAGGCTGTGGCGGATTTAATTACGCTCCGCGACGAAACGGTGGACGAAAGCAAGCCGCTCACCATTTTCCACCCGCTGGAAACCTGGAAGAGAACCACCGTTTCCGATTTCCGCGCGGAGGAGTTGTTGCATAAAATCGTGGAACGGGGGAAACTCGTGTACAAGTTTCCGCCGCTTACCGATCTGCGCGAATACGCCCGGCAGGAACTTTCGGCGTTCTGGGAAGAATATCTGCGCATCGATATGCCCGCGCTTTATAAAGTGGACTTATCGGAAAAATTACACGCTTTAAAAACCGGAATGATTTCGGAAATTCGCGAGAGAAGCGCCGAGTGAGCGGAAGGCGGCGGCAAGTCGGCGCCTTGCTTTAAAAACGGCGATAATTTAACGGTACGGAGAGAGACGATGCAACAAGAAAAACCGCAACGCGGCGCGGCGCTGAAAGAAAAACTGAAAAAGAAATGGAATTCGGGCGGCGTTACGCTCCGGGGCGCCGTGTTGTTTGCGGCGTTGCTTGCGTTCGATTTAATCACGAAAGCGCTTGCCGAAAATTTTCTTGCGGACGGCAAAGAAATCGATGTGTTCGGCGGATTGATACGCTTCCGCCTCGTGTACAACCGCGGCATATCGTTCGGTATGTTTTCCGACGGTTCGGCAGGCGTAAAAATCGCCATAATTATAGGCACTTTTGTTATGATGTTTGCCTTAGCCGTGCTTTACGCGTTTGTGGATAAACGCAGAAAGCCGCTCCGCATTTCGCTGATTTTCATCGTGGCGGGCGGAATCGGCAACCTGATCGATCGTATTTTATACCGCGTCTGGCTTCCCGACGCACCCAAGGGCGTGCGGGATATGGTGGACGTTTCCGCCATTCGTTTCGGTTCGTTCGATTTCGGCATCTGTAATTTTGCCGATTTCTTTATCACCGCAGGCGCGATCGTGTTGGTTTTATCCTTTCTGTTTTTCGATTCCGACGCGTTGTTTCCCTCGGCGAAGAGTAAAAAATTAGCCGAAACGATTGCCGCTGAAAGCGGCGAAGGGCAAGCGGATATCACGGAGAAAGCGCAAGAAGGGCAGGAGACGCGGAAATCGAAAGAGAGCGAAACAAAATACCGGGAGACCGATAGCGACCAGACAGAAACCGGGGACGTACCGCGCGCGACGGGCGAGGAGAACAACGGTGCAGACGACGGTTCGTGAATTTACGGCGGAAGAAAACTATTCCCGCGCGGACGTATTTTTAAGCGAAAAAACGGGCGAAACGCGTTCGCGGATAAAAAAACTTGCCGACGAGGGCAGGGTATATATAAGCGGCGTAGCGGCCAAAGCGTCGCGCGGGGTAAAGGCGGGGGAAAACGTGCGCGTGGAAATTCCCGAAGCCGTACCGTGCAAAGCCGTGCCGGAAAACATTCCGCTGGATATCGTGTACCAGGACGCCGACCTGGCCGTGATCAACAAGCCGCAGGGCATGACGGTGCATGCCGGCGCGGGCAGAACAAAAGGCACGCTGGTGAACGCGCTGCTTTCGGCGCTGGATTGTTTAAGCGGCGTAGGCGGCGTAATGCGCCCGGGCATCGTGCACAGAATAGACAAAGATACTTCGGGTTTGCTGGTGGTGGCGAAAAACGATAAAGCGCATTTATCCCTTTCCGGGCAGATCGCGCAGAAAACCTGCCGCAGAAAATATTACGCGCTTTTGGAAGGGAGCGTAAAGCAGGATAAGGGAAGAATCGTAACGGACATAGGCAGATCTCCCGCGGACCGTCTGAAAATGGCGGCGTTGCCCGCAGGAAAGGGAAAAAACGCCGTTACGGACTACGAGACGGTTGCGCGTTACGGCGCAGAGTACACGCTTTGCCGTTTTACATTGCAAACAGGGCGCACGCATCAGATCCGCGTGCATGCAAAATATATGGGGCACCCCGTAGTGGGCGACCCCGTGTATGGGTATAAAAAGCAGAAATTTGCGCTGAACGGACAACTTCTGCACGCATATTCTCTGTCGTTCATACACCCGACGACGGGCGAGGAACTTACGTTTTATGCGCCGTTGCCGCCGTATTTTTCGCAAATTCTGGAAAAACTCGGAAGGCAGTACGGCGTTCATGCGGAAATATAGGGGAATCGACAGAATAACGAAGTCAAACGCCGAAAGGCGAGCGGCGATATAAATTTTATTTTCGGAGGAACAAATTATGGCAAACAAAACAAGAAGAAGCACTACCGTTACGAAATCGGGATTTCTGCGCGGAATCAGTTATTTTGCGCTGGTAATCGCGGCGTTTATGTTTTTGTTCGGCGGTATTTTTTCGGGCTCGGTAAAATCGATCCTTAACCTGATCGGGCAAATCTGCGTACTTATCGGTATCGGCGTTCCCGCTTTCGAGTACAGCCGTTACAAGTCCGTCGTGTGGAAAGTGATCTACTGGCTTGCGCTTGCGGTATACGTATTCGGTTGCGTGTTCGGCGTAATCAAAGGGTTGTAAGCAAACGACGGCGCGCTTCCGGCGCGTATCCGCGGTTTTGCATATTTTTGTAAGAAGGCGTAAAACAATAAAAAGACGGCAATCTTTTGCGGGGCGGCCGTCTTTTTTTCTTTACAAAAGCGTTAAAACAAGGTATAATAATATCGTATGCGCCGATACGTCGGAGCAAATCAATTCGTTTTACGGAGAAAGGCAAAACCATGGCAAATCCGCTTGTCGCCCTCGTCGGGCGACCCAACGTGGGCAAAAGCACGTTTTTCAATAAAGTGGCGGGGCGAAAAATCGCCATTACGGAAAACCGACCGGGCGTCACGCGCGACAGGCTGTACGCCGACGCCGAATGGCGCGGGCGTAAATTCACCGTGGTGGATACGGGCGGAATCGAACTGAAATCGGAAGATACCATGTGGCGCGAAATTTTCAAACAGGCGGACGTCGCTATCGAAACCGCCGACGTCATTTTATTCTTTACCGACGGAAAAGAGGGCGTTTCCGCTTCCGATTACGACGTGGCGGACGTGTTGCGCCGCAGCAAAAAGCCCGTGATTTTAGTGGTGAATAAAATTGACGAATATTCGCCCGAAAAGGTGTTTGAATTTTACGCTCTGGGTTTGGGCGAGCCGTACGCCGTTTCCGCGGAACATTCCACGGGCATAGGCGATGTTTTAGACGCGGCGATCGGCTATTTTAAAGAGGGGGAGGACGAAACGCCCGATTCTTTGAAAATCGCCGTAGTAGGTAAGCCAAACGCGGGAAAGAGCAGCCTGGTAAACAGACTGCTGGGGCAGGAGCGCAGCATAGTTACGCCTCTGGCGGGCACGACGCGCGACGCCATCGATACCCTGTTTGAACGGGACGGAAAGAAATACACGCTTATCGATACGGCGGGCATCAGAAAAAAACGCAGCGTAAACGATAACGTGGAATATTACAGCAATATGCGCGCGTTCGACGCGGTGCGCCGCAGCGACGTGTGCGTGTTGATGGTGGACGCCACGGAAGGACTTACCGAACAGGACGTGAAAATCGCGGGTTACGTGCACGAACAGGGAAAACCTTCCGTCATCGTGATGAACAAGTGGGATCTTGTGGAAAAAGATACTCACACGATCGAGCGGTTCGAAGAAAAATTAAAAAACGATTTAAAATTTATGTCCTACTATAAATCGCTGTATATTTCGGCGAAAACGGGGCTGCGTGCGGAAAAGATCTTATCGCTTTGCGAGGAGGCGTACGCGCACGCGTCTTTCCACGTGCCTACGGGCGCGCTTAACGACCTCATCGGCGATGCCGTGCGCATGAGCGAGCCGCCCTCGTATCAGGGCAGAAGAATGAAGATTTATTACGCTTCGCAAATCGGCGTGCGCCCGCCTGTGTTCGCTCTGTTTGTCAACGACGAAACGCTGATGCATTTTTCCTACGAACGGTACCTGGAAAACACCATTCGCGGCGCGTACGATTTTTCGGGTACGCCGATAAAAATTACCGTGAGAGAGAAAAAAGACGACGCGCGCTGAGGCGATTCGTCCGGAACAATAAATAACGCGAAGCCGAAGAGATAAACGAATTTTGAAAAGGAGAACGCAAACGTGACGGAGTGGAGTTTTTCTCGGAATTGGTATCAACTGTTGATAGTGGCGGCGGTATGCTATTTCGTCGGCTGTTTTAATTTCGCGCGGTTTATTTCTAAAAGGAAGCACAGGGATATCACTAAAATCGGCAGCGGCAATCCCGGAACGATGAATATGAGCCGTGAATTCGGCTGGAAAATCGGCGTGATTACGTTTTTCTGCGACGCGTTCAAGGGGGGGATTCCCACGCTGATTGTCCATTTTATTTACAGGAACTACTTTTTTTCCGGCTCGGATATCTGCGTATCCGACGCGGCGCGGTATCTGGCGGCGTTGTTTGTGGTAATCGGGCATATTTTTCCTGTAACCAATCGGTTTAAAGGGGGGAAAGGCATCGCCTCAACGCTCGGCGCGTTCTGGCTGGGACTTGCCTGCGAAAATCCCTGGTTTTTGCTTTTGGGGTTTGGCTTTTTCGTGTTGATTGCGCTGTATATATTCGTTACCGAGTGGGGATCGATGGGCTCGCTCATCGGCACGGCGGGGTTTGCGCTGTGGCAGGGGATTATTTACGTGTTGCGTTACGGCGCGCAGAACAACGCCTGTTTTGCGGCTGTTTTGCTGATTTTGTTTATTATTAACGCGTTTACCTGGGGGGCGCACAGAAAAAACATATGGCGCTTGCTCTCCGGTACGGAACACAAAACTTCGGTGAGAAAAATTGCCGGAAAAGGATGAAAAAATTTCGCCTGTTTTTTGAAATCGATAAAATAACACAATGAAATGCGTTTACTTTTGCCGTTGTTTCGTGTATAATAATAGTATAAAACATAAAACGTTTTGTGCGAGGGCTGCTGACAAGCCGTAGCGAAAACGTACGCGGGGGTGTAAAGGTTTCGATTGCCGGTGAGCGGAAAGATAAGCATACCGCAGACGGAGTGGCTGCGTAACAACATTCCGAAAAATTTAAATGCAGATAATAATGCAGATTTCGCCTTAGCGGCGTAAACTTCGTTTTATAACGAAACGTCGGCTTTTGCTTTTCCGTCGGCAAAAGACGCGGCGTAAAAGAAGGCGGAAAAATCTTGCGGCGGCTACGGGAGGAAGCCGTAAGATCATTAAATCCCGTGCGAAAGCGGAGGCGCGTTTGTCCGCAACCGTTTTTTAAGAAAAAAGGCAGAATAAGTATGTAGAAAGTCTTTTGGCAGCCGAGTAAGACGTGGGTTCGATCCCCACCACTTCCACCATCTCAGGTGAACAAAAAAGATGCCTGAGCAAAAAAGCCTGATTTTATCAGGCTTTTTTGCTATCGAAATCACGAAAATTTTAGAGCATTTTTCGTAGATGCTTTTTAATTCTGCGCAGAGTCGAACTCCCGTATTTTCAAATTACATAAAATTTTTGGCGTATAGCGTAAAAAACTACACGCTTTTTTTATGCAAAAATTCGGAGGTTAGAAAAATATGTATTTCAGAAACGAGCATCACAGACAGGCATTTCGAGAGGGAATGAAAAAGACAAACCGAAAGGATAAGGAAACGGTGAGCGCGGTATATTTGCTGTCGGCAGAGCCATGCCTGTGGCGGCGAGCAAAGCAGGCGTCTGTCTACGGAAAGATTTTGTTGAACAACGTTCGGTTATCGGGGATAACGGAGGACGGATATATATTGCTCGGCGCGGCAAAGGATATCAAATACGGCACGAAGTATCTGACGCTCGGCGATTTATCAGACAGAAGTCTTGTTTCGCCGAAAATATATAAGTTGATCAGTCAGGCGCTGCAACTTCGGCGTTGCGGCTTGGCGGCTGTACAGGAGGTGAAAAGAGGGCGCGTATGAAACAAATCGAATTGGTGGTACAAAACGACGGAGTGAAAAGAAACGTGATATTTCCTTGCACGGAATCGGAATATCAGACGACGTGCAAAGAATTGGAATTGAAAGACAATTACGCTTTTGTGAGAGACGTAGTTGAGCCGAAAGCATTAGCGTTGAAAAAAGACACGTTCGTGAATTTGGACGAGATAAATTATATTGCAAAACGAATGGATGGTTTTGATCAGAAAGAACTGTTTAGTTTTTTCGCGGCGATTGAGACTGGCGATTACGTTTCAACGAAAGACCTTATAAATTTAACGTTTAATTTGAATTGCTACACGCTGATACGCGACGTCTCGAATCTGAAAAGCGTCGGGAGAAATTATGTTTTATGTAGAGAGGTAGCCATAAGTGCGGACGAACTCGAAAAAATGGATTTGGAAAAAACCGGGCGAGAATTGTTGTCGACGGGCAAAGGAATACCAACGAAATACGGACTGCTTTTCCGAAACGAAGGCGTAGTGTTTGAAGCGGTATATAAAGGCAAAGGATTTCCACCGTACTATTACACTGGCGGCGAAGTGCTTGGAGTGGAGATAGAAAAGAACGGAGAGCAAGACTATATATATTTCCCGTGCGAGAAGACCGAAATAGAAAGGGCGTTAAAAAGAATCGGCGCAGGCGATATAATCGAATGCAGCAAAAATATCGATTATTGCGGTGGCGATAGAGAATGGGAGGATTATTTCAACGATTTATTGCAGAAAAACGATATAGAAAGCGTAAATGCCATATCGTCAGCCATTAACCGTCTGGGCGCAGACTTGGATGCGATTTCGGAGAATTTATATAAACTATCCTCGGTTATGGAGTTCGCCGGGGTAACGACGGCAGATACGGAAAAGGTTATTCGGCTCGCTCAAAGCCTTGACGAATTCGAATATTACAGAGAAATCGGTAACGACTATAATTTAGGAACAAAACTCATCGAAAACGAAATAGGCTCGGCGGCTGAAAAAATAGACGACTATATCGATTACGAAAAGTATGCGCAAGATTTTTTAGAAGAGAACGGCGGAGCGTATACGAAGTACGGCGACGTAGTGTACTTGCGGGACGATCAGTCTTTAAGCGAAATACTCGGCGAAAACGAAATAAAAATGGGAGGGATGTGAGATGTATAAAATAGCGATAGAAAACAAAGACGGCGAGAAGTATGAATTTGAATGCGACGGCACGGCGAATTTATATGCTTTCACGGAAGAGCTTGGAATCAAGGAATATCCGTACCGTTTAAAAATCGGCGAAAACAGGAACGGAGTGAAAGTTCGCCTAAAAGCGGACAACGATTTTGACGAATCGATAGCGAAGATATTAAAAGAAAATCGGAATACGCTGAACGACGCGCTGATCGTAAGCCATGCGTTGGGCGAAGTGCGGGACGAATGGATGCGTGAAGAAATCGAGCGGAACGCGTTAAACGGACAGTATGCAACGAAAGAAGAACTGTATGCGGATATCCGAAAAATGAAAATAGAGCTATCGTCGGTGCAAGAAGATTTCTATTGTCCGTTACACGCCGTGATAGTGAACGAGGACGGCGAGGAAAGAGAATTGACGGCGGAAGAACTCACGGGATATGAGAGCGAGATACGATTAAAACTTGTAGAGCGTCAGACGCCGGATATAGATATGGCGAAGTACGTTGGATACCATGCGAAGATAACGGATAAGATACTTTACGCGGAGTGGGCGGTGGAAGAGAAAAGCGGAAAACTATACGGGAAAATATCCTGTTATTTAAACGAGACATTGACGACCGAAGAAACGGAGCGGCTGAAACATGCGATAGACGGACAGAATTCGGACGGGTTCGGCGAAGGGTTCGAGCAGTGTTCGATAGAAACTCTGAACGGGAAGTTATACGCTTTTTTATGGGATTACGACGATTATTTTTTAAAAACGAGTGAGGAAATGGACGAGTATTTGCAAAAAAACGAAATAAAAATGGGAGGGATATAAATGAACGAATGGGAAAGACAGAGAAACAGGGCAGAATATCTGAAAAAGGCATATCCGCCCGGAACGCGAATCGTATTGAATTCGATGGGCGACGATCCAAGACCGATAGAAGGCGGCACGCGCGGCACGGTGAAAGTTGTAGACGATATAGGCACGGTTCATTGCGAATTCGATAGCGGCAGAAGTCTCGGCTTAATCGACGGAGAAGACGATTTCAGGGCTTTGACGGCGCAGGAACTTGCGGAAGAAGAAACCGCGCAGGGAGAGGATAATTCGCCCGTGTTGACGATGTAAAAAACAATATGAATGAAACGGCGGGTTATGTAAAATACATGCTCGCCGTTTTGCATGAAAAAGCAAAGAAAGGAGTGAAAAGAAATGCCTAATCACGTGATGAACGTTGTTACATTGAATGGAAACAATAAAAAGTTGCAGGAAATACTTGAGGATATTGAAGACGATGAAATAGGGTACGGGAGCATCGACTTTAATAAAATCGAGCCTATGCCGACGGAGCTGAATATCGAATCGGGCAGCAAAACAAACGAAGGATTGAAATATTACAAAGACTTCGTTTACGTATACACGGCTTTTGCGAAACGGACGAAAGACGAACTTCTGAATATACCGAAAGAAAAAGAAGAGATTTTTTTGAAGGTAAGGAAAGATATCGACCGTAAAGCGTGGGAACTCGGGCGTCAAGCGTATCGGAACGAATTAAAATACGGCGCGCCGACGTGGTATGAATGGACGAACAAACATTGGGGAACGAAGTGGAACGCCTACGGCTACGACGGCGGTTGCGGACTTATCGAAGATAATAAAATCTCTTTTGAAACGGCGTGGGGCAGCCCTAAGGAACTGATACAGAAATTATCCGAAAAATACCCGGGCGTAACGATAGAAGTCGAGTGGGCGGTGGAGTTTTCCGGGAGCGGAGAAGGCAGATATGAGTATAAAAACGGAAAACTTCAATCGGAATATTACCCTGAAACGGAAAAAGAACAAAGCGAGTTTTCGGACAGAGTATGGGCAGAAGGCTACAGCGCAGGTATCGGCATGGAGTTAAAGCAATGAGTGTAAAGGAAATAAAAGCGGAAGAATTGCGGCAAAAAGGCGGCGAAGAAGGAATCGTGTTTCAGGGCTGCGGCGGCGACGCGAAAGACTGGGTGGACGGTGTAAATCAACTGTTGAAAGACGAGAAAATTTTGCTCGACGGTACGAAATTGACAGAATGCTATCGTTTTGAAAACGGCGGGCTTACAAACCTGTATTTTCCTTTCGGCAACGCGAAGTTGGATATGGCGAAATTCGCTATATGGCGGTTGAAGGCGCGGGAAGTATTCGGTTGTATGTGGCTTTCGGACTACGTTGATAATCACCTCGGCGGGTTTATCACTCAATTTGCGGAACAAACACAAGCATAAAAACAATAAAAATTTTAACGGTATCAATCGCGCCTATGGGGACGAAAAGATATCGTTAATCGGCTTATAGGCGTGGTTGTTACTCGAATAAGGAGAAAGAAAA
>JAQYLE010000073.1 GCA_028720205.1 Clostridia bacterium
CGATATTCAAGCGAGTTAAATAGATAAAATGAAACGGTTCGCAGGGAGTTTATCCACAACCCCCTTTGTTGGTTTACGAAAATTATAATAAACCCGTCCGAAACATATTCATTTTCAACAAAATCGAAATAATTTATATCAAAACTAAAAAATAAAGGCGCTGTCTGCAAGTTTTTTTATCAACTTGCGACAGCCCCTTTGTCAAGCTAAAGCGCCAATAAGGCGGCGCGGGAAACGTAATGTTTTCCGCGCCGTGCGTTTAAAAAAATAACTCCCCTTTGTTTTTGCCCTGCAAAAACAAAGGGGAGCATACAACGTCGAAAAAAGGAAATCCGCCTGTGCCGCACCCCGAAAAGGTGAAACCCGCATTCTCGCAGGTGGGTGTTCTGTCGGTCGGCATCAATCTTTCCGTTGCGCACAACCTCTTCAAAACGCGGGTTGAAACAGACCTTGTTTATCCGCCCGAACGCAAACTCCCTTATAATTGACGTGGATTACGTTTTTCCGGACTCCGTACACCGCAGACTTCCCGTATATTATACGTAATTTTTGCGCGCCTGTCAAGGGAACGGCGGGGGAGAACGTTATTTTTCCGTAAGTTTTACAAGAAAGGGAATTTCTTCCTCGAAGTCTAAACCGTAGCGCGTTTCGCCGCCGCTTTTTTTCTTGTTCGCAATACAGCGGCAGGTAAAATCGGCGGCGGATTTTACGGCGTACTCCATGTTTTTTCCCGCGGCAAGCAAGCCCGTAAACACCGAAGCGAACACGTCGCCGGAGCCGTGAAACGCGCCGTCGATTTTTTCGTGCGTGGTTTTTTTATACTTATCCGCGCCGCCTGCGTAATATACGGACATACCGTCTTTTTCGTCCGCGCCCGTCAACACGGGGTGCGGGCACAGGTTAAGCAGCGCAAAAAACAGTTCTTCGCGGCGGCTGTCCGCTTTGTCGTAAACGGAAAAATCGTTCCCCGTGAGGGCGCACGCTTCGGTAACGTTGGGCAGAATATAATCCGCCTGCGCGCAAAGCCGTTTCATGGCGGCTACAAAGGAAGCGTTAAAGCCCGGATACAGTTTTCCGTTATCGCCAAGCACGGGGTCTACGATAAATACGCCGTCTTTTTTAAGCAGGGCGTTTTTAAATTTTTCCACGTATTCCGCCTGCGCGGCGTTGCCGAGGTAGCCGCAGTATATAATATCGTAGGCGAGGCGCAAATCGCTCCACTGTTTTAAAGTGGGGGCGAAATCTTCCGTTAAATCGCGGAAAGTGTAATTTGTAAAGCCGCCGGTGTGCGTGGATAAAAGCGCCGTGGGCAATACGTCGCAGGTAACGCCGCACGCGGATATTATGGGCAACGCTACGGTTAAGGAGCATTTTCCCACGCAGGAAAGATCGTTGATGGCAAGCACTCGCATAAAAAATACCTCCAAAAGCGGAAAAAACCTGTTAAAAATTAAAAATTCCCGCAAAGATTTCTTATAAAGCATTATAAAATTCTTGCTTTTTTTTGTCAAACGCATTAAAATAGAAAAGTAAAAAATTTACGCAAATTTTACAGGTAAGGCGCGGCGAAACGCGTAAAAACAGTTTGTTTAACCGTTTTGTACGCGTCGTTTAAGAAAAAACGGCGAATCAATAACTGAGCGGAGACGGCGATATGGTGATTACGGGCGAGATAAAAAAGGATACGGTTGATTTTATCGATTTCGAAAAGTACGAAAACCAAGAAGTAACGATTAAAGGAACGGTGCACAATATCCGCATGATGTCGGATTTTGCGTTCGTTATTTTACGTACGGCGCGCGAAACGGTGCAGTGCGTGTATTCGGAAGAGTTTTCCTCTTACCGCATGCCGCCGGAACTGAAAGAGGAATGCGCCGTAAAAGTAACGGGAAAAGTAGTGGCGGGCGAAACGCGCGAAGGCGCGAAACGTTACGAATTGCAGATTCATAACGTGGAGATTTTATCTCATCCTGCGGCGATTTCTCCCGTGGTGATTACCAAAAAGCAGGTGCAGTGCGATTTAAATACCAATCTCGATTACCGCCCCGTAACGTTGCGTAATCCGCGCGAGCGCGCGATTTTTAAAATTCAGGAAGGCATTCAGCGCGGCTTCCGGGAATTTCTGATTTCGCAGAACTTTACCGAAGTGCATACGCCGAAAATCAATTTTGCGGGCGCGGAAGGAGGCACCAACGTATTCAAACTCGATTATTTCGGTAAGCAGGTATATCTGGCTCAGTCTCCGCAACTTTACAAGCAGGCGCTTGTGGGCGTGTACGAACGCGTGTTCGAAATAGCGCCCGTATTCCGCGCGGAGCGCCACGATACCTCGCGCCATCTGAACGAGTACATTTCCATGGACTTTGAAATGGGCTTCATCGACGGTTTCGAAGATATTATGAACATGGAAACGGGCGCGCTGAAATATATCATGAACCTTTTAAAAACGGAATACGCGGGCGAACTTGCTCTGCTTCACGCCGACGTGCCCGAAATTACGGAAATTCCCGCGATTAAGTTTATGGACGCGAAAGAAGTGATTATGAAGCAATTCAGATATCAGCCCACGGATATGAAAGATTTCGACCCGGCGGAAGAGGAAATGCTGGGCAAATACGCAAAAAAGAAATTCAATTCCGATTTTCTTTTCGTAACGCATTATCCTTCCAAAAAGCGCCCGTTCTATACCATGGACGATCCGGAAGACCCCGAATACACGCTCTCGTTCGATTTACTCTTCCGCGGTCTGGAAATCACTTCGGGCGGACAGCGCGTGCACGATTATAACGAGCAGGTTGCCAAGATGAAACGCCTGGGCATGAATCCCGATGAATTCGAAACCTATCTGATGCTGCACAAATACGGCGCGCCGCCGCACGGCGGACTGGGCATAGGTCTGGAACGGCTGACCATGCATCTTCTGGGCTTTAAAAACGTGCGCGAGGCAACCATGTTCCCCCGCGATATCAATCGCGTTACGCCGTAAAAGCGCGATAAAATCGGGGGAGAAGGGGAATGAAAAAAGTCATTAAGGTAAAAGATTTGTGCTGTACGATCTGTTGCGAGCGGCTCTCTCAGGCGCTGGAACTTAAAGACGGCGTGTTGAAAGCCAACGCCGATAAAAAACGCAACGCCGTGTACGTTGAAACGCTCTCTTTCGTAAGCGACGATTTTCTTCGCGCCGCCGTGGAAAAGGAGGGATTCGAAGTGCTTTCCGTGGAACGGCGCAAAGGCCTGTTCTGCTGAAAGAGCGCGTAAGGCGCTTTTTATAAAAGAAAGCGTCGAAACGCTTTACAAAAGGCGTAAAACAAGATATAATAAAAGGGTAAGCCGCGTTACGCGGCGCAACAACAGAATATTTCAGTAAAAAGGCAACGAAGAGGACAACGCCCGGACGTATCCGCTCGCACAGAGAACTTCCCGTTACGCTGAGAGGGAAGAGGACGGACTTTCGCAGATATCGCCTCCGAGCCCATCCGACCAACGCGCCTGCCGGTAAAAGGATACGCGGCGCAAGTAATCGGGTACGGGAATCCCGTGCCGTTATCACGCGGGGCAAATGATCGTTTGTTTTGGCGTGGGTGTGTTTTTTGTCCAAAACACGCCTTATTTTTATGAACGGGCGTTTTTATGCGGGCGTTAAGGAATGCGCGCTTTGCGCGCCGATAAAAAGCGGAGAAAAGCGGAAAGCAGCCGAGCGAGATAAAGAAGAAAACCGAAAGGAGAACGGATACAATGGCAGGATACAAAAACGTAGATACTTCCCTGAATTTCGTGGAACGCGAAAAGAACGTGGTGAAATTCTGGAACGAAAACCGCGTGTTTGAAAAGAGCATGGAAAAGAACGAAGGGAACGAGGAATTCTCGTTTTACGACGGACCTCCCACGGCGAACGGAAAGCCGCACATCGGGCATATTTTAACGCGCGTGATGAAAGATATCGTGCCTCGTTATCAAACGATGAAAGGCAAACACGTACTGCGCAAGGCGGGGTGGGATACGCACGGTCTGCCCGTGGAACTGGAAGTGGAAAAGAAACTCGGGTTCGATCATAAAACGGAAATCGAGGCGTACGGCATCGAGCCGTTTATCGGCGAATGTAAAAAATCGGTGTGGAAATATACCGAAGAATGGAAAGAGATGTCCGATCGCGTGGGGTATTGGTGCGATATGGATAATCCGTACGTCACCTATCATAACGATTATATCGAATCGGAATGGTGGGCGCTTAAAACGATGCACGAAAAAGGGCTTTTGTACAAGGGGCACAAAATCGTGCCGTATTGCCCGCGTTGCGGCACGGCGCTTTCTTCGCACGAAGTGGCGCAGGGATATAAGGACGTAAAGCAGAAAACCGCATACGTCAAATTCAAAGTAAAGGGGGAAGATAACGCGTACATTCTCGCCTGGACGACAACGCCGTGGACGCTTCCTTCCAACGTGGCGCTGTGTATGAATCCCGCGTTCGATTACGCGCGCGTGAAAATGCGCGGAACGGGCGAGGAATATATTTTAGCCGAGGGGCTTTTATCCGCCGTGCTCGGCGCGAAAGAGGGAGTGGAAAGCGAAGACGGCGAAGTTTGCGGCGGCTACGAAATCCTCGGCGTGAAAAAGGGCGCGGCATACGAGGGCACGGAATACGAGCCGTTGTATCCGTACGGCAAAGAGGTATTCCGCTTCCGCGAAAAGGCGTACTTTGTGGTAAACGATTCGTACGTTACGCTTACGGACGGCACGGGCGTGGTGCATACCGCCCCCGCTTTCGGCGAGGACGACTACCGCGTGGGAAGAAAATACAATCTGCCCGTGGTGCAACTCATTACCGAAGAGGGAAAATTCCCCGCGGGTTGCGGCTTTTTAACGGGGCTTCGCAATACCGACGCGGACGAAAAGGTGCTTGCCGATCTTAACGAAAGAGGGCTGCTTTTAAAATCGGTGGAAATCACGCACTCCTATCCGTTCTGCTGGCGTTGCGATACGCCGCTGATCTACTACGCCCGTTCCAGTTGGTTTATTAAGGTGACGGCGGTGAAAGATCGGCTGATTGCCGCCAACCGTTCGGTAAACTGGATGCCCGAAACCATCAAGGAAGGGCGCATGGGCAACTTTTTGGAGAACGTAATCGACTGGGGACTTTCGCGCGACAGATACTGGGGCACGCCTTTGCCCGTCTGGGTGTGCGAGGACTGCGGCGAAATTACGGTGATCGGCTCGATACGGGAACTCAAAGAAAGGTGCGGCGTGCAGGGCGAGATAGAACTGCACCGCCCGTATGTGGACAACCTCACGTGTACCTGCGAAAAGTGCGGCGGTAAAATGAAGCGCACGCCCGAAGTCATCGATTGCTGGTTCGATTCGGGTTCCATGCCTTTCGCACAGTATCATTATCCGTTTGAAAACGCCGATTTGTTTAACGAAACGTTCCCCGCCGATTTTATCTCCGAGGCTGTGGATCAGACTCGCGGCTGGTTTTATACCTTGCTTGTTATTTCCACCATTTTATTCGATCGCGCGCCGTTTAAAAACTGCATCGTACTCGGGCACGTCAACGATAAAAACGGAATAAAAATGTCAAAGCACAAGGGCAACGTGGTAGATCCGTTCTCCGTGCTGGATAAACAGGGAGCGGACGCGGTGCGCTGGTATTTCTATACCTCATCGGCGCCGTGGATACCTTCGCGGTTCTATCCCGAAGCCGTTTCGGAATCGCAGAGAAAGTATATGGGCACGCTGTGGAACACATACGCTTTCTTCTGCCTGTATGCGGATATAGACAATTACGATCCTTCGAAGTACGATATCGGAACGTGCAGACTTTCGCTGATGGATAAGTGGGTGCTCTCCCGCCTGAATACGCTGATAAAAACGGTGGACGAGGGCTTGGAAAAATACGAGATAACCGAAAGCGCGCGCGCGTTGCAGAACTTTGTCGACGAACTTTCCAACTGGTACGTACGCCGCGGGCGCGAACGGTACTGGGGCAGCGAGATGACGGAGGACAAAGCGGCGGCGTATACCACGCTGTGGCACGTTTTATATACGCTTACTCTTCTCACCGCGCCGTTTACGCCGTTTATCGCGGAAGAAATGTATTTGAATCTTGTGCCGCAGTTTTTCAAAGACGCGCCGATTTCCGTGCATCTTTGCTCTTTCCCCAAGGCGGAGGAAGAGTATATCGACGAAAAACTGGAACAGGGCATGGAAGCGGTGCTGAACGTTGTGAACCTCGGCAGAGCGGCGCGTAACGGCGGCAACGTGAAAAATCGTCAGCCGCTTGCCAAAATGTACGTGGTAACGTCCGAACGCGCAACCCTTTCCGAAGGACTTAAACAAATCGCGCTGGACGAACTCAACGTGAAAGAATACGACGAGGCGGCGGACGCGGACGAATTCGTTTCGTATAAATTAAAACCGCAATTAAAAACGCTCGGGCCGAAGTACGGCAAAAAACTCGGCGCGATTTCGGCGTTTTTGAATTCGTGCGACGCAAAAAAAGCCAAAGCCGTAGTGGAGGCGGTGAAAAACGGCGGAACGTATACTCTGGAAACGGATACCGGCGTAACGCTTTACGAAGAAGATCTGCAGATCTTTACGGAAAGCCGTTCCGGATTCGTATCCGCCTGCGATAAAGGCTATACGGTGGCGCTGGATACAACGCTTACCCCCGAACTTATCCGCGAGGGGTTCGAACGCGAAATCGTATCGAAGATACAAACGCTCAGGAAAGAGGCGAATTTCAACGTTACCGACCGCATAGAAGTGTATTATTCGGCTTCGGGCAAGGCGCTGGAAGTGTTGAAGCAGGCGACTTTTGCCGCCGACGTGCTGGCAATCAAAGTGGCGCAAATCGACGAAAAAACGCCGGCGGGTTATACCCGGGAAACGGACGTGAACGGCGAAAAAGTAACGTTTACTCTCGTCCGCGCGTAACGCGGCATATCACGTCGCGGCGTTTTGCAAAAAAAACGGGGCGCGCGTTTTGCCGCAGGAGAGAAGCAACGCGAAAAACGCTTTACTTTCGCGCAGGTTTAAGGTATAATGAATAAAACGAATGCGGAGGAAACGCGCAGACAATGAAAATCGCGCAGGATTGGACGGATTATTCGATTATCGCCACGGGCGACGGGTACAAACTGGAACGCTGGAACAACGTATATCTTCTCCGCCCCGATCCGCAGGCGATCTGGCGCGCGCAGACGGATTTATTCGCCTACCCGAAACTCAACGCGTATTATAAGCGTAGCGAAAAAGGGGGCGGCGGCTGGACGGTGGTAAAGCCGTTTCCTTCCGAATGGAACGTTTCTTACGAAAAACTCGGTTTAACGTTTAAAATAAAGCCCATGGGATTTAAACATACGGGGCTTTTTCCCGAACAGGCGGTGAACTGGCAGACGATGTACGATTTGATTTACCGCCGCAAAGCCGCGGGGAAAGAAGTAAAAGTCCTCAATCTTTTCGCCTATACGGGCGGCGCAACCGTGGCGTGTGCGAAAGCGGGCGCAAGCGTTACGCACGTCGACGCGGCGAAAGGCATGGTGGAACGCGCGGGTGAAAACGTGCGCCTTTCCGGCATTTCGTCGGGCGTAAGATACATTGTGGACGATTGTTTTAAATTCGTTCAGCGCGAAATTCGCCGCGGCAATACGTACGACGCGATTATCATGGATCCGCCCTCGTACGGCAGAGGTCCGTCGGGCGAAACGTGGAAAATAGAAACGGATTTGTTCGACTTCGTAACGCTTTGCGCCAAAGTGCTTTCAAAAAACCCGCTGTTTTTTCTCATCAATTCGTACACCACGGGATTGCAGCCCATGGTATTGAAAAATATTTTGCAACTTACGCTGAAAAACGCGCTCGGAGAGGAGAAATTTCAATCGGGCAGAACGGAAGCGTACGAAGTGGGAATCGCAACGCAGGAGGGCATTTCTCTGCCCTGCGGCGCGGGAGGGATTTTTATTTATGACGGAAACTGATATGATAAACGCGGCTGAAATTACGGCTGAAATTGCGGCTGAAAACGCGGACGGAAAGCCTGCGGCGGAACAAAACGAAGCGTACGCTCTGCGCGAAAAAATCGCAGAGGAAAAAGGTTTGCATATTCTGTACGAAGACAATCAGATAATCGTTGTTTTAAAGCCGCAGATGACGGCGTGCTGCCCGGACGAGAGCAAGGACGCCAATCTGTTCGACGAGATTAAGGCGTATCTGAAAGAGGCGTATCAAAAACAAGGCAACGTATATCTGGGCCTGGTGCACAGGTTAGATCGTCCCACGGGCGGCGTAATGGTGTACGCCAAAACTTCCAAGGCGGCGGGGCGGCTCTGCGAGGGGCTTGCCAAAGGCGATTTCGAAAAGAAATATCTTGCCGTTTTAGTGGGCGCGCCCGAATCGGAACGCGGAACGCTTACCAATTATCTGCGCAAGAATACCGTAAACAATATGGTGTATATCTGCACTCCTTCGGAAGAAGGGGCGAAATACGCCGAACTCGATTATAAAGTGCTGGACGTAAAAAATTCTCTCGCGCTTACGGAAATCCGGCTGCATACGGGCAGAACGCATCAGATACGCGTGCAGACGGCGGGCATATCTCACCCCGTTTACGGCGATATGCGTTACGGCGGAGCAACGGCGAAAAAGGGAAAACTTGCCTTGTTTGCGTACAGTCTTTCGTTTACGCATCCCGTCAGCAAGGAGAGAATGAAATTTATTTCGTTACCGCCGGACGAAACGCCCTGGAAGGCTTTCGATACCGAAAAATTGCTTGCGTTGAACGGCAGGAATATTTAAAACGGAAAAAAACGCCCAAAAAAAAGGAGAAAACGCGCAGAAAAAACGCGAATTTCGGTAAATGCGTTTGACAAAAACCGCGCGAGGGTGTAAAATAGAATAGAAGGCTTGGAATATCGCCTTCGGCAGATATATTTTGCGATAAAGGAACTTACCTTACCATGAACAAAAAGTTAAAACGGTTGAACATATTGCTTGCCGGCGCGGTTTGCGCGGCGGCGATCGGAACGGGCGCCGGTCTGGCGATGAAAACTTCTGACGCTTCGGCGGAAACGTATGCGCCGACGTCGGTGTTTACGAAGAGCGGCGCAACCATAGCCGCTTCGGAGAGCGACGCGCAGAACCTTGCGTTTACCTTTACGAAAGATACCGATACGGTATCGTATAACCGTACGCTCGCGTGGAAATGGCACGAAACGGCGGCGGCTGCGGAATATCTTTCGTTCAGGTTTGCGTTGGACGGTAATTTTTCCGAATTTTCCGTTACGTTCGAAACGGCGTCGTTAACCGCCACCGAGCACGGTAAAATAACCAATAAACTCGTGTTTACTCCCGGAACAAGCGGTCTGAGCGTCGAACTGTTTCAAGGCGACGTTTCCAAGGGAGCGGAAACGTTTTCTTCCTACGCCGTCTCCGACGATATTCAGGTTAAATTAGGCGAAGCGGCGGACGCCGCCGCGGGCGAATTCACCGTTTCCGTAAAAGCGGGGGATACCGAAACGGCGTTAGGCGCGATAGGCAACGTCGGTTCGAATTATGCCGAATACGTCAGCGGCGATAACGGTAAAACTCCGCTTGCTTTCTCCGCAAAACTTTCCGAAGGAAAAACTTCTGCCGAATGCCGGTTTAAAGAACTCAACAAACAGTCGTTTGCGCTGAACGGCGACGGAAAAATTCAGGACAACGCCGCGCCCGTGCTGACGCTGAACGACGATGAAATGACGCTGGCGCTCGGCGAAACGTTTTCGTTGGAAACGAAAGCGGTAGACGTGCTGGATAAAAACCCTAAGAGCACAATTACCTATTACCAGTGGGCGCCCGTGGATACCGAGGCGAAATATGCCGATTTAACCAGCGGCACCACCCGTTTTTACGATAAGACCTACAAAGACGGCGAAGTGGAAAAAACCGTTTACGAGCAAACGCGTAACGGCAGAACGCATACGGAGTACGTTTCTATAAAGTATACGCTTACCGATTCCACGCATACCAAAGACGCAACGGAAGAGGATAAAAAAGCGGCGGAGTGCATGCTCGCCTGGTATATGAAACAAAACGTGTACGAGATGGAACTTGCCGACGAGAGCGCCTCCAAAGTGCTCTGCCTTGTGGTGGAAGAAGACAAAACCGCGCCCGAATACACCGGCGGAGACGTTTCAGATCCGGGCAGTTATGCGGCGAAGTATCAGCAGGAAGTGGCGGATGAAACGGCGGATATGAAGGCGGGCGAAAGCGAATCGTTTTATCTTCCTTCGTTCGAAAAGATGTTTGCCGATAATTCCACGGGGTATAAATCGCTGAAATACACGCTTTGTTATAAAACGCCTTCCAATACGTCGGGCTCAAGTTCTTCCAATCAATCGATGAACAGTCTGAAACTCACCGTTTCTTCCGTGGGCACGTATCGGTTTAAACTGTTTGCTGCCGATAAAGCGGGCAACGTAATGAAGTCTAAAAAACCCGGTGAAACGGAAGCGGAAACGATTACCACCGATAATATATGGGAACACGACGAATTGCCTACGTTTACGTTTGAAATCGATACGTTAAAAACCATTTATCTGGAAAGCGATACGGCAAGTTCCCGTTCGGATACCGGGCTGATCGACGTGAAGTACACGGATATTTCGTTCAGCGTAAAGGGTACGCCCGAAAGAAGCGAATACGGCTTGTATTTCTTCGATCTTGAATATTTCAATCAAAAATATGCCCGATACAGACTGGCGGCGGACGATCTTTCGGAAATAACTTTCTCTTTGCTTTCTTCGGCGGATACGATTGAGAAAGCGGCGGAAGCCTACGCCGAAGCCCTGGCGGTAAAACTCGACGCTTCGGGAACGACGATTACGGCGGATACCTTCCTGAAAAAGGATTCCGACGGCAGAACGGTGCTTCGCGAAATCGGGGAGTATAACGATCAGGTGAAAGACGAAAACTATCCCGATAACCGCTATCAATGGAAACCGAGCGATAAATCGTTCCTTCCCGCGGAACGCGGCAACTATATCGTGTTCGGCGTATTTACCGATCCGCTTTCGCTTGCCGCCACGGTTGCCGGCTATAAGGCGATTGACGTAAGCGATAAAGAGGATATCAATCCGGGCGAATCGGAGTGGTTGAAAAACAATCTTGTTTCCGTAATTTTATTCTCGATTGCGGGCGTGATGCTGATTCTTATCATCGTGTTGCTGTTTATCAAGCCTTCGGACGAAACGTTGGAAGACGTGGGCGCGGAAGATGCGACGAAAGGTAAAAAACGCACGAAAGCAAAGAGATAACCGTTTTACCCCGAATCGATTCGGGAAAGAGCGGTAAACAAAAAAGCAGAGCGGCGGAATTTTCGGGTTCCGCCGCTTTTTCCGTTCTTTTTTATTCTTACGGCGCATATATATTTTTTATGACGACGTTGAGCGAATTGAAAACGGGAGAAAAGGCGAAAATCGTCTCGGTATTTCTGCCTCCTCAGACAACGGAACGCCTGCGTATATTGGGGATGTCCCGCGGGAAAGAAATCGTGCTTTTAAAGCGTACTTTTTTTTCCAGAACATACCTTGTTTCCACGTCGGACGGCAGAGTGGGGTTGCGAAAAAAGACGGCGGAAAAAATCGTTCTGGAAGGATTGAACGAAAACTGAGCGCGAAACGGGCGCAAAAGGAGAGCGGAACGACGGACGTAATACTTACGGGTACCCCCAACGTGGGAAAAACCACTTTGTACAACGCCCTTACGGGGCGGCATAACCGCACGGGAAACTTTCACGGCGTTACGGCCGCGGTTTCCAGTGCGAACAGCCGCGTGCGCGGAATAAATAAAGTGAGCGACCTTCCGGGGTTGTATTCGTTGAAAAGCGGTAAAATCGAAGAAAAAATCGCGGCGGAAGAATTGCGTCGCGCTAAAAATTCAGGCGCGATAACGGTGCAGATCGTAAACGCGTTGCAACTTTCGCGTTCGTTGCCGCTATTGCGGGAACTGCAATCGTTCGGCGTGCGCCCGGTTGTGGCAATCACGCAGGAAGAACGCTTGAAAAAACGCGGCGGAAACATCGATTTACCGCGGCTTTCCGCTTATTTGGGCGCGCCTTGCGTTTGCGTAAACGCGTTAAGTAAAAATTCGGTAAGCGAATTCGTAAAAAAACTGAACGAATTGCGCGTCTCGTCGCAAAAAAGCGCGGACGATAAAAAAAGCATGTTTTTTTCTTCGTCGCAAGGCGGCATACCGGGCTACGAACCGCCGCGGCAAAACAAGAAAGATGTCGGCGCGTCCGCTTTGTTTTCCTCGTGGTTGTTGCCCGTTTTTTTTGCGCTGACGGCGGGAGTGTTTTATATTACGTTCGGCAAAAACTCCGTAGGCGCGCTTGCGAAAAACGGCATAGAAAGCCTGTTTTCTTATTTTGCGCGTGCGGCGGGGGAACGCCTGCAAAGTCCGTTTCTCCGCAACGTTATTTGCGGAGGAGTCTTGCGCGGCGTTGGCAGCGTGCTTTCGTTTCTGCCGCAGATCATGCTTTTATATCTGTTTTCCGAATTGCTGGAAGAAAGCGGAGCGATGTCCGCGCTGTCGTATGCTACCGACGGTTTGTTTTCGCTGATCGGGCTTTCGGGGCGGGCGGCTTTCTGTATCTTTTTAGGGTACGGGTGCACGGCGGCGGGAATCGCCTCGACGGCGGCGTTGGAAAATCCGCGCGCGCAGCGAAGGGCGGCGGCGTGTTTGTACTTTATTCCGTGCAGCGCGAAATTGCCGGTATATCTTACGTTGCTGTCGTCGCTGGTTAAAAACGCGTTTCTGGGAGCGCTGGTTTTATATGTTCTTGGTACGGGCGCGGGGTTGGCGGCGGCTGCGTTATGCGGGGGAAAAGAAGAAGATTTTATTATGGAAATCGCGGATTTTTCTCTTCCGTCTCCTCTTTTTATCTTAAAAAAGTTGCTCTTTCGCATAAAAGGGTTTATAATAAAAGTATCGGGATCCGTAACGCTTTTCACCGTAACGGCTTACGCGCTTGCCTCGGTGAATTTTCGCGGCGCGTGCGCGGCGGAAGAAAGCATACTTGCCCGAATAAGCAAAGCGTATTCGTTTTTGTTCTATCCGATGGGCGTGAAAGACTGGCGCGCGGCGTTTGCGGCGGCGGGCGGCTTTGTGGCAAAGGAAAACGTCTCCGGGCTGATTTCCGCGCTGTATCCCGAAGGCGTCGGATTTTCCCGCGCTTCGGCGGCGGCGTATTTAACGTTTATCGCGTTGATTCCGCCGTGCATTACGGCGGTGAGCGCAGCGGCGAAAGAACTCGGCGCCGGGTGCGCCTGGAAATACGCGGCGTTACAGACGGCTGTTGCGTTTCTCGCCGCATATACCGTTTATTTCCTTTTAAAGGGCGGCGTTGCAACGGGGATCTGTTTGTCGTTGCTTGCTGCCGCGTTTGCGGCGGCGTTTGCCGCATTAGCGGTTTCAACGGCGAATAAACGGAAAAATCCGAAGAAACGGAAACAAGCGTTTCAAATCCGGAACGGGTTAACGAAAAATCGCGGGAACGCGGGGAAGGCGGCGCGTTTTACATAAACGCAGACGCGCGGAGAAAAATACCTATGAGAGAATGGAAAGTTACGCAAAACTGCACGTTGAAAGAATTTACGGATACGCACGATCCGCAGGCATCGTTTGTATTTTCGGCGCTGATCAAATCGCGCGATATCAAAGTGAACGGCGTGCGGCAGACCATGCCCGACGCGCGCCTTTTTGCAGGAGATACCGTGCGCTATTACCTTACGGAAAAACAGCGGGAAAAGCCCGCGTTTTACGTGGCGTACGAAGACAATAATCTGCTGGTGGCGGATAAGGAAAGCGGCGTGAATTCGGAGGCTGTGTTCGCCATGCTTTCCCGCGCGGATTATCCGGCGGAGAAAACGGGCGAAGAGGAAGAGCGCGAGGCGGAAACTTCCGAAAAAGCCGTGTACTTCATTCATCGGCTGGACAGAAACACGCGCGGATTGCTTTTGTTTGCCAGAACGGCGGAAGCGGCTGAGGCGGCGAAAAAAGCGTTTAAAGAACGCGCCACGGAAAAAATTTATCTTGCCGTTTGCGCAAATCGGTTTTCGGTAAACGCCGCCGTTAAAGAGGCGTATCTCAAAAAGGATAACGAGCGCGCGCTGGTGCGCGTGACGGACGAAAAAGAAACGGGCTCGGAAAAGATAAAAACGCAATACGAAGTCCTTGAAAAAAAAGGAGATCTCGCGCTTTGCAAAATTATATTGCATACGGGCAAAACGCATCAGATCCGCGCGCATATGGCGCACCTGGGCTGTCCCGTGCTGGGCGATACCAAATACGGCGACAAAGCGCTGAACGAACGCTATAAAAAAACCCGACAATGCCTTCTGGCAAAAAGTCTTACGTTGCATTTTCCGCCTTGTTCGCCGCTGTATTATGCCGACGGAAAAACGTTCGTATCCCGCTTTGATTTAACGCTTTCCCGATAAAACGCCGCGAAAGTTATATTGTATGCCGCCTGCCGCTTTTTGTAAAAATCTTGCGGAAAGCGGCTTTTTTGTTGCGGCGATCCGCCGCAAAAATATAATTTCATAAATAAATACGATAAATTTTTTCATCGTTGCCGTTATCCGCTTGACAAAGATGCCGAAAAGTATTAAAATATGAATAAGTATTCATAAGATAATATAAAGAGAATGAAAAAAATTCCGGATTTCGTAACAAAGATACGTAAGCATACGGGAGGGAAAAAGCGGTATGAAAAAAACGGTGAGAAAAATATCGGACAGCGCAAACGAACGGGCGGCTCACGACATGCGCGCCGAGCGCGCGAAAAAGGCGGAACTGAGCGGAGATATGCTGGAAACGACGTGCAATATCTTTAAAATGCTTTCGGAACCTTCGCGGTTGAAAATAGTTCTTGCGCTGCTGGAAGGGGAGATGTGCGTGTACCATATCGTTGAAGCGACGGGCGGCAAGCAGAGCGCCGTAAGTCATCAGTTGCGCGTTTTAAAAGACGGTAAAGTGATACGCGCGCGGCGGAACGGACAGAACGTGGCGTATTCCATAGCAGACGAACATATCGCGCAGATGGTGGCTATCGGCGTGGAGCACGCGCGTTGCGAAACGGAATAAAAAACGGGAATTTTTCGGCTTACGTCAAGTTTTGCGGATAATATAACGGGTAATATAATATGAAAAAAATTTTGAACGTACAGGGTTTGGACTGCGCGGCATGCGCGGCGGAACTGGAAGAAATACTCGGCAAATCCGAGGGCGTTTTATCCGCTTCGGTTTCGTTTGTCATGCAAAAAATCGTTCTGGAATACGAGGACGAAGTCGCTTTAAAGCGGGCGATTCAGACGGCGAACGGTTTTGAAGAAGTGCGCGTTCTTACGGAAGAAGAAAACACTTGCGATAATCATGCCGCAGTCGATCCGACCGGCGAAAACGATAAAATCGTATTGCGGCTGGAAGGATTGCATTGCGCGGCGTGCGCCGACGCATTGGAAAAAAGGATTGCGGCGATCGACGGCGTGAAGAACGTCAGCGTGGATTTCGTGGGACAGCGTATTTTTTTATCGGCGCAAAACGCCGCGGCGTTGAAAAAGGCGGTAAAGACGGCGAACGCCTTTGAAAAGGTACGCGTTTTAAACGGCGAAGAACCGTTTATGAGCGACGGAATCAATGGAATCAATAAAAAAGAAAATAAAAACGTAAAAAACGGAGCGGCGAACGGGCAAAGAGGCGAAGCGGCTTCGATTATTGTTTCCGCGGTTTTATTTCTGGCGGGAATTCTGTTTGACAAAGTATTTTCGTTCGGGCGAGCGCTTTCCTTCGTTTGTTATGCGGCGGCATACTTCGTTTCCGGTTGGCGGGTGCTGTTATCCACGGCTAAAAATATCGTAAAGGGCAGAGTTTTCGACGAGAATTTTTTAATGACGCTTGCCTCGGTAGGCGCGGTGCTCCTCGGCGACTACGCGGAAGGCGCGGCGGTGATGCTGTTGTACGCGCTGGGCGAATGGCTGCAAGTCGTGGCGGTGGGGTCTTCTCGTCGCAACGTCGCCGATCTGATGGCGTTGAAAAGCGAAAGCGCGAACCTGATTAAAAAAGGGATAAACGCGGAAAAAGGGAGCGAAACGATTGTTTGCGTTCCGCCCGAAGAACTTCGCGTCGGCGACGAGATTATCGTGCGTGCCGGCGAGAAAATACCGTGCGACGGCGTGCTGGCGAGTACCGCGGCTTCGCTCGATACCAAATCGCTTACCGGCGAAGCGGAATACCGCGCGGCGAAGGAGGGAGACGAACTGCTTTCGGGGTGTATCAACGCCGGCGAAGTGTTTCGCATGCGCATTACGAAAGAATACAAAAACAGCGCGGTGGCGCGAATACTCGATCTTATGGAAAATTCTGCGGCGCAAAAGGCGCAGAGCGAAAAATTCATTACGAAGTTTTCGCGCTATTACACGCCGATCGTATGTATCGCCGCGTTGATCGTCGCGTTTGTTTTTCCGCTTTACGACGTATTTTTCGGCGGCGGATATACGCAACGTCTTGCGCGCTGGATACGCGCCGCGCTCAATTTTCTTGTTATTTCCTGCCCGTGCGCGTTGATTATTTCCGTGCCGCTCACGTATTTCTGCGCGCTTGGCGCCTGCGCAAAAGACGGCGTGATCGTGAAAGGCGCTACCTATCTGGACGCGCTGGCCAAAGCGAAAATAATCGCTTTCGATAAAACGGGCACGTTGACGAAAGGCGATTTTACCGTAACGAAAATCAATGCGGCGGCGCCGTTCACGCAGGAAGAAGTTCTATCGTTCGTCGCAGCGGCGGAAAGCAATTCCGCGCATCCTATCGCGCGGGCGTTTGAAAAGGCGTACGAGGGCGGCGCAAAGGATATAACGGCGTTAAAAACGCTTTTTGCAAAGGAAACGGCGGGCGGCGGCATTGCGGCGACGTTGCAAGGCGAAAGCGGCAGGTACGAAGTTTTATGCGGCAAAGCGGAATTTCTGTATGCAAACGGCGTAACGGTACAACAGGCGCAAAGTACGCGCACCACCGTGTACGTTTCGGTAAACGGAGCGTTTGCAGGCAGCGTGGAAATAGGGGATCGTCTGCGCGAAACGGCGAAAGCGGCGATTGCCGATATGAAAAAAACGGGCGCGGAAAGAACGGTGATCCTCACGGGCGATACGGCGGAGCGCGCGGAAAGCATTGCTAAAGAGGCGGGCATAACCGAGTGGAAAGCAGGGCTTCTGCCCGATGAAAAACTTGCGGCGGCGAACGAACTGAAAAAGAGCGGCGCGCTGTTGTATGTGGGCGACGGAATCAACGACGCGCCCGTTATGGCGGCGGCGGACTGTTCGGCGTCCATGGGCAAACTGGGCGCGGCTGCGGCGGTGGAAGCAAGCGACGTTGTGCTGGTATCCGACGATTTGTTTTCGCTTGCCAAAGGCAGAAGAACGGCGCGGAAAGCGCAAAAAATCGTACGGGAAAACATTGCGTTTTCCATCTTTTGCAAAGCGGCGTTTTTAATCGGTTCGCTTGCAGGCGTCGTGCCGCTGTGGCTTGCTGTGTTTGCGGACGTGGGCGTGATGATGCTTGCCGTGTTAAACGCGTTGCGTATGATGAAAAGAAGACAAACGAAGTAAACGCAAGGGAGGAGATTATGCAATTGCAAAAACTTATCGTGGCAACGGGGAATTTGCATAAACTGCGCGAGATCCGCGGGATTTTTTCGGAAACGGAAGTCATTTCGGCGGCGGAAGCGGGGTTTGAAGAAGATACGCCGGAAACGGGCGGAACGTTTGAAGAAAACGCGCTGATCAAAGCGCGGGCGGCGTCGCGGGCGCTGGGGTTGCCTGCTCTTGCCGACGACAGCGGCCTTTGCGTGGACGCGCTCGGCGGCGCGCCGGGCGTATACAGCGCGCGCTATGCGGGAGGACACGGAAACGATAAAGCCAACCGCGAAAAACTGCTGCGGGAACTTTCGGATATAGCGAACCGTCGGGCCCGGTTCCGTTGCGCCGTGGCGCTGTGTTTTCCCGGAGGAAAAGAAATTATCGCTACGGGAGAAACCTGCGGCGAAATTTTGCGGGAAGAACAGGGAAAAAACGGCTTCGGGTACGATTGTCTGTTTTTCAGCGACGATTTGCAAAAGAGTTTCGCCGAGGCGACCGCGGAGGAAAAAAACGCCGTTTCGCACCGCGGTCGGGCATTGAGCGCGCTGAAAGAAAAGTTGGCGCGCCTGCGGGAGGAGTAATCGGATGAAAACGCTGATAGCGATATCGGATTCGCACGGGCATAAAGAAAATCTCGAAGCGCTTTCGCGCGTTTTCGAAGAGTGCGATTATATCGTGCACCTTGGCGACGGCAGGGCGGATATGCGCGAAATTTCAGAAAAATATCCCGAAAAAACGTATGTATTAAAAGGAAACTGCGATTTGTGCGGCGGGCTGAAAGAGGCGGAAATACAAATCGAAGGCGTAAAGGTTTTTGCGTGCCACGGCGATTTGTACCGCGTGAAAAGCGAGCCGTATACGCTTGCCGCCGAGGCGAAAGAGCGCGGCGCCGGCGTTGCGCTGTACGGGCACACGCACCGCGCGGCGATAGAAACGGTAAACGGAGTAACGCTGGTATGTCCGGGCAATTTAAAATCGCCCCTGTATCGGGGCGGCACGTACGCCTATCTTGTAATCGATAAAGAAAAATGCGTTGCCACGCTTGTGGGCGCAGAACAGGTCGACGAATAAATCGGCAAAAGAATTTACTATCTTATAAAAAAAGCGATTAACAAAAGAACTTAAAAAAATTGTAAGTTTTTTTGACGATCGCTTGTTTTTTTATCGAAGATAAGGTATAATGTTAATATAAAAATTTAACAAAGCATAAAAAACAGAACGATTGACCTAAAAGAAGCAAACGGGGAAGAGAAACAGGTATGACGTTAACGCAGTTTTTCGCACAACTTTCCGCCGCTCCCGCGTTATGGGTGACGGCGATACTTACGCTCGGCGTGATTTTAGTCAACGGGTGGACGGACGCGCCCAACGCGATAGCAAGTTGCGTAGCCACCCGCGCCATGCGTCCCCGCGCGGCTATATTGATGGCGGCGGCGTGTAATTTTCTGGGCGTACTGGTAATGACGATGTTATCTCCGCGCGTAGCGGAAACGATATACAACATGGTAGATTTCGGTTCAGACGCGCACGAGGCGCAAATCGCTCTTTCGGCGGCTATGTTCGCCATCGTGGCGTGGGCGGTTCTGGCGTGGGCGTTCGGCATACCCACCAGCGAAAGTCATGCGCTTATCGCGGGACTTACGGGTTCGGCGATTGCAATGCACGGCAATTTAAACGGCGTAAACGGCGCGGAATGGGCGAAAGTGCTTTACGGACTGGTCTTTTCGCTTGTAATCGGGTTTGCGCTGGGGTTTGTTTTCACAAAGGCTTTGCAACGCGCGTTTACAAACGTCGATTATAAAAAGGCGAACGTTTTTTTCGATAAAGGACAGGTGGCGGCCGCGGCAGGTACGGCGTTTATGCACGGCGCGCAGGACGGGCAGAAATTCATGGGCGTGTTTTTGTTAGGGATAGCGCTCTCGGGCGGAAACACTTCGGCTTCGGCAATGCAGATTCCCGTATGGCTGATGATTTTATGTTCTGCGGTGATGGGCTTCGGCACGTCGATCGGCGGCATGAAAATCATTAAATCCGTGGGAATGGATATGGTACGGCTGGAAAAATATCAGGGTTTTGCGGCGGATATATCCGCCACGGCCGGATTGTTGGTCTGTTCGCTTCTGGGCATGCCCGTATCCACCACGCACGCGAAAACCACGGCGATTATGGGCGTAGGCGCGGCAAAGCGATTCCGTTGCGTGAATTGGGGCGTGGCAAAGGACATGGCGCTTACCTGGCTGCTCACTTTTCCCGGGTGCGGTGCGATAGGATATCTTATGACGAAACTGTTCGTTCTGATTTTTTAATTTTTTAAATTGTCGGCGCGCGGAAGAGGGGCAACGGAATAAACTGATAAAGAAATAAGTACGGAGGGAAAAACAATGAAGGCGAAAAAGAAGAAATTCGATTATTTCGAAAGTCTTGTAAATATGTCGCTTTACGCTTTGCAGGGGGCGAAACTGTTAAAAGAGATTATCGTAGATTTCAATCATGAAACGCTTGGCGAACGGCGCAGAAGCATGCACGAGTTAGAACATCGATGCGATACGGAAAAGCACGCGCTTACCACGGCGCTGGCAAAGGAATTTCTGCCGCCTGTCGAGCGCGACGACCTGTTCCGTCTTTCTCATGTAACGGATAATCTTACCGACGCAATCGACGGCGTGGCGGCGTTTTTATATATGGCGGATATCCGCGCGATCCGACCGGACAGCGCGGCGTTTGCCGATCTGATTATCGAATGTTGCGAAGGCGCGACGGAACTTTTACGCGAATTCCGCAATTTTAAAAAGCCCGCTCGGTTGAACGAACTGATTATTCTGCTCAACGATCTGGAAGAGCGCGGCGACAAACTGTACGCCGAGGCGGTAAGGAAACTTTCTTCGGAAAGTAAATCTACGCGCGAGGTGATTGAATGGCGTGATATTTACAAAAAATTCGAAATCTGTTTCGACGCCGCGGAGTCCATTGCCGACAACGTGGAATCGGCGGTATTGAAAAACTCGTAAACGCGGGCGTAAAAAACCTTAAATCCGGCGTTTTAACAAAAAAAATCGAAATAAAGGAAATAAAAAAATCGGTGCGCGCGGAAAAATTTCCGCGCGCAAACCGTTTTGCCGTTTTTTTCAAAAAAACCCGTTGAAACGCCGCTTTCGGCTTGTTGACAAAGCGTAAAAAAAGCGCTAAAATAATATACGGGAAACATATATTTTCACAAAGGGAGAACGGCATGAATATCGGCTACTTAAAATACGCAATCGTTGTGGCGAAAGCGGGTTCGCTCAGCAAGGCGGCGGAAGAACTTTCGGTGGCGCAACCCAATTTATCCCGCGCGATCAAAGAACTGGAAAAGGAGTTGGATATTATTATCTTCGAACGAAAACCGAAAGGCATTGTATTAACGCCCGACGGAGAAATTCTTATCTCCTACGGCAAGCGTATTTTAAAAGAAATAGACGACGTGGAAAAAGAGTTTAAAGAAAGGGGCAAAGAAAAGGCTGTATTTTCCGCTTCGGTGCCGCGCGCCACTTACGTTTCGCACGCTTTTGCGGAATTTTCCAAAACTCTTTCCGAAAAAGAGCGTTGCGAAGTATATTATAAAGAAACAAATGCTTTGCGGGCGATCACGAATATTCTGGAAAAGGATTATCGCCTCGGAATTATCCGATACGCCGCCATTCACGATAAAGAAGTGAAAGATTTATTAAAGAATAAAAATCTTGCGTTTGAGTTGATCGCCGAATTTCGCTACGTACTGGTGATGAGCAAAGACTCTCCGCTTGCCGCGGCGGACGAAATACATTATTCCGATCTTGGGAATTATATCGAAATCGCGCATGCCGACCCGTATGTGCCGTCCGTTTCCCTTTCGCAGATCCGCGAAGAGGAATTACCCGATACCATGGCGCGGCGCATTTTCGTATTCGAACGGGCCAGTCAGTTCGACGTGCTTTCGGCAAATAAAGAAACGTTCATGTGGGTATCGCGTATTCCGCCCGAAACGCTGCAACGTTACAATCTTGTTTGCAGGGAATGTTCGGATAACGCAAAACTTTACCGCGACGTGCTGATTTATTCTAAAAATTATACGCTTACGTCGTTAGATAAGTCGTTTATTACGTGCCTTTGCGAATCGAAACGCAGGTATTTTGACTGACGGCGAAGCGATTTTAGTATATCAGAAAAGATATACCTTAGTTGAAATTATATATTTGCTTTTTTTACCGCGAAAGAGTATAATAGAATCGGCTGTGTACAAAGCGAAAGAGGAACAAAAACAACATGGAACTCGACAGGGTGATTGCCGTGCGGACGGGCAAAACCGTATACCGCAACGGCGACAAATGCGTGAAAGTATTCGGCGAAGGGTATTCCGCGGCGGAGGTGCTTTGCGAAGCCGCTAATCACGCGCGGGCGGCGGAGGCGAAATTACCCGTTCCCGAACTGTATGCCGCGCTGAAAACGGATAACAAATGGATGATCGTTTCCGAATATATCAAGGGGAAAACCTTTGAAACGCTGATGAAACAATACCCCGAACGGCGCGAAGAATTACTCGGACGGTTTGTGAATCTGCAAATGACGGTATTTTCCAAACCGGGCGCCGCGCTGCCCTCTCTTCGGGAAAGATTGGAAAAAGGAATAGAACGGGCAGACGCGGACGAAGCCACGCGTTTTGAATTGCTGGCGCGGTTGCGGGCAACGCCGCGGCAGAATAAATTTTGTCACGGGCATTTTACTTTGTCCAACGTGGTGGCGGGCGACGACGGTCGCGATTATCTATTGGATTTTTCGCGCGTTTCTTCCGGAAACGCCGCGGCGGACGTAGCCTTTACCTATCTTTCGTTTCTTTTTAAAAAACAGACGGTAACGGCGGAACGATATCTCGACGTATATTGTAAAAAAAGCGGCGAGGCAAGGGGATACGTTCTGCGTTTTGCAATCCTGACGGCGGCGGCGCTGTCGGCGGACGCAAACGAAGAAAAACGCGAATTTTATCGTTCGTACGTACGGGCGGCGGAAAAATTGCCGTGACAAGAAACGTACCGGAACGCCGCACAGAACGCTCGCTATAAAATTCAAACAAGAGGGACGCGCGGCATTGACGCGCTTTATAACACAAAGGAGAAAAACGAATGGTTAAATTAACGGTATGTATCGGAAGTTCCTGCCATTTAAAGGGCTCGCGGCAGGTGGTGGAAACGTTTCAGAACCTGATTGAAAGGCACGGCATAAAAGAAAAAGTGGAACTGAGCGGTACGTTCTGTATGGGCAGATGCCGCGAAGGAGTATGCGTTTTACTGAACGATCAGTCGTATTCCGTATCTCCCGAAACGGCGGAAGAATTTTTTGAAACGCAAGTGCTGGGAAGGTGCTGACGTATGCTGAACGTTCGTGTATGCGTGGGCAGTTCGTGCTATCTGAAAGGCTCGGAAAAAATCGTGCAATTATTGCAGAAATACATTGCGGAACGCTCTTTAAAAGATAAAATTTCGCTTTCGGGCAGTTTCTGCGCAGGGAAGTGCAACCGCCTCGGCGTAACCGTAGGCGTGGAAAACGAGGTATATACGGGCTTTACGGAAGAAACGTTCGATAAATTCTGGCACGAAAAAATAGAAACCGCCCTGAACCGATGAACAAGCGAATTTTCTAACAAAAGGAGTGTAACGAAAAAAGATATGTCCGATTGTCTTACGTTAAAAAAATCCAACTGTAAAAACTGTTATAAATGTATCCGTCATTGTCCCGTGAAGTCCATTCGTTTTTCGGGAAATCAGGCGCATATTATCGGAAACGAGTGTATTTTGTGCGGGCAATGTTTCGTGGTATGTCCGCAAAATGCCAAAGAAGTTTCCAGCGAAACGGAAAAGGTAAAAGTGTTGATTAACTCCGGCGCGAAAGTATATGCTTCTCTTGCGCCGTCGTTCATTGCAAATTACAACGGCGCGGGAATCCGCGGCGTAGGCGCGGCGTTAAAAAAACTGGGCTTTGCCGAAGCGGAGGAAACGGCGATCGGCGCAAGCATCGTAAAAACGGAGTACGAAAAGATGCTGGCGGAAAAAACGCGCGACGTGGTGATTTCCTCGTGCTGCCATTCGATCAATCTGTTGATACAGAAATATTTTCCCAAAGAACTGCCGTATCTTGCGGCGGTGCTTTCGCCGATGCAGGCGCACGCGCAGGATATAAAACGGCGTAATCCTGGCGCGAAAGTGGTGTTTATCGGCCCGTGCGTTGCCAAGAAAGACGAGGCGGCGTATTACGAGGGCTACGTAGACGCGGTGTTAACTTACGAAGATATAGCGAAGTGGCTGAAAGAAGAAAACGTTGAAATTCTTCCCGATCCCGACGCCGCCGAAGAGAGCCGCGCGCGCTTTTTCCCCACGACGGGCGGCATTTTGAAAACGATGGAAAAAGACGAGGAGTACGACTATCTTGCCGTAGACGGCGTGGAAAACTGCATGGCGGCGCTGCGCGATATCGAAAGCGGAAAAATTCACAAATGTTTTATCGAGATGTCCGCGTGCGTGGGAAGTTGCATCGGCGGACCCGTAATGGAAAAATATCGCCGCACTCCCGTAAAAGACTATCTGGCGGTGGCAAAATACGCGGGAAAGAAAGATTTCGTACTCGATCAACCCGCCGAAGAAGAACTGCGGAAAAACTTTTCCGCCATCGATAAAAAACTTGTTCCGCCTGCGGAATACGAGATAAAAGAGATTTTAAAGCGCATGGGCAAAACCCGCCCGGAGGACGAACTCAACTGCGGTTCGTGCGGATACGATACCTGCCGCGAAAAGGCGATTGCGATTTATCAGGGCAAGGCGGAAATTTCGATGTGTCTGCCCTTTTTAAAGGAAAAAGCGGAAAGTTTTTCCGATTGCATGGTGAACAACACGCCCAACGGACTTATCGTGCTCAACGAAAATCTCGAAGTACAGCAGATCAACGCGGCGGCGCGGCGGATTATGAATATCCGTTCCGCTTCCGACGTGCTGGGCGAAAGCGTGGTGCGTATTTTAGATACGGGAATTTTCGACAGGGTATTGAAGAGCAAACGCAGCGTGCGCAACGAAAGAACGTATCTTGCCGAATATAAAAAATACGTGGAACAAACGGTGGTGTACGACGCTACCTACAATCTTCTGGTATGCATTATGCGCGACATCACCGACGAGGAATGCGAACGGCAGAAGAAAGAGAGTATTTCGCGCCAGACGGTGGAAGTGGCGGATAAAGTGGTGGATAAACAAATGCGTATCGTGCAGGAAATCGCTTCTTTATTAGGCGAAACCGCCGCCGAAACGAAAATCGCGCTCACCAAATTGAAGGAGTCGATCAGCGATGAATGATCTGTGCGTAGACGTGGGTTATAAAAGCGTGAATCACTTCGGCGAGCAACTGTGCGGCGATCACGTGGACGTAGTGGAAGAGGGAGAAAATTCCTCGGTGGTGGTGCTTGCGGACGGGCTGGGCAGCGGCGTAAAGGCAAGCATTTTATCCACGCTTACTTCAAAAATCATATCCACGATGATGGCGGAAGGTCTTTCCGTTGAAGACTGCGTTTCCACCATTGCGGCAACTTTGCCCGTATGTTCGGTGCGCGGCGTGGCGTACTCTACGTTTACCATCGTGCATATCGTAAACGACGAAACGGCGCAACTTATCGAATTCGATAATCCGCAGATTATTGTAATCCGCAACGGCGCAACGTACGATTATCCGCGAAAAGAAACCAACGTGGGCGGCAAAAAAATTTTTCAATCGGAAATTTCTCTTCGCGACGGCGACGTGTTCGTGGTAATGAGCGACGGCTGTCCGCACGCCGGCTTAGGCGAGCAGTACAACTTCGGCTGGAAGCGCGAGGATATCGCGGCTTTTATTATCCCGCTTGTCGGCGTGGGGTATACGGCAAAAACGCTTTCCACGATTCTCGTGGACGAATGTAACCGTTTATACGGCGGTCAGCCGGGCGACGATGCCACGGCGTGCGTGATTCGGGTACGCAAACGGGAGCCGATGAATATCTTATTCGGTCCTCCCGCCAATCCGGACGACGCGGACAGAATGATGTCGCTTTTCTTTTCGAAAGAGGGTAAGCATATCGTGTGCGGCGGAACAACCGCCTCTATCGCGGCGAAGTATCTGGGCAAGCCGGTGGTGGCAAGCCTGAACTTTGAAAAGAGCGACGTACCGCCCATCGCTTCTATCGAAGGCGTGGATCTGGTAACGGAAGGCGTAATCACCGTAAATAAAGTGGTGGAATACGCCAAAGACGCGCTGAAAGACAACGAATTGTACGAAAAGTGGAGTTTTTCGCGCGACGGCGCTTCGCTGATCTGCCGAATGCTTTTCGAAGAGGCTACCGACATCAATTTCTTCGTGGGGCGCGCCGTGAATCCCGCACATCAGAATCCCGATCTGCCAATCAATTTCAATATAAAAATGAATCTTGTTGCGGAACTTTCGGAATGTTTGAAAAAAATGGGGAAACGCATAAAGGTGAGTTATTTTTAAAACGGCGACGCGTGGAAAAAACACGCGACGTTATGCGAATTTATCGCACAAAATCTGCATATTTACACGATAGCGCACATAAATAAGGAGTATAAAGAAAAAAACGCTATGAGAAAATTCGATACCAAAGTACAGCATTTAAAATATAAAGTCTTACGCGAAGTGGCGCGCGAGGCGTGGGCGGGCAGACTGGCGCAGACCGCGCTCGATATTCCCAAAACGATCGTTCCGGGGAAAGTGCCCACCATGCGTTGTTGCGTATATAAGGAGCGCGCGATTCTTGCCGAACGCGTGCGTATTGCCATGGGGTTGGATAACGATAAACCCAATGTGATAGAAGTCATCGATATCGCCTGCGACGAATGCCCTATGGGCGGGTACGAGGTCACCAATGCCTGTCGCGGCTGTCTTGCGCACCGCTGCGAGGACGCGTGCCGTTTCGGCGCGATTACGTTCGATTCCAATCACGTGGCGCATATCGATAAAAGCAAGTGCAAAGAATGCGGTTCGTGCGCCAAGGTTTGTCCGTACAGCGCCATTCACGATTATAAACGCCCTTGCGAAACCGCGTGCAAGGTTAAAGCCATTTCCATGGGCGAAGATAAGCAGGCGTGCATCAACAACGAAAAGTGCATTGCGTGCGGCGCGTGCGTATATCAGTGTCCTTTTGGCGCAATTACCGATAAATCGTATATTTTAGACGTAATCGATATCATCAAAAAAAGCGAGGGAAACACGAAATACAAAGTATACGCCGTTGTGGCGCCCTCTATTTCCAGTCAATTCACCTATGCGCGGCTGGGGCAGGTGATTACGGGCTTGAAAGAACTCGGTTTCCATACGGTAATCGAGGCGGCGCTCGGCGCGGATATAGTGGCGCAGGCGGAATCGAAAGAACTTGCCGAAAAGGGATTTTTAACCAGTTCGTGCTGCCCCGCGTTCGTTTCGTTTATTCAGAAGAATTTCCCGGCGCTTAACGCCTTTATATCGCATAATCTTTCGCCGATGGCAACCATTTCCAAGTATATCAAGGAACACGAATCGCCATGCAAGGTGGTTTTCATCGGCCCTTGTACGGCAAAGAAAGCGGAAGTGCAGAAAGACGAGGTAAAGCCTTATGTGGACGCCGCAATGACCTTCGAGGAATTGCAGGCGCTGTTCGACAGCCGCGATATCGATATCACCGCGCTTTCCGACGGCGTGCTGGATAACGCCTCGTATTTCGGCAGAATATTCGCGCGTTGCGGCGGACTTTCCGACGCGGTGGCAGAGGGACTGAAAGAACAAGGACTTTCGGATTTTGTTTTAAAACCCTGCTCTTGCGACGGAATCGAGGCGTGCCGCGTCGCGCTTTTGAAAAAGAGCAAAAATCTTCTGGACGCCAACTTCATCGAAGGCATGGCGTGCGTGGGAGGTTGTATCGGCGGCGCGGGCTGCCTGACTCACGGCGAAAAAAATAAAGCCGAAGTGGATAAATACGGAAAGCAGGCATACGAAAAAACCATAGCGAGCGCCGTATCCGTGTTAAAAGATATCTGAATATATCCCCATAAAAAACCGCCTGAACGTTCAGGCGCACCGCTCCGACGATATAATTTTCGTCGGATTTTTTTGCGTTAAAAGCAGAAAAATCGTACAAACAAACGTTTGTTTTTCTTGCCTTTCCTCGCGCGAAGTGATATAATATATAGTATCGAAGCAAAATATAGGATCAACGCAAATTTCGCGCGCAAAGAGGGAACGGTCGGGCAATGGTAAAGGAAACAGCAAACGTACGGAAAACAAAGAAAAAAACGGTTGCCGCGCCTTCCTCCGCCGCGCAGGAAGAAAGCGTATGGGCGTTGACGGAAGGTCAGCGCGAGGCGGAAGAGGCGATTACGCAGTGGTTTTTTAACGAGTCCCGGCAATTTTTCGTGCTTTCGGGGTTCGCCGGTACGGGCAAGACTTTTCTTCTGGCGCATCTGGTACGTTATGCGCTGCATTTAAACGCCGGAGAGGAGGCGGCGTTTATCGCGCCCACGGGCAAAGCGGCGGCGGTGCTTGTAAAAAACGGCACGCCGGCCGGTACGGTGCATTCGCTGATTTATACGTTGGACGAAGACGATTTCGAGGTGGACGAAAACGGCGAAATCGTTCGTTCCGGCAAGCCGCAGTTCGTGCGGCGCGAAAAAATCGACGAAAAAATAAAACTTATCGTGGTAGACGAGGCGTCGATGGTGGACGAAACGCTGCTTTCGGATATTCTTGCGTTCGGCGTAAAATGCCTGTTTTGCGGCGACAGAGCGCAACTGCCGCCCGTGCGCGGCGAAAACGTAATTTTATCACGGGTGGATTTTTCGCTTACGCAGATTGTGCGGCAGGCAGAAGATAACCCTATTCTAACGGTGGCGCACGCCGTACGGGAAGGAGAATATCTGTCGTACGGAAATTACGGGGGAAAGGTGCTGATACTGCCGCGTTCTTCCTTTACGGGAGAAAGGCGGTTGCAGTATTTGTTGGCGGCGGATCAGATCATCTGCGGAAGAAATGCCACGCGCGTTGCTCTCAACGAAGAAATACGCGCCTATAAAGGATTCGAGGGAAGTCTGCCGCAGGACGGCGAAAAACTCATCTGTACGCTTAACGATTGGGAAAAGCCGTTGGACGGACGCGGAAAGTTTTTTCTTGTAAACGGCGTGATCGGTATAGCGAAGAACGTGCAAAAACAAGGCAAGGGACTTGCCTCTATGGATTTTTATCCCGATTTCGTTTCCGGGTTTGTGCGCGTGCCGTTCGATACGGGCATATTTAAAAGCGGCGATTACCGCTATTATTACGGCGATCGGGCAATGGAATTTTCCGACGGAACTTTTGCGCACGAAGGGGATTTCCGCGCGCTTGCCAAAAAGAAAATCGTGCACGACGAGCCCGTGTGCCGTTTCGAATTTGCCTATGCGATAACCTGCCATAAGGCGCAGGGCTCAGAATTTAATTACGTTATCGTGTTCGACGAATCGTGGGCGTTCGGGGAAGAGCGCAGGCGGTGGCTGTATACGGCGGTTACGCGCGCAAAAGACAAACTGATCATCGTACGTTAAACGTTTTTGCGTAACGAAAACGGCAAAAAAGCATAAAGCGGCATAAAAAAACCTCTCTGAATAAACGATAGAGAGGTTTTCGGCGTTTATTTAAATGTTTTAACGCATGCGGCTTTTATTATTCTCCTTTAAAGGGGAGAAGAGCCGCGATTCTCGCGCGTTTGATAGCGGTAGCGAGAAGTCTTTGGTGCGCCGCGCACGTGCCGCTCATTCTGCGGGGTAAAATCTTTCCGCCTTCGGAAATGAATTTCTTCAAGCGGTTTACGTCCTTATAGTCGATTTCTTCGATTTTTTCCTGGCAGAAAGCGCACACCTTTTTGCGGGGCATTTTCTTAAAACTCTTTTTTACGGCAGGTTTTTCTTCCATGATGAAAACTCCTTGTTAAAAATAATTATCCCCGAAAATTAAAAGGGGATGTCCGAGCCGTCGTCGTCCATCATTTGCAGGACGGGTTTGCTCTTGGCAGGGGCGGGGGCGTCGTCGAACGAGCCGGAACCGTTATCGTCTTTAGGCGACAAAAATTCGCAATCCTGACAGATAATATCAACGGCGGTGCGTTTTACGCCCTGATTGTCCTCGTAGTTGCGCAACTGAATGCTGCCGCTTACGGCAACCTTTTTTCCTTTTTTCGCATACTGCGCGATTCTTTCCGCCAGAACTCTCCAGGCTGTGCAGTTGAAAAAGTCGGTTTGTCTTTCTCCGTCGCCCGAAGTATACGTTCTGTTTACGGCAATGGCGAAATGGCACACCGAAACCCCGGAGGGAGTAGTGGTCAGTTCAGGGTCGCGCGTTAAGTTACCGATAAGAAAAACTTTGTTCATTTTCCACCTCTTACAGTTTCGTAATCATGCGGCGCAACACGTTTACGGAAATTCCCGCAACACGGTTGAGTTCGTTAACTACGTCTGCATTTGCCTCAAACGTCATTAAAACGTAATAGGCTTCGCTCTTGTACGCGATGGGGTAAGCAAGTTTTTTTGCGCCCCACTTGTCGGTAGAAACAATCGCACCGTTCATCGATTTAACGATTTCCTCGTACTTTTCGATTTCGGCGTTTTTGGCTTCGTCCGTCAATTCGTTGTTGAGCAGATACAGCATTTCGTATTTTGCCATGTCTTTTCACCTCCCGGTCTTATTCGGCGTATCTTTAAGATACGCAAGGTTGAAATTTAGTTTTTTTGCAAAAACCACAGATATTATAACGTTTTTTTTTAATAAAGTCAAACGTTTTTTCAATGGTATAACCACTTTAAATATTTAAATTACAAATCGGGGCTTTTAAGGAATCATCGAGGCAAGAGCAACGATATACGTCGAGAGGGTTTGTAAAGTCATATCGCCTATAGTGTCGCTTTCGGTGAATTGGCCGTCTCCCGTGCCGTACAATCCCGCAAGGTTCAACGCGTACGCGTTTAATTGAAGATCGATGAACGAATCGTTAATACCAAGGCTGAAATCCCGTTCCAAAGTTTTTAAGTTCGTCTTTTTTATATTGCCCGTCATATTTTCGGTAAGTTTACTGAAATTTTGAATGGTATAATTGCCTGTCGCGTCCGTTTCGGGATCGGTTAATAAATATTTCCATTCGGTTTTCATTATCTTCTTGTTTTCGGCGTCGAGAATAAATTCCCCGGTTAATTCGTCTACGCGGTAAATATCGCTTTCGAATACTTCGGTGATTTTTAAATTGTTGATATCCGTGCTGAGGGAATTCAGCGTTGATTGAGAAAGTTTTTTTAATATTTTGTTGCCCGATACGTCGCCTAAAATATCGCCTATTGTCAGTTCTTCGCGCATTTTTGATAAAATCGAATTTTCGCCCGAGGCGCGCAGATCGCCTATCGTATGCGGCGCGGCGAGCAAAACGACTTTTTCGTCCTCGATTTTGTAACCCTCGTTTTCTTTACCGTACAGCAGGTACAGATTGATTTTATCGTTTATATTTTCCGGAATCACGTGTTTTAACTCAACGTCGTTAAACGCTTCTACGGCGTTTGCCGATTTCAGGGCGGAAACGGAACGTTTGGCGTATTGAAGCGGGTTGTTTTGCACGTCGTAAAGCGTATAATCGCCCGCCGCCGAAACGCCCGTGGCGTAAGCGTAATACGAAACGCCGTTTTCGGCGCGTAAAAATTCGAATACGCCGCCGCCGAGGTCGGTATACAGCGCGGTATCGATTACTTTGCCGTTTTCGTCCTTCCACGCGCCGCCGTCATAGGAATATACTATGTTATTCATACTGACGACGCCGTCCGTAACGGTATACGTAACGCCTTCTTTTCCGTAGGCGAGGGCGGTCAGAACGGCGTCGGAGGAATTCACGTCGATTTTTAAAAGCGATTCCAAAGTCATTCCGCCGATAAGTTCCTGCGTGTCCAGCGTTTTCAAATCGTTGATGGTACGCGGCGCAAATTTTACGGGCGAATCGCTTGTAACGCCGTCGATAACTTCGTATACGTAGAAAGTGTGCGTGCCTTTTACATCGCCGGGAGAGACGATCGCCTTTGCGTTGTACGTTTTTGATTCTTCGCCGGAGCCCACCGTCCACGTCCAAACGTTATTTGCCGCATCTTTAACAGCGCCCGAAACCTCGTTACCGTTGTCGTCGAAAAGAGTATAGTTGCTTTCGCCTGTTTTTTTCTTTTCCACGTATTCTTTCGGCAGCCAGTTTATATCGTCGCCGACTAAGGTATAATTCTTGCCTTCTTTTCCGTAGGCGAGAATCACCATGGTTTCGTTAGCGTCGGAAGGGGAAATTTTTAAAACGTCCGCCAGGCGCAAATCCGAAAACAGAGAGGCATCGCCCTTTAAATCTTTAATCGTGCGAGGTTTAGCGTCGCCCAGCATAACGATCTTTCCGTCCGTTACGGTGTAATCATCGCCTTTGTTGCCGTAGGCAAGCGCAAGCAGCGCGCCGTCGGAAGAAGGGGTGACGTTTAACAGATCGGCAAGTTCCAGGTCTTGGAAAATGCTTTCGAAATCGCCTTTGAGCAAATCCCCCAAAGCGGTGGCTTTATGTAATATGCGGGTATCTTTCGCGCCGGCCGCGGCGTCCTCCGCGGTTTTATAGGCGTAATATTTTCCGTCTTCTCCGTCCTGTTTCAGATAGGCGGAAACTTCGGGCGTTTCTCCTTCTGCGGGAACGGCTTTATACAGCGTAAGCACGCCCGATTCCGCGTCGTTAAAATAGAGCGCCGCATCTACGACGTCGCCGTGATCGTCTTTCAATGTTTTCGTGCCCGAACCGTCGTTTTCGAAGGAATAAACGAAAGGCAGCATCGTTATGCGTTCCTCGCCCGCAACCGTTTCAACTTTGTAATCGATGTTTTTTGTGCCGTATACAAGCGCCCGCGTAATCGAATCGTTCAGATTAACGCTGCCCGTCGTTTCCATTACCGCTTTTAACGATAAGCGGTTGAATAAATCGGAAGTAGCGCCGTTATCCATAAAATCGCCCACGACAAGTTCGTGCGAATCACCCAGCCAATTAAGAGTGCCGTCTGCGTTTTTTATATAATCAACGCCTTCCTCGCCGAAGCACAACAAGCCCATCAGCGTGGTATCCGGCTCGGCGCCGATCAATCCCGCTAACCTCGTTTTTTGTAAAGAGTTCTGTAAAAATTCTCCGTACGCCGAAAATGCGGTGGTTTTAAATTCTTCCACGTCGATATCCAGCCCGAAATCGGAAAGATACGACGCCAGAGTATCCGTCAGAGTGTTTGCGTAAGGGGAAATTTCCGCCACGGTGGCAAGACTTGCCTCGCCGCCTGTGAATTTCGCGCCGATTTCGCCTATGCTTATCACAAAGTCTTTTATCGTTTTATCGGCGTATTCTTCGGCGAGATATTGCGTAATGTCGAATCCGCCGGCAAGCGACGCGGTTTCTCTTATGGTTTTTTGCGTAACGAGATAGTACCCGCCGCCCGCAATGCCGCCCAACGTACCGAATATACCCAGAACGAACCCGATAAGAATAGCGACGCAACGCGCCAGAAAACCGCCGTCGTATTGCTTGTCTTTTTCTTTCACGATGCGTTTTTTTCGCTTTTCCCGCTCTTTTTCCAATAACTTTTCCTGTTTCGTCATCTTCCTTGCCATTACTTTACGCCTCTTTCTGTCGCGATTGAAATGCAAATTTTCTATACGTTGATATTATATCAAAAAAGCGTATAAAATGCAACCGTTTCGCATAAAAAACAATGCGATTGTAATTATTTTCCATCGTTTCCGTTATGTTTTTCCGCGCGCAGTTTCGGCGCAAGATACAAAAGCCGATTTTTTGTGTTTTCTTCGGGATGCACGGCAACGTGCAGCAACAGCGCGTGCAGAGTTTCGCCTACATAGCGTAAAGAAGGAAGAATTTCCGCAACGTCGTCGCCTTTTACGGCAAGTTGTTTCAGCGAAAAGGGAACGTTTTCTGCTTTCATTTTTTCAATCAGCGCCTGCCAGCGCGTCACGCAGGGCGCGCGGGAGAAATCGTCTTTGCACGCCGAATAATCCGCCTGTTTCAACAGCAACAGATCGTCGAGAATGTCCGCGTGTTCCACGATAAAGCGGCGTAGTTTGTTTTCTTTTGTTTTCAGGTCGTAATCGTACATATGATATTTTACAAGGGCGCAGACGCGTTCCGTCGTTTTTACGGGCGCTTTCAGGCGCGTCAGTATTTCTCGCGCGATTTTTTCGCCCCGTTCGGGGTGAGAAGCGAATCTCCCTTCGGTGCGGAACGCCTCGCTCTTGCCCACGTCGTGCAACAGCGCGGCGAGCCGTACGTTTTTGTCGGCGTATCCCGCCGCGCGCAAAGAATGTTCCAATACGTCGTGATCGTGAAAATCGGCGCGCTGAACAAGGTTGCGCCCCGCTGTAAGTTCGGGCAGAATATAATCTAAAACGCGCGTTTTATCCAGCAGAGAAAGAGCCGTATACGCCCCGCCTTTTACGCCGTAGCGCTCGTCCGCGCCGAGGCAGAGGAGAAGTTCGGTATAAATTCTTTCGGGCGAAACGTCGGTAATCAGCGCGGCGTTTTTTTCCGCGCCCGCAAAAGTGTCTTTTGTGGGGATAAACCCGGTCGTCCCCGACATACGCGCAAGGCGCATCAGCCTCAGTCCGTCCTCGCCGAACACTTTGTCCGCGTCGTCCACGCATTTCAGGCGTCGGGCTTTTACGTCGTCTATGCCGCGTAAAGGGTCGAGGAAGTCGTCGTTTAATATATCGTAATAAATCGCGTTGCAGGTAAAATCCCGCCGCCCGGCGTCAAGCGAGATATCCTCGGTAAAAACCGTTTCCGCGGGGGTATGTTCGCCGCGAATGTAGATATCGCGGCGAAACGCCGCGTATTCGAATTGCTCCGTCTTTTTTAAATTTTCTTGCCGCGCGGAAAATTTCACCGTTCCCGTGCGTTTGTATACGGCGTTTACGTAAAAGCCGGCGTCCGACGCAAGAGCGGAAAACTCCTCTGCGGGCACGGGCGCGCACAGATCGAAATCGGATTCGGCAAGGGAAAACCCCGCGAGAAAATCCCGAACGCTTCCGCCTACCGCGTACAGCGGTTTTCCCGTACGTTGAAAGCAGATTTTCGCAAGGCGAAGAACAGAGTCCGGCAAAATATTACGCATTTCCCTTAAAAACCTCAAAAATTTTTATAATAACATTATATCAAACGGGCAAATAAATTGCAAATTTTTTTTAAATGTTATATAATATATTTGTCGAAGCGGCTCTGAGTTTATGACGGTTCGCCCTTTTGTCCCCGTTAAGCAGGGGCGAAAGAGCCTTGTTTTTTACAAAAAAATTCTAAAACGGCATAGATTTTTAAGCGTTAAACTATTTTTATACAGCCGATAAAAACGTTTGCGCCGCCCGAAACGTACGGAAAAATACCAGAGAAAAAGGAAAGACGATTTTGTTTCATTTAATCGTAAACCCGGATGCGGGCAAACATAATACTCTGCGCGCCGCGCGCACCGTTGCGGACTACTTTAACGAAAAAGAGCAGGAATACGTCATCCACGAGATGACTTCCCAAACGCTTCTGCGTTCCACCATAGAAGAACTTTCTCAACCGAGGAAAGAGGGCGAGGAACGTACGGATATCGTGGTAGTGGGCGGCGACGGCACGATGCACGCCGTTCTCAACGCTCTGGTAGACGTGGACGCGGTGAACGTCGGTTTGATTCCCGCGGGCACAGGCAACGATTTTTCCGTTTCCGTGCAGATTCCCGCGGACTCGCGCAAGGCGGCGGAACTCATTTTAACCTGTAAGCCGAAAGATACCGATTATCTTACCGTGGGCGGCGTGCGTTGCATGAACGTAGGCGGATTGGGCATAGACGTGGACGTTTTAAAACGGTATAATAAAAGTCAGAAAATACACGGCAAACTCAAATATCTGCGCTGTCTTATACAGAGTTTATTGACGTTTAAGGGCTGCGATATTCAGATTGAAAGCGAAGGGAAAAGCGAAAAGCATCGCGCGTTTTTCGCCGTGGCGTGCAACGGCGGGCAAATCGGCGGCGGCATTAAAATCTGCCCCGCGGCGAACCCTGCCGACGGCTTTATCGACGTGTGTTGCGTCGACATGGTGCGCGGCTTGAAAATGGCGGGCGCGTTCGTTAAACTGATGAAAGGAGAAATTCTTCAATATCCCAAAACCACGCATTTTCTCTGCAAACAGGTAAGATTTTGTATCGAAGGCGGCGCTACGGTACAACTCGACGGAGAATTGTACGATCATCTCGATTTCAACGCCGAAATTAAAACCGGGCTGAAATTTTACCGCCCTTGATTATATCGGATTCATTTTATCCGAACGCAACGTTACGTAACGCTCTTTTGCGCGGACGGCGCAAAAGAAGAGTGCGGAATACCGTCCGGCGCGGAGAGAAAATAAAAAAGCGGAAAGCGGAATAACAGGCATGAAAGAATCCACGTATCAAAAAATTCTCGGAAAAATTCCCGCGGGGGTGTTCGTGTTCAACGAAAAGTTGCAGATACTTTACGCCAACCCGTCGTTTTTGCGTGCGTTTTCCGCCCAAGCGGTATCGTTTGCCGCCGCAGGAAACAAGCGGTTCCGCAGATTGAAAAAAGCCGCGTTAAAAGATATTCTTTCCTGCCCCGCGGCTAAAACGTCCAAGCGTTGCGGCGAGGACGGCGCGTGCGAATACTGTTCGCTTTTTAAAGCGATGCACCGCGCGGCGGAAGAATCGCGCGAAGAAACCGACGTGGCGTATGTTACGGCGGATAAAGGCAACCGCACGGAAACGTTAACGACGCGCGTCCGCGTGTTTCCGCTTAGCGATAACAAAAGGAAAGACAACGGAAAAACCGACGAAAATCAACGGGGGCGCAAAACAAAACGCGGGTTGTTTTTAGGTATTACCGACGGCGCGGTGCAAACGGAACTCGCGCGGGAAATGCTCACGGCGAAGCGCATGCAACAACGGCTGCTGCCGGCGGGCAAACAGACGGGCGGCGTGGCGTATTCGTATATGTATATTCCCAGCCTTGAAATCGGAGGAGACCTGCCGGACGTATACGAATTCGGCGGCAGGGTGTTCGGCGTGCTTTCCGACGTTTCGGGAAAAGGCATATCGGCGGGCATGCTTTCCGCGTTTATCCGCGCGGGATTCAACCGTCGCGAACTATCCGTGGCGAAAGCGATTTCGTCGCTGAAAGAAAAATTCGAAGAACTCAATCAGGACGAACGCTCGTATATCACGGTGGCGGCGGTATCGATCGATCGCGAAACGCGCCTGTTGCGGTACGTTCTGGCGGGGCATAACGCGCCGATTCTTCTCAGAAGCGGCAGGGGGTTGGGCATCAACGAAATCGAAGATCCCGCGCCGCCCGTATCCAATTGGATCGAGAATTACGAATACGTCGAAAAGCATATGAGTTACGAACCGGGGGATCTGCTGGTGCTTCTTTCCGACGGCGTTACCGAATGCCCGAATACCGCGGGCGAGCGCTTCGGAATCGAGCGCGTGGAAAGCGTATTGATGCAATCCGCGCACGCGGAAGATTTTATCGGTAAATTGAAAAACGCGCTTACCGTATTCAGCGGCGGAAAGTTCACCGACGACATCACCGCTATGGCGTTCGATCTCGTTTAACGCTTTATCTCGTTTAACTTTTTAATCAATCGACAATCGCGGGGAGAGGGGGAAAAAGACATGACTGATATTCATACGCATATTCTGCCGGGAATAGACGACGGCGCGCAGGATAAAAATACTTCCGTGCGCATGTTGGAAGATTTGCAGGCGCAGGGCGTTACCACCGCAGTTCTTACGCCGCATTATTACGGAAGATTTCATTCGCCGCGCGCGTTTTTGCGTAAACGCAAAGAGGCGTATGAAGAAATAGAAGATTCCGTTCCGCAAGGAATAAGCGTCCGCCTGGGGGCGGAAGTGCATTTTTCCGACGCGCTGGCGGGCAACGAGCACGGCGCGCAACTTGCCATCGAGGGGACGCGCTATATTTTACTGGAACTCCCGTTTTCTTCGGAATGGGATAATTTGTTGTTAAAAAAAATACGATACTTTATGGACGAAACGAACTGCGTGCCGATTATCGCTCATTTTTGCCGTTATCTGCAAGTGCGGAAAAATCCCGAATTGCTTTCCGAACTTGCCGCGATGGGGTGTTTGTTGCAGGTAAACGCTTCGGCTTTTCTCGAAGCGAAAGATCGCCGTCTGATTTTCGCCGCAATGAAACATAATCTGGTGCATTGTATCGGCTCGGACTGTCATAATCTTGCCGAGCGTTCGCCCGATTATCGTGCGGCGATAGACGCCGCGCGTAAAGCGGGGTACGGCGAGGCAATCGAACGGATTCAGGAAACGATGCGGGATATTCTGGAAGACAGAGTAATTAAACGAAAGCAATACCGTCCCGTCAGAAAGTTTTTAACGTTTTACAGGTAACGTAACGTTTTTTGACGAAAAAACAATAAACTGAAAGTAAATACGACGCCTTCCGCGTTTACGGGGAGACAAAATCGAAAAAAGGAGAAATACGTACGCAGACGGAGCGAGAAAAAAACAAAATAGCGTCAATCGTAATACGCGCGTTGCTTACGGCGATTACGGCGGCATATTTGTGCTGGATTTTTTCCAATTCGCTGAAAACCGCGCCGGAAAGCAGCGCGGCAAGCGAAAAAGTGCAGACTGTCGTACAGAGCGTAATCGATAAAGTGGCAGGCGAAGGAAAGGTGAACGTTTCTATGCATTTCATTCGTAAAGCCGCGCATTTTTCGGAATTTGCTCTGTTTTCGTTTCTCGTTTTTTTCACCGCTTATTCGTATATTTGTTTTAAACCCTATGCTACGGCAATATCTATGGCCTGCGCCGCCGCTCTCGCGCTCGTATGCGGTTGCGCGGACGAACTAATACAGAATTTTTCGGAGGGCCGATCGCCCGGCGTATTCGACGCGCTGATTGATTTTTCGGGCGGAGTCGCAGGTACGTTTTGCGCGGCGCTTATATTTATCATAATAAAAAACATAGCCGGAAAGATCAGAAAAAAGCGTTTGCAAAAAGTAAAATCGCCGCAGGGCGAAAGCGAAGAATAACAGAATAAAAAAGCGATACAAAGCGTATAAAAACAATAAAAACGCATAAAAAATCCGTTTCGCGTCATACTGAATATGAGATGAAAAGAAAGGGCTTTTTATATTGCGTTTTACTTTGCGCCGCATGCGTGTTTCTGCCTTTTTTTGCGGGAAACGCAGCCGGAAAAAAGGGCGATTCGCTTAAAGATATGGCAAAGACCTATTCGGGCGTTTACGAATGCAAAGAAATGAGGTACGGCGGCAGCGACCTGTCCGGATATATAAAATCCGCCGCCTTGGAATTAAAAGAAAACGGCACGTACGAACTACGCGTTACGTTTAAAAACGGCGACAAGAAGAAAGCGGACGGCCGCTACGAGGCGACGAACGATACGATAACGCTGATTTATTGCGGAAAAAACGGAGAGGCGCGGCGTGAATTTTCACGCGCCGAGGGAAAAATTACAATCGCTTGCGTTATTCACGAAAAATTGTTGTACCTTGTTTTTATCCGCGGTGAATAAATAGGCGGTTCAATCGTAACGGAAAATATACAAAATTATATAAAATTATACAAAAACACAAAAACGCCTCGGACGGAATTATTTTCGTCCGAAGCGTTTTTTAGCGGTTGTTTTTACGGAATAATCCGTAAATAGCGCCGTTTAATCGTTGTTCTTTGCGGCAAGTTTCTTATAGCCCGCAAGGCGCGCTTTCGAAGCCTCTTCCGTTTCTTTATACAACATATCGGCAAGTTCCGGCTCCGTCTTTCTCAAAGAAGCATAACGCACTTCGCCCTGAATGAACGCCTGATAATCGCCCGTGGGATCTTTGGAATCCAGAATGAACGGATTCTTACCTTCCGCCGCAAGCATAGGATTGTAGCGGTACAACTGCCAGTAGCCGCAATCCACCGCACTCTTTTCTTCGCTCTGCGATTTCGTCATGTTGATGCCGTGATTGATGCAGGGCGCGTAGCAGATAATCAGGGAAGGACCGTGATAACTTTCCGCTTCTTTCAGCGCTTTTACGAACTGCGCCTTATCGGAACCCATAGAGCACTGCGCCACGTATACGTAACCGTAGGTAGCGGCGATCATGCCGAGGTCTTTCTTCTTTACGCGTTTTCCGCCCGCCGCGAATTTGGCAACCGCCGCGATAGGCGTGGATTTGGAAGCCTGACCGCCCGTGTTGGAATACACTTCGGTATCCAGTACAAGCACGTTTACGTCCTCGCCCGAAGCCAGCACGTGATCGAGTCCGCCGTAGCCGATGTCGTACGCCCAGCCGTCGCCGCCGATGATCCAGAACGATTTTTTCACAAGGCAGTCTTTGGCTTTTAAAATATCGTTTACCAGCGTAAGTTCTTCGCCTTCGCAGTCGTTCTTGCATTTTTCAAGGTCGGCAACCAGGGCCGCCGCCGTTACTTTGCTGCCTTCCGCGTCGTCCATATTGTCGATCCAGTCGGTTAAAATATTCTTGCATTCGGGGTATTCCGCCCAGATTTCCGCAAGAGCCGCCACCTTGTCTTTCAACGCTTCTCTTCTTGCTTTATACGCAAGGTTCATGCCGAAGCCGAATTCCGCGTTGTCTTCGAACAGCGAGTTCGCCCAGGCGGGGCCGTGCCCTTGTTTGTTTTTGGTGTACGGGCAGGTAGGGGAAGAGCCGCCGTAAATCGAGGAGCAACCCGTGGCGTTGGCAACGATCATTCTGTCGCCGAAAAGTTGGGTAAGCACCTTAACGTAAGGCGTTTCGCCGCAACCCGCGCATGCGCCGGAGAATTCGAACAGCGGCTGCGAGAACTGCGATTTCTTCACGTCCGCCATTTTTTCGATGACGGCGGGGTCGATATCGGGCAACGTCTGCGCGAAGTTCCAGTTTGCCGCCTGTACTTCCGCCACCGTTTCCAGAGGAACCATATTGATGGCGTTGTTTTCTTTCTTCGCCGCCTTTTCGCCGTTCTTCACGGCGTCCGCCGCCGCTTTCTGGTTTACGGGACAGATGTCCGCGCACACGCCGCAACCCATACAATCGAGGGGAGAAACCTGAATGCGGAAGCCGTAGCCTTTCGCCTGCAACGCGGGCTTGGTAACGAACGTATCGGGTTTCGCCGCGCCGTCCGCCACAAGGTAGGGGCGAATGGTGGCGTGCGGGCACACGAACGAGCACTGCGTGCACTGAATACATTTATCGATGTTCCAGTCGGGCACTCTCACGGCAACGCCGCGTTTTTCAAACTTGGTTGTACCCGTAGGCACGGAGCCGTCCGCATTGAACGCGGAGGAAGGAAGTTTGTCGCCTTCCAGCGCAAGAATGGGCGCTACTACGTTTTTGAAGTAAGGATCGTCGGCAAGTTTCACCATATCCGCGCCTTCGGTGGTGGTCGCCCACGAAGCGGGAATATCTATCTGCACAAGGTTGTCCTTAGCGGAATCGATGGCGTTGTAGTTCATCTGCACAATGGCGTCGCCCTTGCGCGAGAAGGACTTGTAAGCCATATACTTCATCAGCGCCACAGCCGTGTTTTTGTCGTCGGGGTCGGCGCTTTCGTAAGGCATAATCTGCTTGTTGATGCAGAAGAACGCCGATTGTAAAATGGTGGAAGTTTTGCCGCGAAGCCCCAGTTGCCCCGCAATCTTGATAGCGTCGATCACGTACAGGCGCGCGTGCTTTTTAGCAAGGGCGTTTTTCATTTTGGCGGGCAGTTCTTTTTCAAGTTGTTCAAGCGTCGTCCATTCGCTGTTTAAAAGGAATGCGCCGCCGTCTTTCAAATCGCTTACCATATCGTAACGGGTAACGTACGAGGGATTGTGGCAGGCGATGAAGTCCGCCGCGTCGATAAGGTATTCCGACTGAATGGGTTTATCGCCGAAACGCAGGTGCGATACCGTGATGCCGCCCGATTTTTTGGAATCGTAGAAGAAGTACGCCTGCACGTATTTGTCCGTATGGTCGCCGATGATTTTAACGGTGTTTTTGTTGGAACCAACCGTTCCGTCGGAGCCTAATCCGTAGAATTTGCACGAAGTGGAGCCTGCGGGCGCGGCGTCGAATTTTTCGGAAAAATCAAGCGAGGAATTGGTTACGTCCTCGTAAATACCCACGGTAAAGTGGTTCTTCGGTTGCGCCTGTTCGAGGTTCTTGTATACGGAAAGCGCCATGGTAGGGGTGAATTCTTTGGAGCCGAGCCCGTATCTGCCGCCGTAAACTTTAATGTTCGTTCTGCCCGTTTCCGCAAGCGCGGCGCATACGTCGAGGTATAAAGGTTCGCCGAGCGAGCCGGGTTCTTTCGTTCTGTCGAGCACGGCGAGTTTTTTGCAGGAGGCGGGAATCGCGTTTACAAACGCCGAAGCGTCGAACGGGCGGTATAAACGCACCTTTAACAAACCGTACTTCTTGCCTTTGGCGTTAAGCGCGTTGATCGATTCTTCTATGGTTTCCGCGCCGCTGCCCATAATCACGATTACATTTTCCGCGTCTTTCGCGCCCACGTAATCGAACAGGTGATATTCTCTGCCCGTGTACTCGGAAACGACTTCCATCATTTCCGCAACGATGCCGGGTACCGCCGCATAGTGCGCGTTTGCCGTTTCTCTGTTCTGGAAGTAAGTATCGGAGTTCTGCGCCGTGCCTTTCTGAATCGGGTGTTCGGGGTTGAGCGCGCGGGCTTTGAATTCGTCCACGTACTTCTGCATGCCGAGTTTATCGAAAATCGCCTTGATTTCCGCGTAGTTATCCGCCTCGTCGAAGCCGTCGATTTTGGAATATTCGTGCGAAGTGCGGAATCCGTCGAAGAAGTGCAGGAACGGCACGCTGGATTTCAGCGTGGCAAGGTGCGCTACAAGCGAGAGATCCATTACTTCCTGCACGGAGGAGGAAGCCAGCATGGCAAACCCCGTCTGACGGCAAGCCATCACGTCGGAATGATCGCCGAAGATGTTCAGCGAATGCGCCGCCAGCGCGCGAGCCGAAACGTGCATGACCATCGGCAGAAGTTCGCCGGAGATTTTGTACATGTTGGGGATCATTAAAAGAAGCCCCTGCGAAGCCGTGTACGTGGTGGTAAGCGCGCCTGCGGATAACGAGCCGTGCACGGCGCCCGCCGCGCCGCCTTCGGATTCCATTTCCGCGATTCTCAGTTTTTGCCCCCACATATTGGTGCGTTTGGCAGTCGCCCATTCGTCGGCGGATTCCGCCATGGGCGAAGAGGGCGTGATGGGATAGATGGCGGCAACTTCCGAAAACGCATACGCTACGTGCGATGCGGCGGTATTGCCGTCGATGGTCATTTTTTTCATCGAAAAAAGCCTCCGTAAAATATAGTTTATCGTTTTTGTGCGCAAGGCAAAAACACAACCTCGTTCTTCCGCCGTAGTTTCCGCAAGCCAAAACGGAGGTCGTTCTCAGCCTCACTCATATATTATAACTTTTTCTTTCGGTTAAGTCAATAGCAAAAGGCGAGAAAAAGAAAAAATTTTGAAAAAATATTTGTTCCGGCATAAAAATTTCACGGCATTTTCATTGTCTTTTCCCCGAATATTTGATATAATGTAGTATTATAAAGAAAAATACGGGTAAATTTCGCGCGTACGGGTAAATTTACGGTTGCGAAGCGAAAGAGTAAAGCATTGCGAAAAAGGCGGACGGGTTTGAACGAACGACGGCAGACAACTTCATACGAAAATCAGGCGTTACACGCGCCCGAAGACGAAAACGGCGGCAGCGGCGCAATCGGCGAAAATCCGCTCGCCGTAAAATTCGAAAACGTTTCTTTTTCTTACGGCGAGGAGGAAAAAGAGGCGCTTCACCGCGTTTCTCTGGAAGTGAAACAGGGAGAGTTCGTGGCGATTTTAGGGCATAACGGCAGCGGAAAATCAACGTTGGCGCGGCTGATCAACGGGCTTTTAACTCCTACGGAGGGAAAAATCGCCGTTCTCGGCATGGACGCGGGCGATAAAAAGAACCTGTTCGAAATAAGAAAAAACGCGGGCATCGTGTTTCAGAATCCCGATAATCAGACGGTGGCTTCCATCGTGGAGGACGACGTGGCGTTCGGCCCGGAAAATATCGGCGTGCCGCGCGAAGAAATAGGCGGAAGAATCGATTTCGCTTTAAACGCCGTGGGCATGCAGCCGTATCGCCGTGCGGAAACCGCGCGGCTTTCCGGCGGGCAGAAACAGCGCGTGGCGATTGCCGGCGTGCTGGCGCTGATGCCGAAAATTATGATTTTAGACGAATCCACCGCCATGCTCGATCCGAAAGGCAGACGCGAAGTAACCGAAACGGTAAAGCGGCTGAATCGGGAAAACGGCATTACGGTAATATCTATCACGCACTTTCCCGAAGAGGCGGCGCAGGCGGACAGGGCGATTGTGCTGAACCGCGGCGAAGTGGCGTTGCAGGGCACGCCCGACGAGGTGCTTAAAAGCGAGGAGCAACTTTTAACGTTTAATCTTACTCTGCCGCGTTGCGTAAAAATCTGTCGCGAACTGCGCGGAAAGGGCATGAACGTGCCCGACGCGCTGCGCGCCGAAGAAATCGCCGAAGAAATTCTGAACAACCCCGCAAAACGTCCGTTTGAAAAAAGCGCGGAGAATATGTTCGCCGCAATAAACGGAGCGGACGAACGAAAAAATAACGAATTCGCGGTAGAATGCGCCGATTTGTATTTTTCGTACGACGGGGGAGAGGAGCACGCGCTGAACGGCGTGAATTTAAACATAAAAAAAGGCGATTTTTTTGGCATTATCGGGCATACGGGCAGCGGAAAATCCACCTTTGCGCGGCATCTGAACGCGTTGGAAAAATTGCCGACGGCGCAGAAAAAATACAAGCCGAAAAAAGAGAAAAAACGCAAAAAACAGGCGGGCGCGGCAGATACGGCAGTCGCGCCGCATACCGTACTGAACGTAAACGGCTACGATCTATCCGATAAAAACACGGATTTTTTCGCCTTGCGCTCTTCCGTGGGAATGGTGTTTCAGTATCCCGAATATCAGTTGTTTGCCGAAACGGTGTTTGCCGACGTGGCGTTCGGGTTGAAAAATTTTTCAAAAACTCCCCTTTCCGAAGCGGAGACGGCGCGGGCGGTAAAAGAGGCGCTGGAAAAAGTGGGACTTTCATATGAAGAAGTGAAAGACAAATCTCCGTTTGAACTTTCGGGCGGACAAAAACGCAGGGTTGCGATTGCCGGCGTAATTGTAACGAAGCCGAAAATTCTTGTTTTAGACGAGCCTGCGGCGGGGCTGGATCCTTTAGGCAAAGAAGAAATCGCCGCTTTGTTAAAACGCGTGCACGAGGATTGGTGCGAAACGGTGATCGTCGTTTCGCACGACATGGACGAAATTGCCGAATTATGCAACCGCGCGGCGGTATTTTCGGAAGGGAAAGCGGTATTCTGCGATTCTCCCGAACGGTTGTTTACGCAACATGCCGAAGAATTGCTGAAACTGGGGCTGGATATTCCCGAAACGGCGAAAATTCAGCGCGAACTGCGCTCTCGCGGCGTAAACGTGCAATCCGATCTGACGTTAAAAGGGTTTGTAAACGCCGCGGCGCAGGCGATGGGGTACGGCGAAAGCCGCGAAACGGGAGGGCCGGAAGAATGAAAGTCACTTTCGGGCGGTATATGCCGAAAAACTCGTTTGCGGATAAATGCGATCCGCGCGGAAAACTGTTGCTTTTAATCGCGTATATCGCGGCTGTGTTTACGGCGAAAAACTTTCTCGCGCTGGCGGTGGTTGCGGCTGTGTTGCTGGTATGCGCGGCGGCTTCGAAAACTTCGATAGCGCAGGTGTTGCGTTCGGTGAAAGGCGTGTTGTTTTTACTCCTTTTTACCGTGATCGTCAATCTGTTTTTTTATAAACAGGGCGACGTGATTCTGCATTGGGGATTTATCCGTATCACCAGACAGGGGGTGTTCGCCACGCTGTTTCTGGGCGCGAGGCTGATTCTTCTCGTATGCGGTTCGTCGCTTTTAACGCTCACCACTTCGCCCGTTTCGCTTACCGACGGGTTGGAAAGTTTATTAACGCCGCTGAAATGGGTGCGCTTTCCCGTGCACGAACTTGCGCTGATTATGTCTATCGCGCTGCGGTTTATCCCTATTTTGTCGGACGAAACGTCGCGCATCATGTCCGCGCAGAAAGCGCGCGGAGCGGATTTTGAAACGGGGGGACTCATACGCCGCGTAAAGGCGGTGATCCCCGTGCTGATTCCGCTGTTGATCAGCGCGTTCCGCAGAGCGGACGAACTCGGCGACGCGATGGACGCGCGTTGTTATTCGGGGAGTAAGGTACGCACGAAATACAAAAAACTGCGCTTTACCGCGCGCGATCTGGCGGTGTTGTTCACGGGAGCGGTAATGATTGCGGGCGTGGTGCTGTTCAGAATTTATTTTGCCTGGAACGTGTAAAAGCGCATGATTTGCGCGGACGGACGGGAAAAACGGAAAAGAGCGGAGCGGAAAACGAAAAAAAGGCGGTGAAATCAATGCGCTACGTAGCGGCGATATCGTACGACGGAACGGAATATGCGGGTTGGCAACGGCAGAAAAACGCCGTGAGCGTGCAGGAAACGCTGGAAAACGCTCTGCTTTCCGCTTTCGGAGAGAAAATTACGGTGACGGCAAGCGGCAGAACGGACGCGGGCGTGCACGCCGAAGAACAAATCGTGCATTTCGACGCGGAACTTTCTCTTCCGCCCGAAAAACTGCCCGAGGCGGTAAACAAATTTCTGCCGGGCGGCGTCAGCATATTAAAAAGCGCGCGCGCAAAAGAGGGATTTGACGCCAACCGCAGCGCCAAGAAAAAAACGTACCGTTATTCGCTGTATACGTATCCGCAGAAATTGCCGTTAAAAGAGAGGTTCGCCGTGCGGCAGGACGCCGTTCCGGGCGTGGAAAAATTGCGCGAATGCGCCGCGTTTCTCTGCGGAAAGCACGATTTCAAAGCGTTCTGCGCCGCGAATTCCGCCGTAAAAACCACCGTGCGTACGGTATACGAAGTGCGCGTGGAAGAGCGCCGTTTTACGGCGGCGGAAACAACGGGGCGCGAAATCGATTTTTTCGTTACCGGCAACGGGTTCTTATATAACATGGTGCGCACGATGACGGGCGAAATTCTTGCGCTGGCAAACGGAAAACGCTCGCGGGAAAGTCTGCTTTCGGCGTTTGAAACGGGGCGGCGCGAACTGCTTGATAAAACCATGCCCGCCAAAGGTCTTACGCTGACGCGCGTGGATTACGGCTTCGATTTGTTCGGCGGCGGTTCGGACGGGTAAAGCATAAAATAAAAAAATAATTTGACGGAATAATGCTAAACATAGTAAGGATGTAAAAAATACTAACGGGACGAAAGAGTTATGGAGATTTATCGTATTTTCGATTCGGTTGTTACGGCGTACGTTTATTCGAACCAAAGTTATCAGGGGCTGCATACCAACG
>JAQYLE010000074.1 GCA_028720205.1 Clostridia bacterium
CCCGTTATCAGCCTGTTTCAAAAGCAAGCGATACGCGAAAGACGAGCATTTCCGACGGGGAGTTTACTTACCGTAAACGACCCGAGGAAAGCGGAGCCTGACAAAGTAGCGCGCCGCTTTTCAGGCGGGCAAACGTGCGTAAGAAGCGAGCAGTTCGAGAAGTGCGCGCACGGGCGAAGGGAGTGTACAATTACGTACATGACCAAGACCGCGCACAGCACGACAAAGAAATGCGAAGTTTATCGCGCACGTTTTATTTTCCGACGCAGAATTTTGCGAATATCTCCTCCACTATCTCTTCCGAAGCGGTTTCGCCCGTAATCTCGCCTAAAATTTCCCAGGCGGATTGCACGGAAACGGAAAGCAGATCGAGAGGCGCAAAATCAATCTCGTTCAGCGCGGAAGTCAGCGCCTCTTTACACCGCTTTAACGCCGTATAATGACGTTCCTCCACTAAAAACGCGCTGCTTTCGCTCCGCTCGCCCACGCCGCGGTCGTAAATCAGGCGTTTTAATTCTCCGATTCCCTCGCCCGTTACGGCGGAAACAACTGCGTCCGCGTCCGTTTCCGTTTCGTCTGAGGATAGGTCCGCTTTATTCAGAACTTTAATATACGCCCCCGCTTTTGCAAGTTGCAGAACGCGCGCGTCCTCCTGCGTGAACGGCTTGCCTTTTTCCGCCACGAAAACGCGCAAATCGGCGCTTTTTATCAGGTTTTCCGCTTTAACGATACCAGCGTTTTCGATATCGTCGCCGCTCTCGCGCACCCCCGCCGTATCGTACAGTTTAAAGCGCACGCCCTCTATTTCTATCTCGCCTTCTACCGCGTCGCGCGTCGTGCCTGCCAAAGAAGAAACTATCGCTTTATCATACCCGAGCAACCTGTTTAACAGAGAACTCTTCCCCGTGTTCGGCTTGCCGCAGATCGCCACGGTTACGCCCGATTTTATCTTTCTGCCCGCGCCGTAGCCGGAAAGCAACGCGATCACGCCGTTTTTCACCTGACACAGCGTGCGTTTCACCTGCTCGCGACTTTCTTCCTCCACGTCCTCTTCGGGATAATCGACGCTTGCGCCGATTGCCGCCAGAACGCTTTTCAACTGCCCCTGCAACGCTTTTACGCGATCCGTAAGCCGTTCGTTGTATAACAGATAGCCCGCGCGAATTTCCGCTTCCGATTCGCCGTTGATTAAATCTGCAACGCCCTCCGCGGAGGCGAGCGATAATTTACCGTTTAAAAAGGCGCGCCTTGTAAATTCGCCCCTGCCCGCAGGCGCCGCGCCCAAATCGAACGTCTTTTTCAAAACGCCCGCCGCAACGCCTTCGCCGCCGTGACAGTGGAATTCGATCACGTCTTCGCCCGTGTACGAATACGGCGCTTTGAAATACACGCAAAGCCCGTAATCGGTAAAACCGCCGCAATCGATGTCCCCCGGGTACATGCGGTACGGCTGAAACTCTTTCACCGCCGTTTTTCCGCGCGGCCGAAACATTTTTTCGGCAACGGAACGCGGATCTTTTCCGCTGACTCTTATAATCGCTATACCGCCCTTTCCGTGCGGCGTGGCGATCGCCGAAACGTTTTCCGATTGCATACGTCCTCCTTTCGCGGAAGCATCTTCCGCTACGATCGGGTATAACCTGTGATTATATTTCTATTATAGCACGGCGCGCGCCGTGCGTAAAGCGTTTTGCGCCGCCGAAAAGGCAATTTTTCTCCTTTTATTTTCCGCGCAGGGTTTCCCGAACGGTCGCCGCGTAAAAAAGCACGGAAAACCGCGCGGAAAAGCAACCGGTTTTTCGTGCTTTATCGGTTTTTCGCTTCGCTTTGCAAAGCGGAACTTGTTCAGCCGTCGATATCCGAAAAAGGAGAATCGTTTCCGCCGTTCCCGTCGCCGTGCGTTCCGCCGTTTTTATCTCCGTTCTGCGCGCCGCCGAATTCCCCGAACGGATCTTCGGGCGCGGAGGTCCCCTCCTCTTTAAACGGGTCTTCGGAGCGTTGGGAACCGTACGTTCCGCCGCCGTACGGGTTGCCGTTGCCGCCCCCGCCGTAACGGCGGTAATACGCTTCGTTGCGCTTACGGATATATGCCTCGTAATCCACGGCTTTTCTGTTGCGAAGCGCAAATACGACTATCGCGAAAGACGAAGGCAGAAACAGCGTAAGGCAGGAAAGGAACATATACGAAGCGGGAGAATATTTTCTGAACAAGCCCGAAGCAAGTATAAACAAAAGAATGGTGTACACAAGTTCCAGCACGGATAATATCCATACGGAGGCGTTATCGTAATTGATAAAAAAGTTTGCCAGCACGCTGGTGGGTTCTCCGCCCGATTCCGTGGTATACACCACCGAATTTCCCTGCACGGTTACCACGTAATTCATATACAGCGTGGTTTCCGCCACAACGGTAAACAGACTTGCCGCAAAAAGCAGTATCTGCGCGATCATCACGGGAATTCCCGCGTGTTTCATGCGTTGCGAAAAGAAGCGGCATTCGCCCGCGATCTTCCCCGCGTACAGCATGTTGACAAACGGAATAAACGCCATCGCGCGTTTTTCCATGCCGAGCCGCTTTGCCATAGCGTACAGCCCGAACCCGAGCAACACCTGCAATACAAGCCACAGTCCTACGCCCGCGCAGATCGCGCCGACGTACAACTTCACGTTGGCAT
>JAQYLE010000075.1 GCA_028720205.1 Clostridia bacterium
CCGACTGCTTTGCGGCGATTGCACCCAAAAGGAAGATGTGGCAAAAGTCTTGGAAGACAAGTATGCCGATGTTATGGTCACCGACCCGCCTTACAACGTGGACTATGGTGGAACGATAAACGGGAAAGACAGAAACATCGCAAACGACAATCTCTCTGAAGACGAGTTCTACCAGTTTCTTTTGAGTTTTTACAAGGCGGCGGAAGCGAACCTAAAAAAGGGCGCACCCGTATATGTGTTCCATAGCACGAAAGAATCTGTAAATTTCATCAAGGCGATGGTGAACGCGGGGTTCAAATACGCGCAAACCCTTGTGTGGTACAAGAACCACTTTACGCTTGGTAGACAGGACTATCAGTGGATACACGAGCCTATCCTATATGGATGGAAAGAGGGTGCTGGACATTATTTCATCAACGATAGAACGCTTTCAACGGTCTATGAAGACGTAAGGTTGAACGCAAGAAAGATGAGCAAAGCCGACCTTGTGGACTTTATCGACAAACTGTTCGAGCAGCCGACTTCGGTTATACTCGACAATAAGCCGTCCAAGTCCGCCGATCATCCGACAATGAAGCCAATAACCCTTTGTGCCAAGCTCATCTACAACAGCAGCCACGAAGGGGATACGGTGCTTGAACCATTCGGCGGTAGCGGTTCGACCTTGGTGGCGGCGGAACAACTAAACCGCAAATGCTGTGCCATAGAACTCGAACCGAAGTATTGCGATGTCATAGTCAGACGCTACAAGGAACTCTGCCCTGCGGTGCAGGTCAAACATATTCGTGACGGTGTCGAAATCTACGATTAAAAGGCTTGATTTTCTTTGTTAATTCTTTGTGTTTTGGCGCGTTTTCGCTGGGCTCTTTCAAGTGTTTACGGTATATTGTAGGTACAAAAATAAAGCAAGGGCAACAGCCGAAAGGAGCATAAAAATGGAAACGAAAAAGGAAATCCGCAACTACTGCAAAAACAAGCTCAACGCACTGGTGAGAGACCATAACCACTACAACAAAGTGAAATACAAGGATGCGGTCGAAGACTACAGAACGGCAATCGAAGACCTTGTCGACTACGCGAAAAGAAACGGCATCAAAATCGGATACACGATGGACGAAAACGGATACATCACGGTGGCATAAGGAGGTAGAGAACCATGAACAAACAACTCATCGAAATCGCAAAAAGGAACTCATACAGCATCGAAGAAAGGGGTGACCTCGAAACCCGGAACAGCGACAGCGAAGACTTCATCGAAATGAGTGTGTGGAGCATAAAGGCGATGCTTGAAGAAGCATACGAACTCGGCAAAAAAGCCGCCAAAGCGAATAAATAAACGATACACAAAACACAAGGACACCGCCCAAACAAGGCGGTGTTCGGCATTTATGGAGGTAAAATGGGAATATTCGGACGGAGCAGAGATGCTCCCAGAAAAGAGAAACGAACAGCACCGACAAAGGAAATGCAAGAGTTCATCAGGGGTGTAGATGTTGATTTTATCGGCAACAGCAACAGCGGTATCAATGTGGACGAAATGCGGGCGATGCAAACTTCCGCCGTTTATGCTTGCGTGAAGATCTTGGCGGAGACAATAGCGAGTTTACCGCTACACCTATTTAAGAAAGGAAAAGGCGGTAAGAATGAAATGGCGGAGCAACATCCGCTTTTTTCTTGCCTTTATGAGTTCCCGAACGAAGAGATGACGAGTTTCGAGTTCAGGGAAACGATGATGACATCGCTCCTTTTGTGGGGTAACGCATACGCAAGAATCATCCGAAAACAAGGTCATACGACCGAACTGTGGTACTTAAAGCCGAACCAAATGGTGGTGGAACGCGACAGCATCACAGGCAAGATTAAGTACACCTATTCGGACGATATAACCAACAAAACCTATGTCTACCGACCAGACCAAATCTTCCATATCAAAGCGATGTCCATAGACGGAGTGAAAGGCTTGAGCCCCATAGCGCAGGCAAGAGAAGCGGTCGGACTCGCCTTGGCAACGGAAGAGTATGGAGCGAAGTTCTTTGGCAATGGAGCAAGACCGGGCGGTGTGTTGGAACACCCTGGCACGCTCAAAGATCCCGAAAAACTCCGACAGTCTTGGAATCAAGTGTATCAGGGGACACGAAACAGCCATAAGGTAGCGGTGCTTGAAGAAGGAATGAAGTATCATACCATAGGCATCGCACCCGAAGACGCGCAGTTCTTGGAAACGAGAAAGTACCAAGTGAACGAGATATGCCGTATCTTCCGTGTTCCGCCGCACCTTGTCGGTGACCTTGAAAGGGCAACCTTTTCCAACATAGAACATCAATCCATAGAGTTTGTTCAGCACACCATACGGCCGTGGCTTGTAAGGTGGGAGCAAGAGATAAGCCGTTCACTCCTTGACGAGAAAGAACGGCTTTTGTATTTCGCCAAGTTCAATGTGGACGGACTATTGCGCGGTGACTACAAATCCCGAATGGAAGGCTATTCCATAGGACGGCAAAACGGGTGGTTGTCTATCAACGATATAAGGCGGCTTGAAGATATGAGTCTTGTCCCGGCGGAACAGGGCGGTGACGATTATCTCGTCAATGGTTCGATGATGTCGGCACAGGTCGGACAGCAGAACAAACAAAACAATCCAGACGAAGGAGGTAGCAATGGAGAAGAAAACGAACAAAAAGGAACTCCGAATGCTCCCGCTAAAGGAAATAAGAATAAACGAAAGTGACGGCGGAACGTGTATCGAAGGACATGCCGCCGTTTTCGATTCGTGGTCTGAAACCTTGGGTGGCATTTTCCCTTTCAAAGAGAAAGTGAGAAAGGGCGCGTTTGCGGAGAGCATCGGCAGAGACGATATCCGCGCTTTGTTCAATCACGATCCAAACTATGTACTCGGCAGAAACAGAGCGGGAACGCTCGAACTCGAAGAAGACGATGTAGGACTCCGTGTCCGCATTACTCCGCCGGATACGAGTTGGGCAAGGGACATCACCACGAGCATCCGTCGTGGGGACATTTCGCAGATGTCAATCGGTTTCGTGGTGGAAGACGATGAATGGTCATCCAAAGACGGAATCGACACACGAGAACTCAAAAAGGTTCGCTTGTTTGACGTCTCGCCCGTAACGTTCCCAGCATACACGGCAACCGATGTCGGTGTTCGTGCGATGCAAGAGTACGATGCGTATAAGACGGAACAGCGAAAGATGTCGGAAGATGTCGAAAATGCAGTTAAAAAGGCGAAACAGCAGGAAAAACTCAAGATCCTGCAAGCAGAATTCAAAATCATTTAATCGGAGGAAAACAGATGAATATGAAGAAAATTCTCGAAATGAAGGCAAAGAGAGAGGACGCAAGACTCAAAGCAATGGCGGTGCTTAATAAGGCTGAAGCCGAAGACCGTTTCCTCTCCGAAGATGAACAGAAGGATATCGACAAGTACGAAGAGGAAATCCGTGCGTGGGACGAGAGTATCGGTAGAGCGGAGAAACTTCTTGCTATCGAACCCGAAGATCGTTCGACCGAGAAACCCGAAGTAAAACCGACTCCAGCCAAGGACAACGAAAAGAGATTCGCGTCTTTCGGTGAACAGCTCATGGCGGCATACAGAGCGGCAACACCGGGCGGCAAGGTAGACGAAAGACTCACCACGAGAGCGGCAAGCGGTCTTAACGAAAGCACTCCCTCGGACGGCGGTTTCCTTGTTCAGCAGGACTTTGTGACCGAACTCTTGAAGAGAACCTATGAGACGGGTATTCTCGCAAGCAAGGTTAAGAAGATTCCTATCAGCACCAACGCGAATGGAATGAAAATCAACGCCATTGACGAAGACAGCCGTGCGAATGGTTCTCGTTGGGGCGGTGTGCAGACCTACTGGGAAGGCGAAGCGGATGAGATCACCGCAAGCAAACCCAAGTTCAGACAGATGGAACTCTCGCTCAAGAAGCTCACGGGTCTTTGCTATGCGACCGATGAACTCTTGCAGGACGCAGCGGCACTCGAAGCCGTTATTCGTCAGGCATTCGCAGAAGAGTTCGGCTTCAAGATTGACGATGCCATCCTTTCGGGTAGCGGCGAAGGCGAACCGCTTGGTATTTTGAACAGCGGCGCAATCGTGACCGTGGCGAAAGAAGCAAGCCAGACGGATATCATTACCGTGGAGAACCTCATCAAGATGTGGAACAGGCTTTGGTCTCGTTCCAGAGCGAACGCGGTGTGGTATATCAACCAAGAACTTGAACCTTACCTTTACACGCTCAAAATCGGAGATAAACCCGTGTATATCCCGGCAGGCGGTCTTTCCGAGAAACCCTACGGCACGCTCTTCGGCAGACCTGTTGTGCCTATCGAACAGTGTAGTGCCGCAGGCGAAGTTGGTGACATCATCCTTGCGGATATCGGTCAGTACCTTCTCATCGACAAAGGCGGTGTGAAGTCGGCAAGTTCCATTCACGTCAGATTCCTTTACGATGAGAACGTGTTCCGTTTCATCTACAGGGTTGATGGTAAACCTATCTGGACGAAACCGCTCACTCCTTACAAGGGAAGTGCGACTGTTTCGCCGTTCGTCACTCTTGCAAAGAGGGGCGCGTAAACCAAAACACATTAGGGAGGTATGAGTATGATTACTCTTCAAGAAGCCAAAGAGTTTTTGAGAGTTGACGGCGATGATGAGGAAAATCTCATAGCCTCACTGATTGTGGCTGCACAGGAATTGACGGAAGATGTGCTTCGAAGACCGCTTGCGGAACTTGAACCTCTTCCCGAAACTGTGCGGCAAGCAATGCTTATAGTTGTAGCCACGCTTTACGAAGAAAGGCAAATCTCAAAGGATAAGACGGGTATCGACATATCCGAAACCCTTGACCTTGTCAGACGAATGCTGTTCGCCTACAGGAAAGAGAGGTTCTGATGGACATTGGCAAGCTCAACCGAAAGGTGAAAATCCTGACCTTTGTGTGGGAGAGAGACGATTGCGGCGGGCAAGAAGGCAAGTGGGTGACTACGGGCATCAGATGGGCGAGAATCGAGCCTGTGAGCGGTACGGAGTATTTCACTTCGCAACAAGTTTCAGCGGAAACTGTGGTGAAGATAACGCTCCGATATACAACCGATGTGACCGTTCTAAACCGAGTCCGATACGGGAACTCGTTATACGAAATAATCGGAGTATCGGACGATAAAATGGGGCATAAAGCCACAATACTCAATTGCAAGGAGATCGTGAACGATGGGCTACAGCGCAAAGCAACGCAAGGTTAAAACGAAAGTAGAAGGCGCAGACAAACTCGTGAAAGATATCCGAGCAATGGAAGATGCGGCATCATCGGTGCTTATGACGGGAGCAAAGGCAGGCGGTAAGATTGCACTTGACGATGCAAGACGGAATTGCCCGGTGGATACGGGAACGCTGAAAGCAAGCCTGAAACTCAACGAAGGCAAAGCAACGGAAACGAAAGCGACCGTGTCGGTGGACTATGACAAGTCGCTCCGATACGGCACATTCGTGGAACTCGGTGCAAGGGGAAGACCCGCCAACCCGTTTCTACGAAATGCCGTGGACGAAAACATCGACAAGATAAACGATGAGATCGTGAAAGCAATCTCGAATGCGGTGGGGAGAAAACTATGACGGATATCTGCCAAGCAATATATGCGTATTTAAGCAAAAACGAACAGATAAGAGAACGTGTGGGGAATAAGATATTCCCCATAATGCTCCCCGAAGACGCACCACTCCCGGCAATCGTTTATTCGCCTGTGCTTGCCAACTACGATTCGGCTCTGCAAGGCGATACGGGGTTTGTCAGGCAGACAATGCAGTTTGTGTGCCATGACAGGACATTCAAAAAAGCAAGAGAATTGTCAAGATTGGTAAAGCGTGCCTTTCAAGACTTTCACGGAAATATGTGCGGCTTAGAAATCCAAGCCGTTTTCATTAAAACGGACTACGAGTACAACGGGAACACCGCGTTGAAGTTCAATACGGAAGAGTACCTGTCGAGCATCGAGTTCGAGTTTTATTACAACGAAAAATAGGAGGACGAAAATGGCGGTAGCAGGTAAAAACGGAAAAGTGATTATCGGTGAGAGCGGAAATCAAAAGGTAGCCGCAATCAAGAACTGGTCGCTTGAACTGTCGCTCGAAACTTTGGAAACGACCGCTCTCGGTGATGATTGGAAGAACTACATCACGGGTCTTAAAGAGTGGACGGCGAGTTCGGAAGGCGATTATTCAGTCCCGACCGACACGCAAGGACAGGCAGCACTGCAAGATGCATATCTCGCAGGCACGACCGTAACCGTAAAACTGTATGTGGACGGAACAAACTACTATCAGGGAACGGCATACATTAGTAGCTTGTCAATCGAAGACCCGGTGGACGATGTGGTCAGCATCAGCCTTGAACTCACGGGTACGGGCGAATTGAGTTTTCATAAAGGAGAGTAAGAATGAAGAACGGAGTAACCATCAATCTGGATAAACCCAGAACATTGAGATATGGCATCAATGCGCTCGTCAAGGTAGAAGACCTTACGGGCAAAAGCATTACGGCCCTTGACCTTTCGCACGTGGGCATCAAAGACTTGCTCATTATCGTGTATGCGGGGCTTTGCCACGAAGACAAAACCCTTACACTCGAAAAGGTTGGTGACCTTATTGACGAGTATTCAAACATCACCGAGATTGCGGACAAACTCGGCGAAGCCTTTACGCTTGCATTCGGCAAGGCAGAAGGTAAACAGGGGGAATAAGTGAGACTGCATTTGACCTTTCCGAGTTTTGCGAAAAGGCAGTCGTGTTCTTTGACATAGATCCCTTACGAATCGGCAATTACACTCCGTATGAAGTAATGCTCCTTGCAAAGCAAAAGCGAGAGCGGGAAACTCGACTGTTCGAGGACAACATCACGCTTGCGTGGCATACGGAAGCCTTTGCACGGCAAAAGAAGTTGCCGAGCCTTTCAAAGGTATTGAAAGACATAAGGAAGAAACCGAAAAAAACAAACTCGGCGGGTGATGCCGTTCTTAAAGCAATGGCGGCGGAGCAAGGGGTAATAATCAGATAGGGGGGTGAGGACAGTTGGCGGTTATAAGAAACCTTGTGGTAAAGATAGCGGCGGACATATCCTCGCTCTCGAAAGGGTTAGACAATGCCCAAAAGAAGATACAAAAGGTGTCGGCAAGCCTGACGAAAGCGGGAACGAAACTCTCGGCAACGGTTACGGCTCCGCTTGTGGCACTCGGCACGAAGTCTGTCATGGTGTCGCAACAGTTCGAGCAGTCGATGGCAAACGCGGCATCTGTCGCAGGCGCTACGAGCGAAGAACTCGCAAGAATGACGTCAATCGCCCGTGAGATGGGCGCGAAGACGGTTTTCTCTGCATCGGACGCAGCGGACGCTCTGTATTATATGGCGTCGGCAGGTTACAAGGTAGACCAGATGGCTGACTCTATCGAGGCAACCCTGAACCTTGCATCGGCAACGCAGAGCGATTTGGCATTCACAACCGAAACAGTTATTTCGACCTTGAACCAGTTCGGTTTGGAAGCGAATCAAGCAGAGCGAGTAACCAACGTGTTTGCGGCGGCAATCGGTGACTCTATGGCATCGATGGATAAACTTGCAAACTCAATGGGATATGTCGGTCCTGTGGCAAACAGCCTTGGCTATTCGGTAGAAGAAACGGTCGGCGCACTGTCCGTGTTATACGATGCAGGCTATGACGGAAGTACGGCAGGAACTTCGCTTCGACAAGCATTTGTATCTCTTATGAACCCGTCAACGGCGGCGCTCGGAATCTTTGAAGAACTCGGCATAGCCGTAGAAGACGTAAACCCGGCAACCAACGATTTCGCATCAATTCTTGATAGATTACGAGACGCTGGGTTGGACACCGCGCAAGCAATGGAGATTTTCGGCGCAAGGGGTGGTCCAGGTATGCTTGCCTTGATGTCGGCGGGCGGTGATGCCGTAAGGGGAATGACCAAAGCCATTACGGGAACGAACAAAGCGACCGACATGGCGGCAACGCAGCTCGACACCTTACAAGGACAATGGAAGATCCTAAAATCCGAACTTGAAGAGATAGCAATCTCGTTCGGAGACGTGCTGATTCCGCTCATTCGGCAGTTCATAACAAAATATATCTCGCCGCTGACGGCAAAGATTATGGGACTGTCTATGGGAACGCGAAAACAAATTGTAGTCATAGCACTGCTTGCGGCGGCAATCGGACCATTGCTTATCGTAATAGGGAAACTTGTCGGCAGTCTCGGCACAATCATTAAGGTGGCAAAAGTCCTATTCACGAAAGCGGGGCTCATCGGTTTAGCAATAGCGGCGGTAGTCGCTTTGCTCGTGTACCTATGGAAGACGAACGAAGACTTCCGTAATGCCGTAATCCGCATATGGGAGAAGATTAAGTCTGTCATTATAAGCGTAGCCAACGCTATAAAAGCGTGGTGGGACGAGAACGGAGAACGCATCAAAGCGGCAGTCGTGCAAGCCTTGAAAACGGTTTGGAAATGCGTGAAAGAGGTCTTTTCGAAAGTGCTTGCCATAGCCAAGAAAGTATGGCCGCTCGTAAAGAAAATCGTACTTGATACAGTCAATGGAATCAAGACCTTTTGGCAGAAGTACGGCAAGCAGATACTCAAAGTCGTCTCGGACGTTTTCACCCGTCTTTGGACGATTATAAAAAGTGCGTTTGACGTTATAAGCAATGCGGTGCTGAAATTCCTAAACTATGTCGAACCGCTATGGGAGAAGATAAAGGCACTCTTTGCATCGCTTTGGGATACCATAGTTGAACTATATCAACTCCTAAAGCCCGTGTTTGAGTTAATAGGCAAAGTAATCGAAGTGCTGTACGGAGTGGTAGTCGGAGTGGTCAACGGAATCATCGCCGCGCTCGGACCATTTTTGAGCGCTGTCTTGGATGTGGCGAACGCTATCATCGAAGTAATCAAGTTCGTGTGCGCGATACTCAAAGGCGATTGGTCGGATGCGTGGACACATATGCAGAACATTGCTACGAGTATTTGGAGCGCTATTAAGAACATCTTTCTCGGTATTTGGGAGTTTATCAAAGGCTTTGGACAAGGGTTCGTAGACTTCTTTCAAGGTATCGGTGTAAATGTGCTGGATATCTTTCGCAATATTTGGACGGGTATCAGCGGCTTTTTCACGAATATTTGGAATGGTATATGCTCGGTATGCGGTTGGATTTGGGATAAGATAACGGGCTTGTTTTCAAGCATCGGCGATTACTTCTCGAACCTTTTCAAAGAGGCATTCAACTGGGGTAAGAACCTGATACAAAATATCGGTGACGGCATAAAGAAAGCATGGAGTAAAGTCGTAGACGGAGTAAAATCAGTCGGACAGTCGATAAAAGACTTTCTCGGTTTCGGCTCGCCGACAAAGAAAGGTCCGGGACATACGGCAGACGAGTGGATACCGAACCTAATGGATATGATGGCGGACGGAATGTACGACAATATGCCTATGTTGCAGCAAGCGGCGGCACAGGTCGCGTCTTCGCTGAACATCACCGCATCGGCAAATCGCGCGGTAGTCGGTAGCGGAAGCAGTCCCTATGGAGATATGGTCAATGGAATGCTCCAAGGGATAGCGGCAATCGGCAATAACGGTGGAAAAGAGCAAAAAGACATCGTTTTGGAGATTGACGGACAGCAGTTCGCAAGGCTTATTATGCCGAGACTGAATAAAGAATACAAGCGAAACGGCATTGCATTAAGGGAGGTGTAAGATGGCGGTATTTTTTAAGATAAACAGTAAGACGATAAAAGCGCCGACCGAACTCACTTGCACGACCGAAGTGTTGGATAAATCGGAAAGAACGATGGACGGCACAATGGTCGTGGACGTTATAGGGAGAAAGAGAAAGGTCGAAGTCGCATGGAAATATCTCTCGAAAGAAGATATGGGACTCTTGACTGCCGAAACGAAAAGCGGCTCGTTCGTGACGATAGACTACAACGATCCCGAAACGGGGAAGTTGACGTCGATGACCGCTCGTCCGCAGGACTTGTCCTGTCAGCCACGATACGATTGGGTAAAAGGCAAGATAATGTGGGCAAGCGTCAGCGTTGCTTTTGTGGAGAGATAACCTATGGAATATACGGATAATCCACGAAAAATACTCGGCAGAGTGGACGTTATCTACTCGGATACTGAAATCAGTAAGGACATTCAAACAACGGAAAGCGGTAATTCGGCTATCAGCCACCCGGACGAAGTGTTCGGCGCATACCTTGTGCCGACAGTCAAAGGCTGTACGATGGACGGCAATGCGACAATGGACGGCTCCTTTCAGATGATGGACGATTCGGTCGTTCTCGGTTGGTGGAGCGGTTCGTTGTCGGGTAGTAATGGTGTGCTTGCGAATGCGCCGTGGATCGAGATATCGTTTGTCAAGCGTCCGATAATATCTTGGGTGGTATTGGGCGATGAAAAGCGGAATGAATACCCGGTCGACTTCATTTTGCAGTACAAACGAGACGGGAAGATTGTTCACTCGGATAGTGTGACCGTCAATAATCAGATACAGGTTCGATTGACTCCGCAGCTTGAAGACATTACATCCATCAGGCTGACGATAACAAAGTGGAGCAAGCCGAATGCCTGTGCGAAAATATTGAAGTTCTACGACCGAATGATGGAGCGGTACGAGGGCGATGCCATTGAAATGTTCGAAGTGTCCGAAGAGATGGGTGCGGCGGACGGAAACTACAACATAGTATCCGACACGATGACTGTCAACATCTTTAATAAGGACAGAAAGTTCGATAAAGGATATCTCCGTTCGCTCATGATACTCGACCGCAAACTGTTACCGAGCATAGGCATAGAAACGGACGGGGAAGTAAAATACCAACCGCTCGGCACATTCTATTCGGACGAGTGGCAGATAAACCAAGATTCGCAATGGGTAAAGTGTAGTGCGGTGGACAGACTAATGCGGCTGCAGAAAAAGACCTATGTCGGCTTTCCGCTGACGGAGAATGCGTCGCTGTACGATATAGCCACCGACATTCTCTTGAAAATAGGGGAAACGGCGGACACTATCGTCATCTCAAAAGACTTGCAATCGGTGGTTGTGCCGATGGCATTCCTGCCAAAGGGAACGGCTTGGGACGCATTGCAGGAAATCGCCAATGCGGGACTATGCAAAGTGTTTATAGACCGAGAAGATAAAATCAATGTTCGCTCGGAGAAAGAGCCGAAGACAACAACGGCGATAAGGATAGATAAAAGCAATATGTTTTCGTACTCATCGAGTGTTTCTCTGACCGAGTTTGCGAACCGTATTTCTGTGGAATACTGTGACGTATCCTTGTCGAACGATACGGTCGAAGCAGTATCGGTTGAACTCAATATAGAGCCGAACGCATCGCTTGAATTGACGCTCGATTATAATACCGAAGTTGCGTACCCTGCAATGGAAACGGATAACTTAAACGTGCTATTGACCGACTTCCAAGGCGGTGTCAATGCTTGCTCGGTCGTGGCAAAGAACAAAACGGCACAAAAGCAAAAGGCGGTGCTGACGGTTACGGGCAAGGCAATCGAGATAACGACCAAGTCTTTGACGATGCAAGACGATGACAGTGTTAGAAACAACGGAGTGACCGAGTATTCGCACCCGTCAAGCGATCTTGTACAAAACCATGCACAGGCGGAGTATATCGCAAGAATTTTGCTTGAAAGGATGCACGCAGGAGAAGGTGTCATAACTACGACTTGGCGAGGAAACCCGAAACTCAATCTCGGTGAAAAGTACGAGTCGGCGGATAGGTTCGGAGACAGTCAAGAACTCGTGTGCGAGTACAACAAGTTTACGTTTGACGGCGGATTGAAACAAGAGACGCGCGGAAGAACGATATAAGGAGGGTATGAATGGCAAATTGGAAAGAGCCAAAGAGCGATTACAAAGCGGAAGACCAAGTAACGCCGGATATCTTCAATACACTTGCGGAAAACGAAAAACACTTGAAAGAGATTTCTTGCAAGGTAGAAAAGAAAACAAAAAGCGGAACTACGACAACGATCTCCTCTATCGTTTTCGTAGAGCAATAGGATGCTGAAAGTAGTCAAAGGCGATGTCTTTGAGTTCGGGTTATCGTTTGAGAACGTTGCTACGGAACTCATAGAAAAGGTGGTGTTCGCATGCAAAGAACTTGGAATCGAAGAAGAGGCGGATAGAGAAGAGGATGAATTCCGCATTCGAATACCGGGTGAAGTGACAAAGGACTTCAAAACAGGTTTTTTGAAATACGACATCATCGCCACCTTAATAGACGAGCAAGAGGTAACGCTCGTGCATCGTCAAAAATTAGAAGTTTTGGAGAGGGTGGAAAATGGCGGATAAAAACTACTACGGTAATCTGGAACATATAAAAGTTACGCCCGGTATTACCGTAACCTACAACTACAATCGGTTAAAAAACAAGCCGTCCATCAACGGGAAACCGCTTGACGGAAAAATGACGGCAAGCGACTTAAACCTATTGTCAAACAACGTAACGGAATATGAAGAAATTAAGCTGGGAGTCGATAAACGCGACTCCTTTATTCTTGTCGTGGGAGAAAACGGCGAGACGAATAAAATAAAACTTGGCGAACTCGTCAAAGGGAAACTGCAGGCGGTTGACAAGATAACCGAAGATATCCCGGACGGCGATTTTGTATTCAAGAAAATGGAGGATAAATAACATGGCTCAAACTACAAACAAGTTCCAGATTATTCAAAAGGTCAGCGCAGAAGATACCGTACTTATCCATCCCGAAACGGAAGCGGAAGTAGTTAAGTATAAAGGTACAACGTCGGGTATTGCGGCGGAGAACGTACAAGGTGCAATCGATAAGGTCTACGAGCAAGTCAAAAACATTGAGAGTGGCGGTATCGTAACCGGGTTAAAGGGCGATAAGGAAACAACTTACAGAAAAGGCGATGTCAACCTTACTCCAGCCAACATCGGCGCTGAACCGAGCGGAGCGGTGAACGCTCACAATACGTCCGGAACGGCGCACTCGGATATTCGTACCGCCGTAACTAATGCGCAGAACAAAGCAAACAGTGCGTATTCGCTTGCGGAAGGTAGAGCAAAAGCGGTTTCGTTCGATACCATGGCTGCGATGACAACCGCATTGAAAGCGGCTACTAAAACCGACTACAAAGTGGGCGATAACATCTTTATCAAGGCTTTGGAGACGCCCGACTACTGGGTAAGCAAGGTTCTCGATAACAACACGGGTACTTACGGGTACTTTGAAATCAGCGCACTCGAAACACAAAAAGTTGACCTTGCCGCCTATCAGACGAAGACGGACAACACGCTTGCAACCACGGCAAAGACAGTAGTCGGTGCTATTGGCGAAGTAAAAACGACTGCGGATGCGGCGAAGAGTCAGGCAAATACCAATGTCACAGAGATTGCTAACATCAAGAACGGAGCAACCAAAGTTGGCTCAGCGACGAAAGCGGATAATGCAACCAAGGCAGATACGGCAACAAGTGCGACTTCGGCAGGTAAGTGGACTACGGCGAGAACACTCGGTGTAAGCGTCAATTCGGGTGTCAAGAAAGACGGCTCGACTGCTATCAACGGATCGGGAAGTCAGAGCGTGGACGGCTCTGCCGATAAGACGATAGCAGTCACTTTGGGTGATAGCGGTGTAGCCGCAGGCACTTATTCTGCCGTTCAGGTCAATGCCAAAGGCATTGCTGTCGCAGGTGGACAGATGATTGAAATCGGAACGAGCGGTCAGACCACTCCGAGTGCGTCTCTTGCAACGGGCGGACTTTTCTTTAAGGTAGTATAAGGGGGTATCGTGAATGGCTTACAGACCGAAAATTAAGAATGCCAACGGCACTCTTACCGATTTGCCGTTGGAAGCCGAAACGTCGGTAAAACTAAAAACCGCAAGGACAATCGGTTTGTCGGGAGTTACTGCAACGGCTAAAAGTTTTGACGGGAGCGGAAACGTTACGATTCCTGTCACGGAAGTCCCGGTATCGCTTTTGACGGGGTTACTTGAAAAAACATATCCCGTCGGAGCAATTTATATGTCCACGGTATATATCAGCCCAGCGTCAATCTTCGGAGGAACTTGGACAAGACTCTACGACAGATTCCTCGTGGGCGGAGGTTCTGACTATTCCATAGGAAGTACAGGCGGCGAAAAAGCACATAAATTAACGACTACGGAAATGCCTGCGCATACTCACTTTGCGAATAAATATAAAGACGGATCGAACTACATTGTGCATTACAGTTCTAATGAGACAACAGGCTTTAAAACTTCTGCGGGTAGTGGTGGGCATGGTGTGTTGCTTGCTGCACTTGAGAATACGGGTGGCGGTAATGAACACAACAATTTGCCTCCGTATTTAGCAGTGTATATGTGGAAAAGAACGGCTTAAGGAGGATAATATGGAAGTTTATAACAAAGAAAAAACACAAATTATATCGGATTATGACCTTTCAAAAGGACGCCTTGAGCGCGATGAACGTACGATTTATCATGAGGCAGTAAAGGAAGTGGTGGAACAATTTCATTATGAAGTGGTAAAGGAATACGAAAACGGTGGCAAGGACGTGGAAAAAGTGGTGGATGTCAAAGGAGTGCCGGGACGCGATGCCTACGAAGAAACGGAGGACATCTATGTTTTCATTCCATATACGGATGAAGAATTAAAGAAAAAAGAAGACGAAATTCTTTATTCCGAATTAAGCACTTGGTTCGATTGGTACGATATGCAGGTAAGTCAATATGAAAGATCCAAGAGATTGGAAATAGCCTTTGATAGAGACATCGCCACATTGGACGCAGAGGCGGTTCAAAAAGCGGAGCAAATGAGAGAAGTTAAGGATAGGTTGGGAATAGAGTAATATGGTAGCAATAATTATGAGTATATGTGCGAGCATCATCAGCGGAATGGTGCTCTTTTTCTTGCAAAGATTTTTCAAGAAAAAGCAAAAGGTAGATGAAGAGCGAGACAGAGCAAAAGCCAAAGAGAACATGCTGATACTAAAAAGTATAGATGCGGTCGGAAAATTGACGTATGCGGATGCGGTAGCCATTCGTGACGGGAAAACCAACGGCGAGATGAAAGAGGCGATGAAAGCCTATGCGGAAGTTAAGGATGAACTCTACGAATATTTGCTCGAACAAAATTCCAAGAAATAAGGAGGGGAGATAAATGGAACAGTATTTGAATTTAATCAGCGTCCCGGCGATTGCTGCGGTCGTGTATTGGGTGATTAACATCATTAAGCACGCAGTCGGAGAGAACGAAAAGTTCAAGCGGTGTATTCCGCTTATTGCAACGGCGCTCGGAATCGTGTGTGGTATTATTTGTTTTTACGCTTTGCCGAGCATCATCCCCGCACCGAACATTGTGGTGGCAATCGTCATCGGCGGTGCGAGTGGACTGACGGCTACGGGTACTAATCAGATTATTAAGCAGCTCGGCAAAAAGGATGGTAAAGACGATGGAAAAACAGATAATTGAAAGTGTCTTAAAAAGCCTTTTGAAGAGAGGTTTAATCACTTCGTCAGAGAAGGAAAGAATTATCAAAAAAGTTTCAGAATAAAGCGGCTTTTGTCTGGACTTTTATAGGTGAGCACGGTATTGTTTGTCCTGCCCAATAAAAAGGGCGGGACAAATTTTTTATCGCAGTTCGAATCCAGTCGAAAGAGCCAAAAGGCGAACAAGAAAGGAGCGTAAGAAATGAATATTCAAGAGATACCTACGAAAAAAGTGGAGAAACCACGAGTATGTGCCTATGTGCGAGTCAGCACCGATAGCGATGCTCAAGAAGATAGTTTCGCGTTCCAGTCCAACTACTGGCAAAATAGATTTGAAAATGACGAATCGGTAGAGTATATCGGATTATTCTCCGATGAGGGCATCGGCGGTGCGTTTATGAAAAAGCGCGATGGACTCAAAAGGATGTTCCAAAAAGTGAGAAATGGTGAAATCGATAGGATATATACAAAGTCGGTTTCAAGATTCGCTCGGAACAAAGTCGAACTAATGGAAGTAGTCAGAGAGTTCCGAGATTTAGGTGTGGAAATCATATTCGAGTCTGAAAACATACATACCCTTGACCCCAAATGCGGCTTAATCCTTACAGTGATGGCAAGTCTCGCAGAAGAGGAATTACTATCTATGAGCCAAAACCAAAAATGGGCTGCACGGAAACGATTCGCAAATGGGAGTGTGGAACTGGCACGAATACTTGGATATGACATGGTCGATGGAAAGTTAGTGATAAACGAGAAAGAAGCGGTCATAGTGCGAAGAATCTTTGAACTGTACCTGCAAGGCAACTCGTTTAGAACCATATGCCATATTCTCGAAAACGAAGGGTACACCCCAATGCATGGGGGACGATGGAGCAAATCGACAATAACGGGGATGTTACGAAATGAAAAATATTGCGGGGATAGTATTATGCAAAAATCATATAGCACAATGAAAGTGCAGAAATACAACTACGGAGAACTCCCCAAGTATTATATCCAAGACAATCACGAACCGATTGTGTCGCGTGAAGACTACCAAAAAGCACAGGAGATAATGATAGCACGTGGCAATAAATATAGACCAAGGGGGTCACCTACTGCATTATATCCGCTATCGGGAAAACTGATATGCGGAGAGTGCGGAACGAGTTTCAAAAGAAAAACTTCGGCACACGGAACTCCATATATGTGTATAAAGTGGTCATGTCGGAAAAAGGATGTTTATGGGGTAAAGGAATGCGCATCACATGACATCAAAGACGAAGTCGTTACAAGATTGCTGATTGAAGCCTACAACGAAAGCCTTGACGCGAATAATGATGTGAACGGCATAACGGAGCAAGAAGAGGTCTTGCGAAAACTTATTGCCAACGAGCAAGAACTGCGACAACTACGAGCGAAAGGTTATATCTCCGAAAGTAAATGCCGAGAAGAAACCGATAAAATACTTATAAAGATAAAAGAACAGGAAACTCTCATAAAAAATCTACAAACGAGAGATATGGTAAAAGGGAAATATAAGAAATCGGATAAGCTGACGGAACAAATGGCGGAGTTCCTTGTAAAGGCAATAGTAAAAGAATGGACTATTACATTCGAGTTCCAAAATGGATATAAGTCAACGAAAGAATATACAAACGGGAGGGCGGGAAATGTCAATGGAAAACTGTGTAAACACTAAACCCAAAATTACGATTATACCAGCGAAAACAAGAGTCGAACGGCTTGACCCTATGTCGGTAGCGATAGGACAAAAGCCTAAAATACGAGTGGCTGCATATGCACGAGTGTCGACCGACCACGAAGAACAGGAGAGCAGTTACGAGGCACAGGTAGACCACTTCACCAAACTCATTGCAAGCCATGATGATTGGACGATGGTTGACATTTATGCCGACCCCGGCTTGAGTGGCAAGAATACCAAGCGAGTGCAGTTCAAACGAATGATAAAGGACTGCGAAGACGGAAAGATAGACCTTATAATTACGAAATCGGTCAGCCGATTCGCAAGGAATACGCTCGACTGCGTACAGACTGCAAGAAAATTGAAAGCGGACGGTATCGGAATCATATTTGAGAAAGAAAACCTTGACACGCTACAAGAGCGAAGCGAGTTTGTCTTGACGATTATGGCAAGCCTTGCGGAAGAAGAAAGTCGGAGCATATCCAATAATATTAGGTGGAGCGTCAAGAAAAAGTTCCAAGAGGGGAAAGTGATTCTTAACACGAAACACTTCCTTGGATATACGAGAGACAAGAAGGGAACGGTGCTGAAAATCGTGCCAGAAGAGGCAATAACGGTTAGAAGGATATATGCGGAGTTCCTTGACGGTAAAAGTCTGAAAGAAATCGCTGAAGGACTTGAGCGAGATGGTATAGCATCGCCGTCAGGCAGAGAAACATGGCATCCTTCCACGGTGAAGTCGATACTGCAAAATGAAAAGTACAAGGGCGATTGCCACCTGCAAAAAACATACCTTCCAGACTTTCTATCCCCAAGGCGAATTAAAAACGAAGGATTCGCGCAGAGCTGGTATGTGGAAGATAGCCATGCGGCTATCATATCGAAAGAGACATTCGACATGGTACAGCAAGAGTTCCAAAACAGGCAGTCGCTACGAAGTACAGGTGAAACGGGATGCGGAAAGTTTTCAGGTAAATATCCGTTCAGCGGAATGATAGTATGCGGCGAATGCGGGGAAACCTACCGAAGACACCAACAGTACAACAAATATAAGAAGTACTACATATGGGTGTGCAAAAGACACGAAAACAATGGAGCGGAATACTGCAAGAGCCGACCTATCAAAGAAGAAGCCCTTGAGAAAGCGTTTGTAAGGGCATTAAACGAACTTATAGGAGACAAGGAACGAATACTCGAAAAACTGCAAAGTGCGACCGTGAGCGAAATAACGGACTCCTGTGCGACAGCGATAAATGAAGTGAATGCCGAGATGGAAAAATTACAAGAGCAGATGATGGAACTGCTGATGAAAAGGAACAACGGAGAGATTACCGATAAAGAATATGAACAGCAAAGTCAGCAGGTCGGAATGCAAATAGACCAACTGCTTATGAGAAAAGAAGAGATACTGTCCGAGCAAGGAAAAGTCCAACTCGCGTCGTACCGAATCGAAGAAGTGACCAAACTACTACAGACAGGAAAGATACTTGAAGAGTTTGATCGAGTGATGTTCAAAAGCCTTGTGCGGAAAATCACTGTGCTGTCCAACAAGGAAATCGAAATCGAGTTCGAGTGCGGAATAACGGTAAGAGAAACTTTATAAGCAAACGACCGACTGCGTTCATAAGAGTGCGGTCGGTCATTTTTTCGTTGATTAAGACAGAAGAAATCATACGCTCCTTATCGTGCAAAAATCCTTTTTGTGCAATCGTTAAAGGCTTGTGACTTTTCAAAGCGAGTGAAGAACAAATCCCTACGGCGATACTCGAAGAAACAACAAAAAGGGTAAACTGCCACGAAAACGGCAATTTACCCCTGTTTTGCATAGAAAAAGACACACGCAGCGGAGTTTTATACGCTCCTTTTGCGTGTGTCTTGATGGAGCAGGTGACGGGAGTCGAACCCGCCGGAATCAGCTTGGGAAGCTGACGCCATACCGCTAGGCGACACCTGCGTTTTTTATAAACGTAATATTATTATATTCCGTTTTATTAAAAATGTCAATCTGTTTTCGCCTTATTTTTTGCTTTTTTTATCTTTCCCGGATAGTAAGACAGGTGAAAAAATCTACGTTTCTTGTTTAAAAAAGGCGATTAACCGAAATCTGCGCCCGGCAAAAACGGCGCATACGTTTAAAAAGTTTAAAAAAGCGTTTCAAACACGCGCAGCAAAGAATCAACGAGCGATCCGATCCAGCCCTTTTTCAAATCTTTTTCCGTCACTTCCCGGCATTGCGGAAAAGTAAAAAGACAATCTTTTTTTAATTCGTCCGCCACCGTGCAGTCGGAAAAATATACGGCGTTTTCGAAGTTGAGGTATAAACTCCTGTAATCGAGGTTGATAGTGCCCACTACGGCGAAGCGGTCATCGGAAAGCATGCTTTTCGCATGAATAAATCCGGGCGTGTAAACGTATATTTTCACGCCCGATTTCAACAAGGGGGGAAAGTTGGCTTTCGTAAGGCGGTAAGTCAGTTTTTTATCGGGAATTCCGGGAACAACGATACGAACGTCTACGCCGCGTTTCGCCGCGGAACAAAGCGCGGTACGCATCCGGTCGTCCGGAACGAGATAGGGCGTGTATATCCAGAGGTAGCGCCGCGCGCGGTTGATAATATCCAGATACACGGTTGCGCTTACGTTTTCTTTATCGAGGGGCGAATCGTCGTACGGTTGCATAAACGCCGCCGCCTGTTCGGGCGCGGCGTTCGCTTTTTGTAACCGGCGTTCCGTTTGTAAAGCGGTATACGAATGATTGTAAAACGCCGAAACGTCGTCTTTATCTTCGCGGAACGCGTTCCAGATGTTAAAGAACATCATGGTAAACGTATTTACCGCGCTGCCTGTCAGTTTCAGCCCGGAATCTTTCCAATCGCCGAAACGGATTATATCGCCCACGTATTCGTCGGCAAGATTGATTCCGCCGGTAAACGCCGTTTCGCCGTCCACGATAATCTGTTTGCGGTGATCGCGGTTGTTGATGCGCACGGTAAAAACGGGGGAGATGGGATTAAACGTAAAGCATTTGATGTTGGGGTGCAGCGACTCTACGTATTTATCGTACTTCGGCGGCAACGATTTCAGACAGCCGGCGTTATCGAAAATCAGGCGCACCGCCACGCCTTCGTTCGCCTTTTCCACAAGCGCCTGCAAAAACGTCGACCAGGTATTGCCGGGCGAGATAATAAAGTACTCTGCCAGTATAAATTTCTTTGCGCCGCGCACCGCCTCCATAATCGCGTTGAACGTTTGCCTGCCGGAAGAAAAATAAGTTACCTCTCCGTCGAACGAGGCGGGGGAAGAGGCGAAATCGGTAAGATATTTTGAAATACCGTTGCTCTCATCGCATTTTTCGTACCGTTCCGCGGCGGCAGCGGGGTCGGCGTTTGCGCCGTCCGCCGCTGCTTTATCGGAAAGCGCGGGGGGCGGAGGAAGCAACGCAACGTTATTTTTCCGCTGCGTAATAATTTTGCGGTTCATTTTTTTGGTGGGACGTCCGTCGCCGTATAAGAAGAACATCGGCACGCCGAACACGGGCAGCACGAGTATCACGATAATCCAGTTCAACTTGTCGGAAGGTCGGTCGTTGCGGTTGAGAATATGGAGAATCATCGCAAACCCTGCCAGATTGGTTGCAAACAGCAACAACGTGGCAAAATAGGAATTTCCGGAATACAGCAATATCAGCGCGCCCGCAAACAGAGCGATTTGCAATAGCATCGCCAGTGCGGTAAGAAAAATGCGGTTGTAAATAATCACTTTGGCTTTTCTGTTGCGATAAAGAATTTTTTCCGTTCTCTTTCTGCGGCGCTCGGACATTCGTTTCATAAAAACTTACTCCTTGTAAGATCGTGCGAGTAATCGTATAAGTTTGTATTTTTTGTATATGTATGCCGTATCAGGTAAACCGCACGCCAACGAAGCGTTTGGTGATGTCTTTGAGATAACTGCGGTTTTCCCGCCGTTCCACGATTAATATCGTCAAGCCTTCCCAGAACGCCACGGTAGTGGCGATATCGCTCACGTACGAAAAGATGATCTTTGCCATCGAGTCGGCTTTCCAACGGAATTCGGTAATCAACATGCCGATAAAGAACGCGACGCCGATAGCGATCAGACCGTAAGCGATGGAATTGCGTTTTTTCTGCGCGGCTTGCTTGCTTTTCACGTCGAGCATGATATTTTTCCAGAAGATATCGTTCAGTTGTTCTTTCGTGAAGCCTTCGTAATCGCGGAAGGAAACGGAAAATTCAATTCTGTATCGGGCGGGGATTATTTTAAAAGCGCTTGCGAACCAATCCAGAAAATCGTCGCTGAGCACGGGTATTTTCGTAACGTAATTCACGTCGAATACGTCGCTTACTCTTTCGAACGACAAATCGATTTTTGCAGTGTTTTTTGTTTTATCAATCGTAAAAAAATCCTCTTCCGAATGTTCGAATTCCCTTAAAATTCTTTTGCGGCGCTTTTTCTCGTTTTTTGTCATACTGCGTCCTTTTCGCGCTTTACCGCTTTTTAATATACGTATTTATAACTGTATTATATAATAGCATAAAAGCGAGGAAAAGTCAAGCGACTGAGCGCGGTAAGACAAACGTATGCAAACGTATGCGCGGCGGAGCGCGTTTTTCCGGCAATCGTTTTTTATAAAAAGCATAAATTTCAGGCGGATAAATTTCGCGCGCGTCACGTTTTTTATTTTTTCGTCATATAATAATAAAGGCGGAAAAATAAAAAACGGATTAAGAACGAGTCTATAAGGAGAGGAGTATGGAAATTTCCTATACATATCTTCGCAGCAAAGAAGTGGTGAACGTTGCGGACGGTAAGCGCCTGGGCAGAGTGTGCGACGTGGTGTTCCGCTATCCCGAAAACGTGTTTATGGGCATAGTAGTCCCGGGTTGCAAGGGGTTTTCGCTGAAAAAAGGCGACGTTTTTATCGACGTAAAATGTATCGTCTGTATCGGCGAGGACGTAATTTTAATCCGCGCGGAAGGATTGCGCAAAAACGGTAAACCTTCTCCGAAACAGTCTTCGCCCTGCCGCACGTCGTCCTGTCAGCCTTGTCCGCCTCTGTGCCCGCCGTCGCCCTGTCCGCCGTCGCCCTGTCCGCCGCATTCCGGCGATCTCCGCCGTTCATTCGACGAATACGAATAAACGCCGCGACGCTTATCTGCCGCGCCGCTTTGTAAAAAATCGCGCTTTCGGGCGCTTTTTTTGCGCTTTGTTTTTTCGCTTTGTTAATTAAAGGACAAAAGGCGTCCGACGGAAAAATCGGAAAAATAAAATAAAAAGATAAACCGCGCGCAGAAAACGCGGCGCGGCGGCGAATAACCGTTGACAAAAACCCGATAAACAGGTATAATAAAAAGCGCGAAAACGGCGGAGCGCGTAAGAAAAAAGGCAGAACGCCCCCGTTTTTTGTAAAATAGCGGCGCGCGGCAAGCGCCGGGGGAGTGAAGATTCAATCCATGAAAAACGTGATTTTAACGGGAGACCGCCCTACGGGGCGGCTGCATATCGGGCATTACGTAGGCTCTTTACGGGAAAGAGTGCGTTTACAGAATTCAGGCGCTTACGACGAGATTTACATTATGATCGCCGACGCGCAGGCGCTTACCGATAACGCCGAACATCCCGAAAAAGTGCGTTCCAACGTAATGGAAGTAGCGCTGGATTATCTTGCGTGCGGCGTCGATCCCGAAAAATCGGTGATTTTTATTCAGTCCACGGTGCCGCAACTTACCGAACTCACTTTTTATTATCTTAACCTGGTTACGCTTTCCCGTCTGCAACGCAATCCCACGGTAAAAGCGGAAATTCAGATGCGTAATTTCGAAACGAGCATACCCGTGGGCTTTTTAACTTATCCGATTTCGCAGGCGGCGGATATCACCGCGTTCGGCGCGAACACCGTGCCTGCGGGCGAGGATCAGGCGCCGATGATAGAACAGTGCAAAGAAATCGTACGCAAATTCAACGCCGTGTACGGCGAAACGCTGGTGGAACCGGAAATAGTATTGCCGAAAAACAAAAACTGCCTGCGTCTGCCGGGGCTGGACGGCAAAGCCAAAATGAGCAAGTCGCTGGGAAATTGCATTTATCTGTCGGACGAGCCGGAAACGGTGCGCGAAAAGGTGATGTCGATGTATACCGACCCCGATCATATCCGCGTTTCCGATCCCGGAAAAGTAGAGGGCAACACGGTGTTTACTTACCTCGACGCGTTCTGCAAGGAGGAACAATTTAAAAAATATCTGCCCGAATACAAAAATCTGGACGAGTTGAAAGATCATTACCGTCGCGGCGGGCTTGGCGACGTAAAGATAAAAAAATTTCTGGTAAGCGTGTTGCAGGAAGAACTTGCCCCCATTTACGCACGGCGGAAAGAATGGGAGGCAAAAACCGACGATGTGCGAGAAATTTTAAAGCGCGGCTGCGCGGCGGCGGAACGGAAAGCGGCGCAAACGCTTGAAAACGTAAGAAGAGCCATGCGGATAAATTATTTTTAAATTATTTCGCATGATTTCAAAAACTGTGTGAAATATAGCGAAAAAATTAAAAAAAACAGAAAAAATAAGCGAAAAACGGAGCAAAATGAGTTGCCGAAACGGCAAAGATATGGTAAAATAGAAACGCTAAAAAATACGCACCCGATTTTTGCGCGCCATCCGTGTCCGTAAATTTTTTTCATGCGGATGAATGAAGGCGACCATAACGCAGAGCGGGGAGGTTAACGGAGGCATAATTATGGCAGTTATCACAATGAAGCAACTTTTGGAAGCGGGCGTTCATTTCGGCCACCAGACGAGAAAATGGAATCCGAAGATGAAACGCTACATTTTCGCCGCAAGAAACGATATACACATTATCGACTTGCAACTTACGGTGGGCCTGATCGAAGAGGCGTACAAGTTCGTATGCGAAAGCGTAAAGGAAGGCAAGAGCGTTCTTTTCGTAGGCACGAAGAATCAGGCGCAGGAAGCGGTGAAAGAAGAGGCGGAACGCTGCGGTCAGTTCTACGTAAATTCCCGTTGGCTGGGCGGTTGCCTTACCAACTTCAAAACGATGCGTTCGCGCGTGGACAGACTGGAAAAACTCGAAAAAATGGAAGCGAACGGCGAGTTCGACTTGTTGCCCAAAAAAGAAGTAATGCTTCTTAAAAAGGAAATGGACAAACTGCAGACGAATCTGGGCGGCATCAAAAACATGAAAACGTTGCCCGGCGTGATGTTCGTGGTGGATCCGCACGGCGAAGAAATCGCCGTAAAAGAGGCGAGAAAAATGGGCATTCCCGTGGTGGCGATCACCGATACCAACTGCGATCCCGACGAAATCGATTACGTGATTCCCGGCAACGACGACGCCATCCGCGCGATTAAACTCATCGCGTCGGTGATTGCCAATGCGGTAATCGAGGCGAACCAAGGCGAAGAAGCGGTAGCGCCCGTGCAGGAAGAAGCAAGCGAAGCGCCTGCGGATATGGAAGAAGTCGTTGCGGCGGCGGATGAAGTTCCCGTAGAGGAAGCGCAGGAAGCGGCCGAGTAAGAAAAGGCGAACTAAGTTGATTTTAAAAACGGTCGGCTTGTTTATTGAATCGCAAATAAAAAGACGCGCCGTAGCATAGAGCGGCGCGTATCTTAAAAAATTACGTAAAATAAGGAGAATCGAGTATTATGGCGTTTACGGCAAAAGACGTAATGGCTCTGCGCGAAAAGACGGGCGCGGGCGTAATGGATTGCAAAAAAGCGTTGACGGATACGGACGGCGATATGGAAAAGGCGATGGATCTGCTGCGCGAACGCGGCATTGCCAAAGCGGAAAAGAAGGCTTCCAGAATCGCGGCGGAAGGCATTGTATACGCGTATATCAACGGTAAGAAAGGCGTTTTGGTAGAAGTCAACTGCGAATCCGATTTTGTGGCGAAGAACCCGCAGTTCACCGCCATTGCGGAAGAAATTTCCAAAGTGATTCTTGCGGAAAAACCCGCCGACGTTGCGGCGCTCGGCGCTTGCAAAGTATCGGACGGCGCTACCGTGGAAGATTATCTGAAAGGGCAGACGGCTGTGATCGGAGAAAAGATCGCGGTAAGAAGATTTACGGCGTACGAAACGGACGGATTCCTTGCCAAATATATACACCTCGGCGGCAAACTCGGCGTTCTTCTGGACGTGGCGGGAGAAGAAACGGCGGCGGCGCAGGAAGCGGCGCACGAGGTTACGTTGCAGGTGGCGTTTACCAAACCCGCTTATCTTTCCGAAGACGAAGTTTCCGCGGATACGCTGGAAAAGGAAAAAGAAGTGCTTAAACAGCAGGCGATTAACGAGGGCAAGCCCGAGGCGATTGCCGAAAAAATGGTGCTTGGCAGAATTAAGAAATTCTACGAGGAAAACTGCCTTTTAAAGCAGGCGTTCATCAAAGACGACAAAAAGACGGTTGCCGACTTACTGAAAGCGGCGGGCGACGTGAAAATCAATCGTTTCGTCTTTTACGTAATGGGCGAAGGGCTTGAAAAGAAGAGCGAAGATTTAAGCGAAGAAGTCGCCAAACAGGTGGCTGCGGCAAAGAAATAAGACGCTTTTTTAACATTTATAAACGCGAATTTGAGTAATCCCCCCGTTCCGATAACCTATCGGAACGGGGGGATTACTTGACTATACTTATTTTGTCTTTGCGCGGCGCGGGTTCTGCGGTTCGTTAAGCGTCTTTATGCGTTTTTTTCTTTTTCTCCGTTTCGTCCGTCGCGGCAAGCGCAAGTTCCGCAGCGGTTTGGCTGCGTGAACATTCCGCTTTGTTTTCCGTTTCGGCCGCGCGTTGTTTTCTGCGCCGCTTCTCTTTCTTTTCGGCCGCGCGGAGCAGTTTTTTTTCTACGGACGCGGAAGATTTCAGCGCGGCTTTTTCCGCTTTCGCCGCGCGTTTATCCTGCGCTTTCTGCTTTTTTTCTTTGGCTTTGCGTTCTTTTTCGTCCGCTTTTTTCTGCTTTTTCTTTTCCGCGGATTCCTGCTTTTCGCGTTCCTTTTTCTCCTCCCGTTCGGCGCGGTATTCTTCCACCTTTTCGCGCAGTTTCAACTGATTTTTCGTTGGTTCTTCCGGTTCCTTTACCTCTTTCCCCGTGATTTTTTTAAAAAAATTCATTGTGGAAACAATGGGCTTCGTAATTTCGTTGACGTCCGCTTTCACGCCGTCAAGCAATAGCGACAAGCGGTTTTTCGCCACGGCGATAAGCAAATCGAAAATAATCTGCATCGCCCAGCCGATAACGGTGAAACACAGCAATAACACGGAAAGAAAAGAAGGGGACTGCGTTGCGGTATACATCCCGTATACGGCAAGAACGAGGGGGTAAAAACGTAAAACCAATTTGCCGTACTTATAAATTTTTTTCACCGTGAGGTTGATGGATTTATCGGCTTTTATCCGGTTTCTATCTTTCGCCTTACGACGGCGCATGACGATTTCGAAAGCAAAATAGGCAACGGAAAAAATCAGCAGTATAACGTTTACCCATAAAACTCCCGTACGCGCCGCGACGGCGTAAATAAGATACGCAATGTAAAAAATCTGCGTGGCTACGCCGAGGATATACGCGATTTTTTTAAAATCCGATATAATCTGATTGGCCGCCACCTTCGTATAATCGAACACCGGTTTTGCTCCTTGTCTTTTTTTACGGCAGTATTATACGCCGAAAAGCGGTTAAAAGTCAAGTTAACAAAAGGGCATTCCGCGGAATTCTTGCTTTTTGCGGCGGTTTATGTTATAATGGTACCGTAAAAAAGCGATTTGCAAAGGAAAAACGCAGATGAAAAACGGTAAAAAAGAAGAAAGACAAACGCCCGCCCTGCCCGTAGCGGCGCTGAACGGCGTGCAGAACGGCGTGCAGAACGGCGGAAAAAGCGGCGCGGAGCGGCGGGAGAAAAACGAAACGGACGATTTTGCCCGATCCGTCACCGCGCCGCTCGGAAAGAACAACGAAAGGCGCGCGGCGTTTCTGCTGGCGTTTATTTTGACGGCAATCGTACTGCTTTTGGCGGCGGCGGTTGCCGATTTATTGACGCTTGCGTTTCAGGTACACCGCGTTTTCGGCTACGTATGCACGGCGGCAGCGGCGGCGGTTATCGTGTTTTTCGTACTTTGTCCGCTGGCGCAGGTGCTGCGTTCGCGTTCGTTTATTACGGACGTCGCCGCGGAAAACAAAGACCCGGCCGTAAGAAAAAACTACCGCGCGCTGAAGCAGGCGGCGACGGAACTTGTGCGTTACAACCGCGACGAAAAAAACGCAAAATACCGTTACGTAAAGGAGGAGCGGCTTAAAGCGATAGAAGCCGCGCTGAATAAAAGCGATAAAAAAGCGTTGAAAAAGGCGATGCGCGCGGCTTACGCCACGGACGTGGGCGCAACGGCGAACGCCGTGATTTTCAAAAGCGCGGGCAGAGCGTTTTTAACGACTTCCGTTTCGCAGAACGATAAAATCGACGCGATTTCGGTGCTTCTCGTCAACCTTTCGCTCATTAAACAGATCGTGGCGATTTACGGCTATCGCCCTACGCGCATGAATCTTGTAAAAATCTACGCGGCGGTACTTCGGAATTCACTGATTGCCTACGGCATGCAGAACGTAAACTGGTTTAACGTATTCGGCAAATTCTTTTCGGGGGTAACGCAGAAAATTCCCTTTCTCGATACGTTGGTAGACAGCGCGGTACAGGGTACGGTAAGCGCGTTTTTAACGCTTCTCATCGGCTATAAAACAAAGCGCTATCTCTGCCGCGACTATAAAAAACAGGAAAAACTCGATCCGACGGAAGCGGACGACGTGCCGTCTTCCGACGACGAAGTGAAAATCGCCGCCTCGCTTGCCAAAGAAATAAGAAAAGATAAAGGCGCGTACCGGGCGGCGGGCGCCGTATGAAACCGCGTTTTCCGTCAAGGAAAAATGCGCGGAAAAGGCGAAGAATTTAAAAGGGGCGGTTTTTATGAAATTGCTTATTCCCGTGGCGGCGGGGCTGGAAGGCAGCGTACAGCGCCAACTCAAATACCTCGGTTATAAGGCGGCGCCCGCGGAAAACGGGCGGATTGCCGTAGTAGGGGATATTTACGACGCGGCGCGACTCAACGTATTTCTGCGTTCGGGCGAGCGCGTTTTAATCGCGCTTGCTTCCTTTTCCGCCGCAACGTTCGACGAACTGTACGAAGGCGTATACGCCGTGCCGTGGGAAGAATATCTTTCCCGCGATTCGCGCATCGTAATGGACGGAAAAAGCAATCAATCCGTTCTCGGCGCGATTAAAGCGGCGGGCGGCGTGGCGAAAAAGGCGATTATCCGCCGACTTGCCGATAAATTGTCCGTTTCCGTTAAGAACGGCGCGCGAACGGCGTCGTTTCCCGAAACGGGCGCCCGGACGGTTGTGGGCATATCTCTTTATAAAAACGTGGCTACCGTTACCGTTGATACTTCGGGCGAAGGATTGCATAAACGGGGTTACCGCGCTCTTGCCTACGACGCGCCGCTGAAAGAAACGCTGGCGGCGGGAATTATCGACGGAACGTTTTATCACGGCGATTTTCAAAAGCCGTTTGCCGATCCGTTCTGCGGCAGCGGCACGTTGCCTATCGAAGCGGCGTTTTCCATGCGGAATATCGCGCCGGGGAAAAACCGCGATTTCGATATGCTGCATTGGTCGCGCTTTGACGGATATGGAAAAGAAGACGTGACAACCGCGTTTCGCCGCGCGCGGGAAGAGGCGGAAGATACGCAAAAACGGGGCGGAAAACTGAATATTTTCGCTTCCGATATTTCGCCGCGCGCGATATCGATTGCAAAATATCACGCCGAAAAAGCGGGCGTGAAAGAGGATATCTCCTTTTCCGTCGCGCCCGCGCAGAATTTTAAGAGCGCGGAAAAATACGGCGTGCTGGTATGCAATCCGCCCTACGGCGAGCGCCTCTCTTCCGCCCGGGAAGTGGAAAAACTGTACGGCGAATTTTCGAAGGCGTTTTTCGCTCTGTCCGATTGGAGCGGCTATATATTAACCTCTTTTTCCGCGTTCGAGCGGGCGTTTATGCGCCGCGCCGACACGGTAAAAAAATACAGCAACGCCAACATTCCCTGCGCGTTATATTCGTATTTCGGAAAAAAGCCGCCCGCCGCGCCGTAACGTTTTAATCGCCGCGCGCCCGCGCGTTAGTCAAGACAAGCTCACGCATAACTGCCTTTTTGATGTTGATTTATTATTGTTTTAAATTTTTACTTATTTTATTATGTATGAAAATATTTTATACATAATATTAAAAAGTATAAAAAAATAGTTGACATATATAAAATTTAGTGGTATCATAAAGAAAAATGTTAAGGGAAATAACTATGGGTAATCATTTATTGAAAAACTGTCCTGCTTGTGGGACTGAACTGACAATATCTGAATTGTCTTGTAAATGTTGCGGTATCAAAATTAACGGTGAATTCAATATCAACGGATTTGCTGAATTAAACTCAGACGATTTGGAATTTGTAAAACAGTTTTTGTTTGCGGAAGGAAATATATCTAAAATGCAAGTACATTACAACGAAACGTATAATTCCATAAAAAATAAATTAAGTACCATCAATGAAAAATTAGGGGGTAAAACCATAATGGACGCAATCAATACTCAAAACTTAACGCAATCTTCCGAAGATAGCAAGGTGGTAAAACGGTTAAAAGAAAAAATCGTTGAGTGTGGAGGTAAGGCTTTAATGCCTGTATTGAAAGGCGAGCCTGTTCCTTTTTGGCTTTCTTCCACACAGTCAGGCTTTGAAAGTGCAGGGCTTAAAGGTTTTATTTTTGAATTTAAAGTTTTTGATGCGATAGTTAAAAAGGCTATTTCCCTCGGCGGTAAAATGTATAGAGGAGACGTAGCTGCTCAAAGCGGTGCAAAAATAGGTAGCGAAGATTTGCCCATAACAACCATAGACGGTTATATTTCTACGGAATTTTACGGTTCAAAAATTGGCAGTTCTACAATGAGGCGTTCTACTTATTTTTCGGGCATACTTGCTTGGGCAGGTATTGCCACTGTCCATAGAAGTCAAGGCGACGGCAGTTTTATTACGATAAATAACGACTATTTGAACTTGGAGAATTAAAATGAATGCGCCCAATAAATGCCCTATCTGTGGCGATAAAGAGAATTGAAAACTAATTGACACTACTAAAAAAGGGTTCAATGCTAAAAATGCGGTCATCGGTGGTGTTCTTTTAGGGGGAATAGGCTTGGCGGCAGGTCTTTCAGGCAAGAAGAAATCATTATACCAATGTGTTAAATGTGGTTTTTCTCACGAGTATGACGGAATTGCAGATAAAGATGCGAAAAATGTTTCTTCCGGGGAATATAAAAACAAAGGGCTAAATGCGGTTTATATCGATATTATCAAAAAGGTTACTCCCGACTGTGTATTTTGCGGTAAACCGCAAGATTTATACATTAAACAGGACGGCGGAAGTTATCGTTTTAAATGTAGTGAATGCTACGCTGAATTTAGGTGCGAATTTACCTTTGGCGGTAAAATTAAAGGCAATTCAACTCAAATTTTAGATTGTGGGGAAATAAATATTAATAATCTTCAGGTCGGTAGTTGTAATGCTGACATATTGATTAAGGATAGTTCAAAAATTAAATAAAAAAAGAAGTTGTTCAATTTAAGTCCTTATTGGCGCGCCCTTTTATCCGCTTGTTTATCCGTTTGTCGCATCGGAATATATTGATAAAATAAAGAGTAAAAGGTAAAAAATTATAAAAATCGTGGTATCCCACTTGATTTTTTCAAGTAAAATGCGAAAAAACAAAAAATTCCGTCGTTTTTTTGCGGCGGAATTTGTTTTTGTTGACATTCCCGCGCGCATAGGCTATAATAAAACGAAGCGAAAAGGAAAGAAGTTGACTGATTTACAAAAAAAACGGAAAAAGCGAGGTACTATAAATGATTACTACAACGGAAAAAACGCCTGCGGAAACGTTCGGCGAATACGTATTCGGCGACAGGGCGATGAAAAAATATCTTACGGAACGCACGTATTTATCGTTGCGTAAAACGATCGACGAGGGCGAGCCGATCGATCCGGAAATCTGCGGCGAAGTGGCGGAAGCAATGAAGAACTGGGCGATATCTTTAGGCGCGACGCACTACACGCATTGGTTTCAGCCGCTTACGGGCACCACGGCGGGCAAGCACGAGGCGTTTCTGGATTTTTGCGGCAAAGACGGCGCGATCATGCGCCTTTCCGGCAAATCGTTGGTGGTGGGCGAACCGGACGCCTCTTCCTTTCCTACGGACGGCGCGCGCGCCACGTGCGCGGCGCGGGGCTATACGGCGTGGGACCCTACGTCGCCCGCGTTCGTAAAAGAGGGCACATTGTTTATTCCCGCGGTTTTCGTATCGTACACGGGCGAAACGCTGGATAAAAAAGCGCCGTTATTAAAATCGATTACCGCGCTGAACACGCAGACGAAACGTATTCTGAAACTGTTCGGCACCACGTGTAAAAAGGTGTTCACCTCCGTAGGGCCGGAACAGGAATATTTTCTGGTGGATAAAGAGGCATACGACAAGCGCGAAGATCTGCGTCTTACGGGCAGGACGCTGTTCGGCGCGCTCAGCGTGAAGGGACAGGAACTGGAAGACCATTATTTCGGCGTATTGCGCCCCCGCGTGGCGGAATTTATGAAAGATCTGGACGAAACGCTGTGGAAATACGGCATTTTAGCCAAATCGAAGCACAACGAAGTGGCGCCCGCCCAGCACGAACTCGCGCCCGTGTTCTGCGATACAAACCGCTCGGTGGATAACAATCAACTGATGATGGAGATTATGAAAAAAGTAGCGGAAAAGCACGGCATGGCGTGTCTGTTGCACGAAAAACCGTTTGAGGGAATCAACGGTTCGGGCAAACACAACAACTGGTCGCTTTCGCTGGATAACGGCGAAAATCTGCTGGATCCGGGCGCGCACCCGGAAAGCAACGCGCGATTTATGTTTATTCTTGCTTGCGTGATTTCCGCCGTGGATACGTATCAGGGCGTATTGCGCGCGTGCGTGGCGTCCGCGGGCAACGATCATCGTTTAGGCGCGGACGAAGCGCCGCCCGCCATAGTTTCCGTATACCTCGGCGACGAACTCGGCGCCATTGTGGACAGCATTGTACTCGGCAAAAATTACGTGCCCAAAAAGGCGGCGAAAGGTTCGATCGGCGTGCCCGAATCGCCTATTTTCCCCATAGATTCCACCGACAGAAACCGCACTTCGCCGTTTGCTTTCACGGGAAATAAATTCGAATTCCGCATGCTCGGCTCCGCCGCTTCGGTTGCCGACCCTAATATCGTATTGAACACGATCGTCGCGGACGCGTTCGCGCTTGCCGCCGACAAACTGGAACATTCCGCCAACCCGGAAAAAGACATAAAAGCCTACACGGAGAATCTTTTAAAAGAGCATTATCGCGTCATCTTCAATTATAACGGTTACGGCCCCGAATGGGAGCAGGAGGCGGAACACAGGGGACTGTTAAACGCCAAGACCACCGCCGACGCCGTACCCGAACTGTTGAAGGAGGAAAATATCGACGTGTTCGTGCGCCGCGGCGTGTATACGAAGAGCGAGGCTGTCGCGCGGGCGAACATTCAACTGGATACCTATGTAAAGAATATCCGTATCGAAGCGCGCGTGGTGCTGGATATGTTCCGCAAAGACGTTTATCCCGCCGCCTGCGCATACGAGGAAAAACTGTGTTCTTCGCTGTCGGCGAAAAAATCGCTGGTTGCGTTGAATTGCGCCAAGGAAGAAGATCTGATTAAAACGCTGGCGCAAAAACAGGAGGCAATGCTGCTGGCTTGCGAATCGCTGGAAAACGCGCTTGCCGCTTTGCCCGAAGAACGGCTTGCCGCCGCCAAGGCGTGCGCGCACGTTGTGTGTCCTGCCATGAACGAACTGCGCCGCGTATCCGACGAGGCGGAAACGCTCTGTTCGCGCGAAGACTGGAAACTGCCCCGCTACGTGGATTTGTTGTACGGCGTTTGATTTTTCCCGATAAACGGCATAAACTTCTTGACAGAAGCGATAGGGCGTGCTATAATAAAGCCGTCTTTGGGGCGAGGCGAAATTCCTCACCGGCAGTAGAGTCTGCGAAGAACGGAAAATTTTCTTCCGTTCCCGAATCGGCGAACTTCCGATACCGACGGTATAGTCCGGATGAAAAAACGACGAAATAACGTATCTCGATTTATAAACGACGTTGCCGAAAGACTTCTTTTTGCAACGTTGTTTTTTTTATAAATTAACCGGAAAAACGTGCTTTCGCCTGCCGAAGAAAAGGAGTTTTTATGGGTAACGTAAAGCAGAAACAGCCGTTTTTTACGGCTTCGCGGCTGGCGGCGATCGCCGTGTTTTCGGCGCTTTCGGGAGTATTGTATATGCTTGGTTTTTCCATACCCGTGGCGTTTGCGCCGTGGCTGGAACTCAACTTTTCCGACGTGCCGCTTTTAATCGGCACGTTTGCGCTGGGCACGCCTTCGGGGGTGTGTATCGTAGCGTTGCGTACGTTTGTCAAACTCATGTTCAAACCCACGTCGACGGCGTTTGTGGGCGAGGCGGCGGATATTGTAATCGGTCTGGCGCTCGCCGTTCCCGCGGGATTGATTTACGAAAAGAAGAAAACGCTGAAAGGAGCGGTTCTCGCCTGCGTAATCGGCGGAGCGTGTTCTTCCGCGGCGGCTGTAATCGCCAATCGGGCGATGCTGATTCCCTTTTACGTAAAGGCGATGGGCTGGGATTTTACGTTGCTTGCAAGCATGCTGCAACCGCTGTATAAAAACTGCACGGCGGATACGTTTTATAATTATTACTTATGGCTTTCGGTATTGCCGTTTAATCTGCTGCGCTGTTTAGTCGCCTCGGTATTAACCTTTGCCGTATACAAGAAAATTTCCGTGCTGTTAAAGCGCGCGGACGAAAAATTCGGCAAAAAACGCGCCGGAAAATCGCCGCAGGAAGAGGAAGGAAGTAATTTAAGCGTTCAGGAAGAAGAGGAAAGAAACGGAAACGCTTTGAATAAACAAGAAAAAAAGGAAGAAAAAAACGTAGGAAACGGTTAAAAAAGAGCGTAAAAACAAGAAATTCCCTTGCCAAAACGCGCGAGGGGTAGTATAATAAAAGCATGGCGAAAGTAATTACGGAAAACGCGGAACAAACGCGGAAAATCGCGGAAGAATACGCAAAAACGCTGCGCGGTGGCGACGTGATAGTATTGGACGGGGAGATGGGCGCGGGAAAAACCGTTTTCGTTAAGGGGCTTGCGCGCGGACTGGGCATACGCGAAGAAGTTACCAGCCCTACGTACGCCTACATGAACGATTACGACGGGCGGCTGTTTCATTACGATTGCTACCGTATCGAAAGCGCGGAACAGGCGGAAAGACTGGGACTTGCCGACTATTTCGATATGGGAGGCGTCTGCGTTATCGAATGGGCGCAGAACATTGCGCCGCTATTGCCCGAAGATTGTAAAAGGGTAACCGTTAAAATAATCGGCAAAAACAAACGGGAGATAGAATTTTGAAAAATTATCTGGCGGCGGATACCGCCTCTTCCTATTTAAGCGTCGTGCTTTGCTTCAACGGCAAAACGTACGCGGTATATAAAGAAAACTGCGCCATGCGCCATTCCGCGGAATTGATGCCCGCTATCGACGGTCTGCTTAAAAAAGCGGGGACAAGCGTAAACGAAATGGATTTTTTCGCCTGCACGGTGGGCGCGGGGTCGTTTACCGGTATACGTATCGGCGTTTCGGCAATCAAAGGGTTCGCTTTGGCTACGGGCAAAAAAATTCTGCCCGTCACCACCTTTTACGCGGCGGCATATAATGGGGAAGGGAAGAAAATCTTAACCTTATGCGACGCGTTGCACGGTTGTTACTATGCCTGCGCCTATAACGAAAAAGGCGAAGAAACGCTTGCGCCGTCGTATATCGGCGAAGACGAGGTGCGGAAGTTTTTTAAAGACGGGTATCTTCTGCGTTCGCTGGAAGCGCTTGTTTTGCCGGAAGATCTTACGTATACGCGTTTATCGCCCGAACAGGCGTTACAGGGCGCGGTGGAAAAACTTGCCGGAAACGAAAGCAACTTTGCCGAGCCGCGCGCGCTGTACGTGCGGAAATGTCAGGCGGAAGCGGAGCGCGAAAAAAACGCCGCGAAGGGGGGATAATGAACGGAGAAATCCTTTACCGCCCATTAACGGAAAACGATCTGAAAGCCGTGGACGAACTGGAAAGCCTTTGTTTTTGCGATCCGTGGACGAAAAATATGTTTCTGGGCGCGTTTCTATCCGAATTTTTCTGCGGATTCGGCGCGTTCGACGGGGAGAAACTGGTGGGGTTTATCGTGAGTACCGTGGTGTTTGAGGACGCGGAAACGGACGATATTGCCGTCCACCCCGATTACCGCAGAAAAGGCATAGGCGGCAAACTGCTTTTCAAAGCGGAAGAAGAGGCGGTAAAGCGCGGCGCGGCGCGGGCGTTTTTAGAAGTGCGCGTGGGAAACGGCGCGGCGTTTGCTCTGTACGAAAAATGCGGCTATAAAACGCTGCGGCGCCGCAAGAGGTATTATCCGGACGGAGAGGACGCCTTCGTAATGACCAAACGGCTGGCGCATTGACGTTTTTCCTGCCCGTGCGAAAGGCGGAAAAGAGTAAATTCAGGCGGGGGTGGGCAGGCTTGAACGTTGAGAAAAAAGACGTTTCTTATTTGCGCAAAGGAGAAGGCAAAGATCTGGTGTTTTTGCACGGATATCTCTCTTCGAAAGAAGCGTTCCTGCCTCTTGCGGAGTATTTTTCCCGATTTTACCGGGTTACGGCGCTCGATTTTTGCGGCTTTGGGGCAAGCGCGCCGTTACCGTACGCGTTTTCCGTTGCCGATTACGCCGAGTGGACGAAACGCGCGTTCCGGCTTCTGGAAATAGAGCGCCCCTTATGTATCGCGCATTCGTTCGGTTGCCGCGTGGCGGTGAAAATGCAATCGCAAAGCGAAGAAACCGTTTTTGAGAAACTGATACTTACGGGGCCTGCGGGCATACGTACGAAAAAACCGCTTTCGTATTACATAAAGGTAAAGGCATACCGCGCGGTAAAAAAAATCGCGCCCGCGTTTGCCGAAAAGCATTTCGGCAGCGCGGAATACCGCACTCTTCCGCCCGTGATGAAAGAGAGTTATAAAAAAATCGTGGGCGAGGATCTGCGCGAAGATATAAAAAGAGTAACGTGCAGAACGCTGGTGGCGGAAGGCACGGAAGATACGGTGACGACGGCGGCGGAAGCGGAAGAATACGCGTCGCTTCTGCCTTTCGGGCGATTGATTTATATACGCGGCGGGCATTTTGCGTTTGCAACCGCCGCAACGGAGTTCGCTTTGGCGGCGGAGGAGTTTTTTTACCATGGGTGAGTTTTTGCAAAGAGCGGCGGTGAGTATTCTTTCTACGGCGTTGTATTTTTTCGCCAGCGTAAGAATGCTTGGCGTAGTGCAGCAATGCGGTTATAGAAATTCCCGCTTTTACGGCTGGCTGAAACGGCGGGATAATTTATGGTACAACCGTTTGTGCCTGCTGTTTTTGCTGCTGTTGTTGTCCTGTGCGCTTACCGCTTTGTGTTTCTCGTTTGCGGGCGCAAAAGCGGCGCGATTGTGCGCAATCGTTCCCTTTTTGTTGTTTACTCTGCTGTTTTGCGTTGCGGAAAGTAAAACTCCTTTGAAAGTGCCGCTTAAATCCACGGGGAGAATCAGACGTCTATCCGCCGTATACGCGTTTTTACTGGCGGTGATTACCTATCTTATCGTGGCGGTGTGCGCTCTGTTCGACGGGTTGATATCCGCGGAACTGCTTTCGCTGTTTGTCTATCTGCCCGTATGCGCTCTGCCGCTGCTTTTGCCGTTTATCTTTGCTTTAGCCAACGCCGTATCGTGCGCGTTCGAAACGCCGCGCAACGCGCGGTTTGTAAAACGCGCGGCGGAAAAACTGAGCGCGGCAAAGGCGGCAAACGGCGCGCCCGTGATAAAAATAGGCATTACGGGCAGTTACGGAAAAACTTCGGTAAAAAACATTCTGGCAACCATTCTATCGGAAAAATACCGCGTTTGCGCTACCGAACAATCGTACAACACGCCCGTCGGAATAGCGAAAACGGTGTTTTCGGAAAAGTTCGACGGCGCGGAGGTATTCATCGCGGAAATGGGCGCGACGAAAGAGGGAGATATCGAGGAACTTTGCAACGTCGTGCGCCCCGATTACGCCGTATTCACGGGCGTTTGCCGACAACACGCCCAGACGTTCGGCAATCTGGAAAGCATTTTTGCCGAAAAGAAAAAAATCGTATCCCGCGCGGCGGAAAAGGCGGTATGCGGCGCGGAATTGTACGAACAATTCGCCGATAAATTTACGGAGGAAGAAAAGGAAAAAACCTTGTTTGTTCCGCGCGAAGCGATTGAAAACGTAAAGGTTACGCCGTTTGAAACTTCGTTTGATTTAACGCTTTGTTTAAAGGACGGCACAAAGCGGACGCGGCGCGTCGGCACGAAAATTCTGGGGCGCGGCGCGGCGGAAAATATCGCCGTCGCGGCGTATCTGGCCGTGGAAATCGGGCTTACGGCAGACGAGATATTTTGCGGTATACAAAAGGCGGAGCCCGTCCCGCACCGACTGAATCTGATTGCGGAAAACGGTGTGTACGTGCTGGACGACGGCTATAACGCCAGCGAAAAGAGCGCGTTGCAGGCGCTGGAAATTTTAAGCGGCTTTGCGGGCAGAAAATACGTGGTTACGCCGGGCATTGTGGAAACGGGCATAGAGGACGCGGCGGTAAACCGCCCTTTGGGCGCGCGGCTGGCGCAGTTCGACGGCGTTTATTTGCACAGCGGCGCAACCGCGCTGAAAGAGGGGTATCTGCTTGCCGGAGGCAAAGAGGAGACGTTGCGGACGTATCAATCGCTGGAAGAGGTGCGTTCTCAACTCTCTGCCGAATTGCAGGAAGGGGACGCGGTGCTGTTTTTAAACGATTTGCCGGACGTATATTAACCGTGAAACGTGCGGAGAATAAAGCCGCCGCGCGATAAAAATTACGCAGAGAAGAACGATTCGGAAACACCAAAGCGGAAAAAATCTTTCGCGGAGGTGTTTTTTGTATGGTAAAACAAGTAGCGGTGTTTTTCGGCGGAAAATCGGCGGAACGCGAAATTTCCGTTCTGACGGGAGTATTGGCGATGAAACTCATCGATCCCGATAAATATCGGGTTGTGCCCGTTTACATTCATTCGGACGGAAAATTCTATACTTCCCGGGAGGCGTTGTATCTGGAAACTTTTCAGGCCCGTCCGTTTTGTCTGCGTAAATTTTCGCGCTGCTTTTTCGAAGAGGGGGAACTCGTAATAACGCATTTGAAAAAAGACCGCGTGTTGCGGCGTGAAAAAATCGACGCGGCGCTGAATTGCTGTCACGGCGGCGCGGGCGAGGGCGGCGGCGTGGCGGCGTTGTGCGAACTGTACGGCATTCCCTCGGCTTCTCCCTCCGCGGCGGCTTGCGCCGTGTGTATGGATAAAGAATGGACGAAACTCTTTTTCAGAGCGCTTAAAATTCCCTGTCTGAATTACGCCGCGTTGACGCGCGAAGAATACGTACGCCGCGGCGCGCTGGCGCTTGGCGAGGCGAAAAAACTCGGCTTTCCGCTTATCGTAAAGCCCGCCGCTTCGGGTTCTTCTATCGGAATTTCCGTAATTGAAAACGAAGAGTCGCTGAAAAGGGCGACGGAAGAGGCTTTTACGTACGGCGACAAACTGATATTCGAACCGTATTTAAAGGATAAAACCGACGTTAACTGCGCCGCGTACCGTTTAAAGGGCAAGGTGTGCGTATCCGAACCGGAAGAGGCGTTTTGCGGCGGCGTATACGGATTTAAAGAAAAATACTTTTCGCAAAAACAATCCGCGCCGCCTGCGCAGAAACAAACGCAAAACGACGGCGAAGCGAAAAGCGACGGGGAAAAAGAAAAAATAAAAAAA
>JAQYLE010000076.1 GCA_028720205.1 Clostridia bacterium
GTTGCGTAAATAAAAAAAGAGCCGGACTTTTTGTAAAGCCCGACTATTATGTTTATTATAAATTTTCAGCGACGATTTTTGCCGTTGACTTCCGCTTTTTTCTGTGCTACAAAGGCATAGCCGAAAAGGCAATAAATCGGAGAAATAATTCATAGGGGAATTATTTTTCCAGACATAAAAAAGCCGAGCGATTTTATTCGCCCGGCGGGGAAAAGGGTAAGATCAATAGAATTTATCGGTTTATCCGTATGCCGAAATAATCGTTTGCAAAAAATAATACGAACTCAAACTTACCGTTCGGGTTCGTATTATTCCCATCTGGCGCAGAGAAGAGGATTTGAACCTCCGGTAAGCGATTAACCTACACACGATTTCCAATCGTGCTCCTTAAACCACTCGGACATCTCTGCATATTCATTGCTTGCTTTCGTTGAAGTATTCGTCTATGGCGCTCTTTGCAGAGTCGTATAGATAGAAATAAGCACTGAAAGCCTTATTATATTACTTGATTTTTACTAAAAAAGCAAGCGTTTTTACGGTGAATTTGAAAAATCCTGTTAAAAAATCCTGTTAAATTTTTATACAACCTTGTATATCAATGTTTTTCCGCAAGTTTATAGCAATCGCAAGCGGCGCCGTTTTTTAAGTATCCCGTATCTTTGCATTTAGGGCAAACGTAACTCGGCGAAAGATCGGCCTCCGTTAAACCTGCCGCCGCAAGCAAGGCGCGTCGCCGTGCAAGCAACGCTTTCTTTTCTTCGCGCAGCGCCGGCAGCGTTTCAGGTGAAAACATTTCCGCTTTGGCAAGATCGATTTCCATTTTTGAAAGTTGTTTTTCCGTTTCGGAAAAGCCTGTTTGCCGTTCGGCTTTTGCGCGGTTTTTCTCCGCTTTTAAAAGCGCTTTTTCGCGCAGAGCGGCATAATATCTTTCGCGAGCAGATCTCTCGTCTGCGGCGACGACGGCGGGGGAGAGATATCGGTTCGCGGTTTTGCTTTGGTCGGCAGGCGCGGCTGTTCTGCCGGCGTATGCGCTCGCAGCGATTTCTTTTTGCGCTTCGTCCAGCGAAAAAATATTTTCCCTTTTCCATTCCGAAAGAATTTTATTCATATACGCCACGGGCGCGGCGGAGGAAGAGGCGCGTTTCGCCGCCTCTTCGATGAGTTCCGCATTAAAATTCCAACTTTTCCATGTGGAGATCATGGCGAGGTTCGCAGGCGATTTTTTAAGATTGGCGCACACGGAACGCAGGCGTTCGAACAGTTTCAGATCGTCGTTTTTCGCCTGTAAAAATTCGCGGACGCTTTCAGGCGACACAATGCCTTTTTCAAACAGATCCTCTACCAAAGAATTCAGGGCGGCAAAGTCGGTTAAGCCGCATTTGAAGCAATAGGAGGCAAGGGAAGAAAGGCTGTCTTCGTCGAAGCCGCAGTTAAACCATTTTTCGGCGTATTCGTCTACGTACGCCGCGGGATTATCCACTTTTGCGCCCAATTTGCGCGCAATGCGGTACACTTCCTGCGTAAGCGCTTCGCGTTGCGTAAGATAGGCGTCGATTTCTTTTTCCGCGGTTTTTCCTCGGGAATAAAGATCGCGAATCAGTCCGTCCAAACCGCGCATCGTACCTTTTTTTAAATGTTTCGCGGCGACTTTCACCGCGGAGTATGTAAAGCCGTATTCTTCCGTCCAGCGCGAGAAGAGCGAATAATCCGTTTCGTCGGGCGCGCCCGATTCGTTCATGACGGCAAACAGAGCCGCTACTTCTTTTTCGTGCGCGTTGTAAGAGGAAAGCGCTTTTTCCACTTGTTCGTACGTGCATAACCCTTCGCGGATAAATTTTTTCGCTTTGTTGAATATGTACGAAGGAGAAACGGCTTCGCCCTGTTTGGAAATGCAATATTCCACGATAAGCAAAAGAGCCTGCGGCTGCATTTCGTTTTCGTCTAAAAACTGCATGTATTTAACGCTTTGCGCATAGCCCACGTCTTTGCCCGCCTTGCTCATTTTGCGCAGGAGTTCCTTATTGAAATCGGCATAGCGCGAATAATTGATACGCGTCGGTCTGCCCGTAGCGGTGCGAACGGGCAGATACGATACGGCGAACGGCTCTTTCGAAATAATTTCCACCAGATCGTAATCTTGCCAGAAACAGAACGCGTCGCGTATTTTATCCTCGGTGGTTTTCAGAACTTCTGCCAGCGAGGCAAGCGAAAAATCAGACGCGGAAGAGCGGCATAAAAACAGGCCGTATAAATATACCTTTACGAAAAAACCGTCCGCTTCCGGCAGATATTTGGTGATAAAGCGGTTTTCTATCGAGGTATAATCGTTTTCGGCGTATTCTTTCGAAAAGGAACAAAATGACATATAACTTCTCCTGTGCGGTTTTTCGGGCTGACGCTGAAAATGGCCGGGCAAAACGAAATTTTACGGGAAAATTATCTTTTTCTTCTTTGTTCGGTTGCTTTCTTTAAAGAAATGTTGTATAATAAAGCGTAAGCGAAAATCGGAATACGGCGCAACGCTTTTGCGCCTGCGATGAAAAAGATAGGTAAAAGGTATGATTATTATATCTTTTTTTTACGCGAAAAGCAAGGTTTTCCGCTTATCTTTACCGAAAAACACCCAAAATATTTTTATATCTTTTTCCGCAAGAGTCGCAACGCGCCGCGCGCGGCAAATAAGCGGAACGCCGATTCGGCGCTAAAGGCGGAAAGAGGGAAGCGTATGATATTAAGTCCGGTAACCATTTGGAAAAAATTCGATCTGACTCGGGAACTTAACGCGGAGACGAAAGACGAACCTCTTTCTCCCGCGGGATTTTGCGTGCAGAGCGTAACTTTTTCGGGGCATTTAACGAATGATGGCGAGCGCGTAAAAATTTACGCCCGATTCACCCGCCCGTGCGGCGAGGAGAAAGCGCCCGCGCTCCTGCTGTTGCCGGACGCCTTTGAAACCGGCGAAGAACTTGCCGATTATTTCGCTATGCGCGGCTATGCCACGCTGATTCCCGATTACTGCGGAAAACGCGCTTGCGGAAATACAACGAAGAAAAACGGCGCGGACGGCGGAACGTATAAAAACGAACAAAACAATGCGGACGGCGGAACGACCGACTCGGAAAAAGCAGCCGAAATCCGTAATGAAACGCGTTATACGCAATACCCCGCCTGCGTGGCGTATGCCGATTACGATAAAGCCGGAACGCTCGACAGGCTGGAAGGCGAAAACGTTGAAAAAAGCGCGTGGTTCGAATGGGCTTACGTGGCTTTGTACGCGTTGGAATATTTAAAAACGCGCAGCGACGTGGCAAAGATCGGCGTGGCGGGCGTGCGGCTGGGCGGAGAAATCGCCTGGATGACCATGCTTTCGCCCGATATTTGTTGCGGCGTGGCGATCAACGCGGCAGGGTGGCGGAGTCACGCGGGAGTTTCCAAATTCGGCGGCGCGCCCGTTGTCGCGCAGGGTGAGGAAGCCGAGGCGTTACGCAGTTTTATCGCGGGCGTTGAGGCGGAATCGTACGCTCCGTTCGTAAAATGTCCGGTGCTGATGTGTTGCGCCATGGAAGATACGTTTTTCGATTGCGACCGCGCTTACGATACGTTCGTGCGGCTGGGCAATGCCGAAGGGAGCGCCATAGTGTATTCGTCGAACAGCGGAAAATGTATCGGACCCAACGCGCTCGCCGACCTGGATTTATTTTTGGAATGCCATTTGAAAGGGCGGCAGATTTACATTCCGAAGCCGCTTTCGCTCTCCATGCGCGAAACGGAAGAGGGAACGGTGGAAATTACCGTTTCGGCTGACGCAGACGCGCTTGTAAATACCTTATCGGTATATTACGCGGAGGGACGCGGCGGGCAGAATTCTTCTTGTCGCGCCTGGCAGCGGCTGCGGAAGATTGCCGGAGGAGAATTGAAAAACAACGGCGCGGTATGTACGTGCGAACCGTTCGCGGGCGCCGAGTACGCTTTTGCTTACGCCATTGCGGAATGCGTGAACGGTTTTAAAACCGTATCGCCCGTGGCGGGCAAAAAACTGCGCGAAAAAAAGAGCGCGGCCGTAAAATCCCGCGTGATTTCTTCGGGAGAAAAAGACGGTTTCGCCGTGGCGGATTACGAGAGCGAGGCGGTGGGCGGAATTATTCTGGAAAAGGAGAGCATGCCCGAAACGGCGGCGGGCTACGGCGGTATTCGCGGCGTGTATTCGCACGCGGGAATCAGAACGTACCGCATCAGTTCGCCCCGGTTTGTGGCGGACGAAGGCGCGGCGTTGAAATTGGATTTGTACGCCGCCGTTAATACTTCGGCAAAAATCACCGTGGAAACGGGGGAACGCGGCGCTTCGGGGGAATATTCCGCCGTCGTGCCCGTATCGGGCGGAGGAAAATGGAAGCGCATAATTCTCCGTGCGGAGGAATTCAAGGACGAAGCGACGGGCGCACCGCTGAAAAGTTTTTCGCGGGGGATTGCCATAGTGATCCGTCCGGAAAACGAAAAGGTAAAAGTACTTGCGGCTAACGTGCTCTGGCTGTAAGGGGAAGTTTGTAAACGCGCGCCAAGCGGCGCGGAATTAACGGAAAGAGGATATATGATAGAAGAGGAAGAAAACGGCGTGAATCGGAATAAGGGCGGCGGCATGAACGATTCGCCTTTGTACGAAGAGATTTTCCGCGCGAAGGAACGGCGTTCCAACATGCGTTTTTACGCGTCGCTTCTTGCGATACTCTTTGTTTTCGCGTTGTTTCGCGGCGTTTTCACCGCCACCTTTGCCCGGATCGACGTAGACGGTTCCTCCATGTTGCCTACGTTGCAAAGCGGCGATTCTCTGCTTATGCAGTATTCCGACTCGCCAGAAAACGACGGCGTGCCGCTCCGTATTATGCGGACGCCTCGGCGGGGCGACGTGATTATCGTGGACGTAAGAAAGTACGACTTTAACAACGTGGATTTTCTTATCAAGCGCCTGATCGGCGTCGGAGGGGATACCGTAAAAGAAGAAAACGGTTTGATTTATATTAAAAAGAAAGGGGAAACCGAATTTTTTCCGCTGGAATCTCAGCCGAACAACGTGAAATACGATTTGAAAGGGCAGATTTACGAAGTCGGCGAAGGCGAAATATTCTTTCTCGGCGATAATACCGCGCGCAGTATGGATAGCCGGTATAAATCGGGGCAATCTCATTTCACCGACAGATTGTATCGGGCGGAGGATATCTGCGGCGTGGTGCCTCAGTGGGCGATCGACCGTCGTGGGCTGGCAAAAACGTTCAACATGATTTTCGGGCGCGCGGCAGGGGGATAAGCCTTAAAAGGGGCGGACTGAAAATAATTGCGGAATACGCGAAAAAAGGTGGGTTAAATTATGCAAAGGGTGTTTACGGACGACGATTTCAATGCGATCGTCGATCAGAAAAAGCGGGTGCTTGCGGTATTCTTCGTCGTTTTGGCGGTATATCTCGCGCTTGCGGTTTGTTCGCTTATTTATTACACTTCGTTGCCGTACAAAGACGATATGCAAAAATATCCCAAAGCAGTGATGTTTGTTTCTACGTCGCTGTTCGTGGTTTTTTTGTTTTTGTATATGGGAATCAAATTTCACCGCGTGAAAAAGTACTACAAGATGATGTATTATCTTTCCGAAGGGTTGAAAAACGTGGAGGAAAATTATTTCGTGGGGTTTGAACTCAACGATTTGCAGAAAGACGGCGTCGACGCCATATCCTGCGTTTTTAAAACGTGGAGTTACAAAAAGAAAGAATGGATGCGCCGAGAGGCGTATTGGGACGTGGAAAAACGCCTGCCTCCCTTTGAAGAAGGGGATCTGGTGCGCTACGTGGTGCAAAGCAATTTTATCGTGGCGTACGATATAACCCGAAAAGCCGGAAATAGCCCGCAGGAAGAGCGGAAAGAAACGGAGGTAGCCGAAGGCGCGGGCGACGAAGCGTAACGGGCGGATAAACGCAAGTAACGGGCGGATAAACGCAAATATCATTCGTAATACGGAAAATAATATAGAGGAGAGAAGTTATATATGGAAAGAAGCGAAGTCGAGGAAAAGTATCGCTGGAACGTGGAGGAAATTTACCCCTCGTACGAGGCGTGGCAACAGGAAAAAGCGGAGGTTGAACAAAAATACGTTAATTACGATTATGCGGGAACGTATAAAGGAAAACTCGGTGATAAAAAGCAGTTGCTCGCTTTGTTTTCGATGCAATACGAAGGGGCGCGTAAAGCGGAAAAACTGTACTTATACGCTTCGATGAAGCGCGACGAAGATCTGCGCAACGCAAAATGGACGAGCGCGGTATCGGTTATGCAATCGTTGTTTTCGGAGTTTATGGCGAAGACGTCGTTCATCGAGCCGGAACTTACCGCACTGCCCGAAGAAAAATTAAAAGAATACATTGCCGATAAAGATTTCGCCGATTACGATTATATTCTGCAAAGAATAGAAAAATCAAAGAAATACGTGCTTTCCGAAGGGGAGGAAAAACTTCTCGCCATGGCGTCGGAGGCAACGGACGGCTATCACGCCGTATTTTCCATGCTGGATAACGCCGATCTGAATCTGCCCGAAGCGACGTTGCACGGCAAGAAAGAAAAAATCACGCACGGCGGCTACGGTCTGGCGCTTCGCACAGGCAACGCTGCGGAGCGGAAGGAATGGTTCGAAAAGTACTACGGCGCATATATCCGCCTGATTCACGCCATTTCGCAAACGTATTACGGCAACGTGAAAAAAGACGTATTTTTCTGCCGCGCCCGCGGATACGAAAACTGCCTTTCCATGGCGCTTCACGGCGAGGACGTGCCCGCCGTGGTATACGATAATCTGATAAGCGCCGTCACCGACGCATTGCCGCTGATGCACCGCTATATCGCGTTGCGCAAAAAAACGTTGGGTTTGAAAGAGCAGCACATGTACGATATTTACGTGCCGCTTGTCGAAAACGCGGAAATCGGCGTTTCGTACGAAGAAGCGTACGAAATCGTGGTGGAGGGGCTGGCGCCGCTCGGCAAAGAGTATCAGGCGCTTCTTCGCCGCGCGAAAGACGAACGCTGGATAGACGTTTGCGAAAGCGAGGGAAAAAAGAGCGGCGCGTATTCTACGGGCGCGTACGACACGCATCCGTACGTGTTGTTGAATTACCAGAAAACCACGAACGATATATTTACGATCGCGCACGAAATGGGGCATTCCATACACACGTATAAATCGTCGGCGGCGCAGCCGTATCCCAAAGCGGACTACACCATTTTCCTTGCGGAAATCGCCAGTACGGTAAACGAAGTGTTGCTTTTAAAGCACCTTCTGAAAAACGCCAAAGACAAAAAGACGGAAAAATACCTGCTCAATTATTATATGGATATGATCCGCGCAACGCTTTTCCGCCAGACGCAGTTTGCGCAGTTCGAACAGATCGTGCACAAAATGGCGGAGGACGGCGAACCGCTTACGGACGAGAATCTTTGCGCCGTGTATTACGATCTGAATAAAAAATATTACGGCGACGCGATCGTGCACGATAAAGAAATCGCTTACGAATGGGCGCGCATACCGCATTTCTACCGTTCGTTTTACGTGTACAAATACGCCACGGGCATTATTTCCGCCATATCTATCGTGCGGCGCGTGCTTGACCTTGGCGAAAGCGCGGTAAACGATTATTTCGCTTTTCTTTCCGGAGGAAGCAGTACCGATCCCGTCTCCATATTGAAGCGAGCCGGGGTGGACCTCACTTCGAAAAAACCGTTCGAAGACGCGATGAAAGAATTCGAAGAAACGCTCAGTCGCTTCGAAAGTCTCGGCGACGAATAATCGCAAAAAAAACGCCGGTTTCTCCGCCGGTTTCTCCGAGCGAAAAAAACCGGCGCGAAAGACTTGATAAATATAACGGAAGAAGAGGGGTAGATATGGCGAAAGCAACCAATGTGATGCCGCATAACCGCGACGCCGAAATGGCGCTTTTAGGGTGTATGCTCATCGATAACGAAACGGCGGCGGATATCGTAGAGCCGCTGAAAGAGGAGGATTTTTATCAGGAATCGAACCGCTACGTGTTAAACGCGATGAAGCGGGTGTTTTCCTCGCGTAAGCCGATCGACCTCGTCACCCTTTCCGATCAGTTGGAAAGCGAGGGGAATTTAGAAAAGGCGGGCGGTATCGCCTATCTTACCGAACTCGCGCAGATTACTCCTTCGGCGGCGAATTACAAATCGTATTTCGATATCGTAAAGCGCGATTCGCTTTCGCGCAAACTCATACGCGCGTCGCAAAAAATCATAGAGGCGTGCGCCTCTTCTACCGACGAAAAAGCCACGTTGGCGTTCGCCGAAAAATCGGTGTACGACATTTCGCGCCAGACCGACCGTTCCTCGCTGCAAGGCATGCAGGAAGGCGACGTGGTAGACGGCGTTCTGAAAAAATTCGAATCGCTCTCGCTTGATAAAAACGCGATGCGGGGCGTGGAAACGGGGTTCCGCAGGCTGGATCAGATTACCAACGGCTTGCAGAAATCCGATTTAATCGTGCTTGCCGCCCGCCCCGGTATGGGGAAGACGTCGTTTGCGATGAATATCGTGGAGCACGCCGCTTTGAACAAGGGCAAAGTGTGCGCCGTGTTTTCGCTGGAAATGCCCCGCTCGCAGATCGTGCAGAGGCTTTTGTGTTCGTATGCGAACGTAAGCATGGGTAAGGCGCTTTCCGGCGCGCTTTCGGCAAACGACTGGAAAAAACTCATCGACGCGGCGGAACGGTTGAAACAGGCGCAGATTTACGTGGACGATTCCTCGCGCGTAACGCCCGCCGAAATCGAATCGAAGTGCCGCCGATTAAAAGCAAAAACGGGCGCGCTCGATTTAATCATGATCGACTATATTCAGTTGATGTCCGGCGGCTCTTCCACGATAGCGGGCTCGGAAAACCGTCAGCAGGAAATCGCATCGATTACGCGCGATTTAAAAATTATGGCGAAGGAACTGGAAGTGCCCGTCATAGCGCTTTCGCAACTCCGCCGCATGCAGACGAAAGAGCCGCAACTTTCCGATTTGCGCGAATCGGGCGCTATCGAGCAGGACGCGGATATAGTAATGTTCATTTCCCGTCCCGAAGCGATCGCCACCAAAGAGGAACTGGAAAGCGGCAAAATCGTAAAGGGCGCGGCGGAAATCATCATCGCCAAGCACAGAAACGGCGAACAGGGGCGTATTCAACTGAAATTTATCGGCGAATCCACCAAATTCGTGGACGAGGACGCGGAAAACCGCCCCGAAGAACCGCCGCAGTTCGGCAAACCGCGCTCGTTCGAAGAGGAGGACGACGTGCTGCGCGAAGCGGGTTTCAACGCGCCTGCACCCGAGGACGAGCCGCCGTTCGACGTATAAATCAAAGAGAACGGCAGAAAAGAGGTAAAAAAAGAAATGATTACCCGCATAGAGCCGATCAACGAACAGTCTTTGCGCTACGCGAAAGAGATCATATTGTCGGGCGGCGTGGTGGCAATGCCCACCGAAACGGTGTACGGACTGGGCGGCAGCGCTTTCAACGACGAAGCCGTTAAAAAAATATTCGAAATCAAGGGCAGACCAAACGATAATCCTTTAATCGCGCACGTACATCCCGAATACGACATAACGGAAATCATCGATTACGATCCGCCGTACGCGGCGGATTTGCGCAAGGCGTTTTTACCCGGCCCGTTAACGCTTGTTTATCCTTCTACAGGTAAGGTGTCGCCGCGCGTATCGTGCGGACTGAATACGCTTGCCGTGCGCGTACCGTCGCATAAAGGGGCGCAGGCGTTTCTGCGCGCCGTGAATATTCCCGTGGTGGCGCCGTCGGCGAATTTGTCGCGGCACGTGTCTCCCACTTCCGCGCGGCACGTATACGACGATTTCAACGGTAAAATTCCGCTGATTTTAGACGGCGGCGAATGTACGGGCGGCATCGAAAGCACCGTGGCGGACGTAACGGGGGAATATCCCGTGATTTTGCGCCCGGGGCTTATAACGCGCGAAATGATCGAAAGCGTTTGCGGCAGATGCGACGTGTACGCTCCGGAATTAAAGCCGGGGGATAGGGCGAAGAGCCCGGGAATGATGTACAAGCATTATTCTCCGCGCTGTATCACATATCTGTTCGACGAAAACGGCGGCGAGGCGGCGCGACAAACGGCGCGGCGCGAGGCGGCGCAGGGCAGGCGCGTGTATTTTCTGTGCGAAAGGAGCGTTGCCAAGGCGCTGTGCGCCGAGGGGGAAAACGTGCTGGATCTGGGAACGAGCGAAACGGAAATGGCGGCAAATCTCTTTGCTTTGTTGCGCAAGGCGGAAACGGTAGCCGACGTTCTTATAGCGATAGAGCCGAAGAAAAAAGACGGCGTGATGGCGGGCGTTCTCAACCGCCTGCGTAAAGCGTGCGCGTCCAAAGATATACCGCATTGAGGTTGACGCGAGAACAGGCGTGGCAGAGCAAAATAAGGAAGAAAGGAACGGACGAGAAAAAGAGGCGAAAGACATGGCGAAAGCAAAGATAAAAAAAGTGGTGTTCGTCTGCACGGGGAACACGTGCCGTTCGCCTATGGCGGAGGCGGCGTTTGCGGACGAAATCGTAAAAAAAGGTTTATCCGCGGTGGTTACTTCCGTCGGTCTGCGCGTATCTCCCGCCGAACGGGATATGAACGAAAAAGCCGTTTCCACCCTGCGGAAAAAAGGGTTGTCGTTGCCGTATTTTTCCTCTACCTCGCTTACGAAAGAAACTCTGTCAAACGCCGATATCATCATATGTATGACGCGCGCGCAACGCGATTTGCTGAAAGACGCGCGGAAGCGTATTGCGGCGGAGCAAGGGCGGGCGCGCATAAGAAACAACGTGTTCTGTTTTGCCGATTTTACGGGCGAAGATATCCCCGATCCGTACGGAAAAAGCGAAGAGGAGTACATACGTACGTTTGAAAAAATCGTAGCCGCTTTTCCCGCGATAGAAGAAAAATGGTTTGTAAAAAAGATTCGGCGCGCCGGTTCTTCCGCGCGGAAAAACGGCGCGGAAACAGAAAAGGCGGTCATAAAAAAACGGCGTGAGTGCCATCGTGCGCAGAACAGAAAAGATGACGGGAAAAAAGCGGGCGAAACTTGCCCTGAACCTCGCCGAAACGCTTGAATTTTTCAGCGAGAAGTGGTATAATCGGTAAGACGACGGAAGCGATGAAGAAGGAGAAAAAAATGAAAATTGCGGTAGCGTGCGATCACGGCGGATTAAACCTGAAAAAGGCGGTAATTGCATTTTTGCAGAAAAACGGGCATGAATACGTAGATTTCGGCACGTATACGACGGAATCATGCGACTATCCCGATTTTGCGTTGAAAGCGGCGGAAGCGGTGGCAAGCGGCGAATGCGAACGGGGTATAGTGATATGTTCTTCGGGAATAGGCGTTTCCATTGCGGCGAATAAAGTGCCGGGAATCCGTTGCGCGCATTGTCACGATACCTATTGCGCCAAGTATACCCGTTATCATAACGACGCGAA
>JAQYLE010000077.1 GCA_028720205.1 Clostridia bacterium
TAGCAACAACGGCATTATGCCCGTTTTCCGCGGAAAACGGGCATAATGCCGTTGTTGCTATTTTTTATAAAACTCCGTTTTTTCGCGAATAATCGCGTCGGTTTTTTCAATATAAGTCTTTAAATCTTTCGGCGCGGCGTACCGTTCGATTTTTCCGTTTGAAAAGCGCACCTTTTTCGAAACCGCGTTTGCGCCCGCGGCGACGTTGTCCGCAATCTCTTCCATAACGTCCACGTTGTAAACGCATTCCGTGCCCGGGCGCGCCCACCCTACGTTTTCGTTATTGCCCGCCTGATATTTCTGGCGGTACATATAGTACGGGCGGTAGCCGTTTTCGGGCAGAACTTTCCGCGAATGCGCCACCATTTCCGAAACGACGGGTTCGTCTAAATAACTCGTTTCTTCTTTCAATTTCGCGCCCGATTTCAAACACAGACAGTGCACCGTGATATTGTCGGGCGCAAGGCGTATCGCCTCGGAAAGCGAATACGAAAACTCTTCCAGTCCCTCGTCCGCCAGCCCCGCGATTAAATCGAGATTGATTAAAAAGCCGTATTTTTCCGACATTTCAAACGCGCGGTACACGTCGCCCGCCGTGTGTTTCCGCCCGATTTTTTTCAGCGTTTCATCGGAAAAACTCTGCGGATTGATACATATCCGCGTTACGCCGTAATCTTTCAAAAGCCGCAGTTTTTCTTCCGTAAATACGTCCGGTCGCCCTGCCTCCACGGTGTATTCGCAATCGTTTCTGCGCAATTTTTCCACCGCCTGCAACACGCGTTTCAAATCGTTCGTATCCACGGCAAACGGCGTGCCGCCGCCGATATATACGCTGCGCAGATTGCCGATTAACGGCGCGCTCTCGCGGATTTCCCGCGTTAAACAAGCGATGTAATCGGGCAGATACGCGCGCGTTTTATCGATCGGCGCGGTGATGAACGAACAATATTCGCATTTACTCGGACAAAACGGAAGAGATACGAAATAATCCGCGTTGTTTTCGTTTTTTTCGTAAATCCCCTCCTGAGCCTTTAAAATCTGCGCCGTCAGTTCCGCGTTTTCTTCCGATACGCCCATAAACGAAAAGAGAGAGCGGAAATCCCGCCCTTCTTCCGTTTCGCGGTAAGCAAGTTTCGTGGGGCGTATTCCCGTCAACGCGCCCCAGGGCATCGTTTCGCCGTATTTTTCGCTCAAAATCGAATACAGACGCTGTTTGGCGAACAATTTTTCTTTGCGCTTAAATTCCAGTTCGCCCTCGAACGCCGCCTTATCTTCGTACGCGTACGTTCTGCCGTCTACGATAAAGGTATTGTAAAAAATTCCGTTTTCGAAGCGGAAAGAATGAGAAAGCGTTTCGGGGCGGTTTTTGAACAGCCGCGCCACGTCGTACAATTCGTTTTGTAAAAATAAACAATCGGTAAGCATACGCGCTCCGTTTATACTTTGTTTCGTTCGGCTGTTACCCCTGCCGTTTCCGCTTTTTTCACGTTTACTTTTGCCGATACCCCGCTCGTCTTACGAAAGCGCGGTGAGACGGTTCACGTCGTAAATACGTTTATCGGAAAGCAGTTTTTTAATCAGCATATCCACTTCCGAAACGTCGGTAAGCCGGATGGAGGCTTCCAGCACCGCGTCGCGGTTTTTATCTATTCTGCCGTTAACCGAAGTGATGGAAAGTTTCATATCCGAAACCGCCAGCGACAGCGCGGAGAGCGCCGCGCCCTGATCGGCGGCGCGGATAATGATGTTTGCGTTATACAGTTGCTTATCGTTTCCCTCTTTGCGCCATTCGGCGGGCAGTAGACGTTCCGCTTCCACGCCGCGTATGTTACTGCAATCCGCACGGTGTATCACCACCCCCCTGCCGCGGGAGGTAAAGCCCACGATTTTATCGCCGGGCACGGGCGAACAGCACCTTGCAAAGCGTACCAGCAGCCCGGATTGTCCGTTGACGAGCACGCCGCCCGGCGTACGCACGCTACTGCCGTCCGTATGCACTTCGAAGGGTTTGGGCATCTCTTTTTTATAATAATCAATGAGTTTGAAGAGCACCTGCCCCACGGTAACCGAACCGTACCCCACCGCCGCGTACATCTCTTCGGGCGAGGCGAACGAAAAGCGTTCGGAAATGCGCTTGAAACTTTCCTCGGTGACGAGTTCGGAAAGGGTATACCCCTTCTTTTTCGCCTCTTCTTCCATTCTGGCTTCGCCGACTCGGATATTGTCCTCTTTCAGTTCGTTCTTGTAAAACTGTTTGATTTTGGCTTTCGCGCCGGAGGATTTGATGAATTTCAGCCAATCGCGCGAAGGACCTTTCGAATTTTGCGAAGTGATGATTTCCACCACGTCGCCCACCTGCAACACGGTGGAAAGCGGCACGATTTTTGAATTGACGCGCGCGCCCGTACAGCGATTGCCCACTTCCGAGTGAATGGCATAGGCAAAATCTACGGGCGTTGCGCCGGGCGGAAGCGTTATTACCTTGCCGCGCGGCGTGAATACCAGTAATTCCTCGCTGTACAGTTCGGTTTTCAGCGCGTCGAGGAACTCACGGGAATCTTTCAGCGTGCTCTGCCATTCCACCATTTCGCGCAACCAGGTAAGTCTGCTTTCGAAGTCGGTGGTTTTCTCCTGCGTTTTGCCCTCCTTATATTTCCAATGCGCGGCGATACCGAATTCGGCTATACGGTGCATTTCTTCCGTTCTGATCTGTATTTCGAACGGCTGACCGAACGACGTCATCACCGTGGTGTGCAACGATTGATATTTATTGGGTTTGGGATTGGCGATATAGTCTTTGATTCTTCCGGGCAGGGGCGTCCATTTTTCGTGTATCGCGCCGAGCACGGTATAACATTCCTTTACGTCTTTCACAATAACGCGCACGGCGGTAAGATCGTAAATCTGATCGAACGTCTTGCCTTTGTTTTTCATCTTTTTATAGATGGAATAAAAATGTTTCGGCCTGCCGAATACCTCGCCCTGTATGCCGTCTTCGTTCATCAGCGCTTTAATCTGTTCCACGATATCCGCCACGAACTGCCGCCGCTCGGAGAGTTTTTCGTTGATATGCACCAGCAGATACTGATACGCTTCGGGGTCGAGGTATTTCAGGCACAGATCTTCCAGTTCGCTTTTCACGTGCGAAATACCCAGCCTGCCCGCCAGCGGCGTGTATACTTCCAAGGTTTCATGCGCCATTGCCTGCTGCCGTTCGGGCGAGAGAAACGAGAGCGAACGCATATTGTGCAATCTGTCCGCAAGTTTTATGATGATTACGCGGATATCTTTCGCCATGGCAACGACGATTTTACGGAAGTTTTCCGCTTCTTCCTGTTCTTTGCTTTCGAATACGATTTTATTGAGTTTGGTAACGCCGGCTACCAGTTCCGTTACTTCTTCGCCGAATTTTTCACGAAGATCCGCTTCCGTGGCGGGCGTATCCTCCACCACGTCGTGCAGAAACGCCGCCGCCACCGTAGGCGCGTCCAGCCCCATATCCATTAAAATATTCGCCACGGAACAAGGGTGCACAAAGTACGGCTCGCCGGAAGCGCGCTTTTGCTCCGCGTGCATTTTCTGCGCGTAATAATACGCTTCCGTCACCAGATTTTTATCCTTTTCCGTTTCGTACGTCGTCCCTATTTTTACAAGGGCTTCGCTTACCGCGTTACCGCTCCGTTCTTCTGCGTTCATACTCTCACCGTTTTTATCTTACCGCTTTCGTTTTGCTCTCCGCAAGGTTTCGCGCCGTAACTCTCTTCTTTTCCGTCGCTTTTTTCTTCCGCTCCGTCCGCTTTCACAAAAGGACGCATCAGCCGCACCGTCTCATACAACGAAGAACGGGAAAGATCCGTTTTTACGCCGCGGTACAACGTGGGCGCGCCGAACGAAAAATCGAGAATTTTCAGTTCTTCGAACACGCGCAGCGCAAATAGAAATTCCTTTTTATCAAAGCCGAACGCGCCGCACCGTTCCACTAAAGCGGCGGCGCAATCGCCCTGTAAATACGCCGCGTTGTTTTTCAGCGCCGTAAATACCCCGGCAAGCGTTTCGCGCTTTGTATCCAGCGCTTCAAACGAGGTTTTTCCGTCCACTTCCCTGTTATAATACGCCGTCTTTCCCGCCGGAAGACGCATTCTGAAACTGAGCGGCGCGTCAAGATAAATCACCGTATCGTAGCCGGATAAATCCGCGTCGGCAAAGGGCGCCACAAGCAATACGTTGCCCAGATTTTTCGAAGAGGGGTAAAACAAATCGCACGGCGCGTTGTTCAGATACGGATAAGAGGAAAGCACGCCCGCGTCCGACGCCACTAAACACAACCCCCAATCGCCCTCTTTCGCTTTTTTTTCAATCAGTTCCCGCGTTTCGAAAGCGGAAAGCGCCACCGGCGAAGTAAAGCCGTCTTGCTCTTCCGCCGTCCTTTCGGTTTTATCGGCGAAAAAGCGATCGATCGCCGAAGAAAACGCCGAAAATTCGGGCGCCGTTCCCGTTCTTCCGTCGTAGGTGAAATCGCGGATCAGACCCTTTACGTATTCCCTGCCTTTAAAACGGGAAACGTTGATTTCGAACACGAAGGTTTTTTCCACGTCGCTTCTGATAATCGGCAGATGTTTCGCGCCCGAAAAATACACCAGATCGAGATATTCGTTTTTTACCGTAACGTGCGGCGAAGCCGGTTTCATCTCCTTGGCGACGCAAGCGCGCGCCGTCAGCGAAAACAGCGGTTTTCTGTGCCCTACGCCGTACGGTTCCAACGCGGTGAGTTCGCGTATGAACTTTGCCGAAAAACCGCACGTCATCTCCTGCGCCACGGGTATCTTCAAAATGAAATCTTCGCGGGAATAACGGGAAGCAATCTCGCGATCGAGCGCCGATTTAAACACTTCGAAATCTTCCGCCTTCACGTTCACGCCCGCCGCCTGCGCGTGTCCGCCGAATTCTTCGATATACTGCGAACAGGCGCAAAGAGCGTTAAAAATATTCACGTTTTCCACGCTTCGGGCGCTGCCGCGGAACATATCGCCGCGGCGTACGAAAATCAGCGTAGGGCGGTTATATTCCTCGGCGATACGAGCCGCAACTATCCCCACAAACCCCGCGTTCCAATCTTCGCCCGTAAGGATGATAACGTGCGAATACGCGCCCTCTTTCAACAGCGTGCGTTTTGCCGTTAAATACAATTCGTCGCATTTTTTTTGCCTTTCACAATTATAGGCGCAAAGTTTCGCCGCCAAAGCGCGTATTTCTTCGTCGTCCTCCGCGATAAAAAGACGATACGCCGCAAAGGAATCGCCCATACGCCCCGCCGCGTTCACGCGCGGCGCCACGGAATAAGCCAGCGTCTGCGCGGTAATTTCTTCTTCCGCTTTCTCCGCCGTTCTGCCCAAAAGACAGGTAAAGCAAAGGCGACGCGAAGCGTTGAACAGTTTCAGTCCCTCCGTTACGATATCGCGGTTTTCGCCTAAAAGCGGCACGCTGTCCGCCACCGTGGCAAGCGCGGCAAAATCCAGAAGTTCGTACGCCTCTTCGCCCAGCAAAGCGCAGGCGACTTTAAACGCCACCCCCGCGCCGCACAGATTATCGTACGGATAATCGTCGGCAAGTTTCGGGTTGATAATCACGCAATCGGGCAGTTCGCGCGGCAATTCGTGATGATCGGTAACGATTACCTCCACGCCGGAAGATTTAATATACGCCACCTCGTCTTTGCACGATACGCCGCAATCGGCGGTAACGAATAAATCGGGCGTTCCCTCGGCAAAAATCTTATCGATTCCTTCTCTGTTCAACCCGTAACCGTCGGTGCGTTCGGGCACGTAAATACGCGCGCGCACGCCGTATTTCTTTAAGGCGTGATAAAAAATCGCCGCCGAACAGATACCGTCTGCGTCGTAATCGCAAAACACCGCCGCCGTGCCGCCCCTCTCTTTCAACCGTGCAAAAGCGCTTTGCAGTTCCCGCATGCCGCGCATCAGAAACGGAGAGAGAAAATTTTCTTTCCCGGGGTGCATAAACCTGTTAACTTTTTCCTCGTTATCCACACCGCGGGCATAGAGAATCCGCGCCGTGGCTTCTTCCAGCCCCGTCGCTTTCGCAAGCGCGTCCGCGCCGCTTAACTGCTCCTTTGAAAATTCGTATTCGGAAACAATCTTCTTCAACGTCTCTCTCCTGACAACCGCCGACTTACCTCTTTTACGCAACGCCTCTTTTTCCGACTTCGTCGCCCTGCCGCTTATTCTCAATCCGCTTACTCCGTCCGATTTTGCCCGGGCGGATTTTTCCCGGCCCGATTTTGTCGCCGTCGGAATAAAGAACGGGGGAAACGAACTTCCCCCGTTTAGTCATTATTTGCAACGCGTTTTTAATTTTCCGCGCTTTCCGCCGCGACGTCTGCTTCGGGCGCTTTTTCTTTTTCGCCGTTTTTCTTCTTTTTTGCTTTTTTATCGTAATCGTATCTGCGTTTTGCCGCGCGGTATACGCGCAGTCTGGTAAGAACGGGCGGATAGATCGCGGGGAACAAAATACCCGCCGTAAACAGCGCGCAAAGCAAACCGATAAGCGTAATCAGCGAAAGATATTGCACGGGAGTAGTACCCAAAGCGCCGATCAGAAGCGTTCCGAGGGCGATTGCCGCCGAAAGAATAAACAGCGTTTTTGCCGGAATGCCCTTTGCCGTGAGGTCTTCGGAAGAAAGATCCGCGTTTTCTTCGTTTTGTTCCTCTTTGCGCATATTTTGCGCAACGATAACGCCGAACGCCTCTCCGAATACCAGCGAAAGGAACAACGCGCCCGCGCAGGTAGACGATACGGGAATACGCGCGATTACCGCAATCGCCGCCGTAAGACCAAGCGTTACGAGAGCGATCGCCGTTGCCGTAAAGCCCGCCGCAAGTTTATGGCGCAGCGATACGTAAACGAAGCCGGCAAGAAGCAACACGCCGCCTGCGATACATGCGCGCAGAATAAAGTGCGAAGAACGGGTAACGAGCGGCGTTTTCGCTTCGCGGCTGACAAATACGAAATCTTCCAGCCCGTATAAAACGCCGGATTCATCCGCCGCGGATTCCTTAATCTTCGCGCGGATCGCTTCGCATGCCGTATCGAAATTTTCCTCTTCGCCGCCGGAGAACGAATAGACGATCGCGTAATTATTGGTAGTGGTGCGCCGTTCCGTTTTGTTGTAATCCGGCGAGAGTTTCGCCGCAGAGAATTCTTTTTTGCAGATACTCTCCAACGCCGCCACGCGGTCTTCGGTATAATAAGAATTCACGCTGATTTTCACCGTTTGCGCGTTATCGTACGCGGGCGAAACGTTCCAGCCGAAAATAGCGGTCATAACGATTCCTATCACAAGAATTACCAGAGCCACGGGAACGAATATACCGTATTTTCCCGCAATTTTTTTCGTAAATTTATTCATCGTCGTCCTCCCTCTTCAAACGATAGAAGGCGTATTTATCCTTTGCCGCGGAAAGAAGCAGGTGATTGAGCACCCGCGTCCAGATCAGGCACACGAACGACGCCGCCGCAAAACAGATCACCGCCTGCGCCGCAACCGTCTGCAACGCCGCGCCGCCGATTAAAAACGCCAACGCGCCGATCAGCGCTACCGCGCAGACGTCCACAGCGGGAAGAAGCGTCTTTTTAAAGGAGTTTTTCACGGAAGAATCCACGGTTTTGCCAAGCGAAACTTCCTCTTTGATTTTTGCGTATACGCGGGAATTCAGCGTAAATATAAGAGCCAGCCCCGCTATGAACAACAACGCCGAAACGGCGGAAACTTCAAACACCGCGTTGGTTACGTACGCGTAAAGATAAGCGACGATTAAAAAATACGTCATCGTGCCGTACGCCATCGCTACGCCGAAGCCTTTATACAGAATAATCGGTAAAATCACCGCAACGGCAAGCGCGATCAGCGCGGCAAGGTAAAGCATGATTTTTCCGTTCTTTCCGTATATCGCCTCGTAAGAAGAAATCTCCGTTTTTTCCAGATCGAAAGCAAAACTGCTGCTACCTTCGAAATGCAACGCAGAATCGAGCGCAATCGCCAGTACTTCTCCCGAAGTTTCGCTTGTTACGCCGATCGCCCAGGTATTGCCCGTGATATTTTCAATATACGAGCCCTGCGGCGCAACCAGCGTTTCGTCGCCGATTTTAAAAGAAATCTGCGACGAGGAATAATTCTCGTTGAAATCTTTGAGTTTTTCGCTGCCCAGGTCGGTCGCTTTGATTTCGATGTACGCGCTGGCGCCGGAAGTTTTTATTTTAAACGACGTGAAATAATCCGTGGCGGATTCCGTCTTGCCGGGATATTCGTTCGTGCCGTCCGATACGGTTAAGTCGCCCGTATAGGCAAACGCCTGCAACGCCGACGACGTAGAGCCGGAAGCAGGCACGCTCACCTCTAACACGTAATCGTCGGAAACGGAAACGTTAACGGTGGAATACTGCATCTTCGAAAAACGCTCGCCGATGAGTTCCGCCGTGTCGTTAAACCAAGCCTCGAACGCGGGATCGACGACGTAATTTTCTCCGTCTTTCTTCATTACGTGGTCGCCGTCGATATCTTTGGAAAGATACACGCCGCCGTGCTTATAGTACGACGATTTATACTCCTCAAGTTCCGAAGGTTCCTGTTTTTCTATGGAAATACAGTTGCTTTCGTACTCTGCCTGAGAGATTACGCCAGAGGGATAATAGCGCGCGGTATATCCGCCGCCGAGTTCCTCGTCCAGATCGTACAGCGACACCACGGGGTTCCACGTCTTTACCGAATCCTCTTTGAACACGGAAAGATGAAACGACGGAAACACCGCAACGGCGCACAATACGACGATCACGATGGTAATCAACGTAAGCAATACCACCGATTTCTTTTTGCCCATTGTAAAGCCTCCTGAAAGTTGCTACGGCATAAAACCCGATATTATACCGATACTCAATTATTATACTCTATTTGCGGCTTATCCGTCAAGTAGTATCGCGTCTGTTCGCCAAAAAAAACAAGAAAAAATGCTCCTTTCGGGGCAAAAGCAAGGCAAGAACCGCCTTTTTCCCCCGAAAGGAGCGTTTTGTACATACGCACGCAATGCTTATTTATGCTTTTTTCAGCGCGAACGCGACACGGCGGCGATTATGCCGCAGACGGTTCCGCCCGCCGCGCCGAACAAAATCTCAAACAAAACGCGCACGCCCGCCAACGTGCCCGAAACCGCCGAAAACAAAAAGCAGGTAAGCGCGGAGAACAACAACCCCGCAATCAATCCTTTCAGCCACCCCTTTTCGCCGCGGAACGAAAGAAGCGCCCCCAAAAGCAGCGAAAGCGTTTTTACCGCTACGCCTATAATTTTTACCGCCGTGGCGGAAAAATCGATAAACCGCGCGAGCGCCGCCGTGCCCGCCGCAAGACATACGCACAAAAGCGTTGCGATCGCCGCCGCTTTCGCCGTCTGAAAGAAAAAAGAATGAGAAGCGTTTTCGGTTAACATGAATTCTGCCCTCCCCGCTTTTTTATTCTATGCGCCGCGCCTCACGTTCAGAACGAAAACGCCGTTAATCGGATAAAACGTTTTGCCGTAACCCGCGCAAAGCGTCGGTCGAAAGGGGCTGTCGCAAGTTGATAAAAAAACTTGCAGACAGCTCCTTTATTTTTTAGTTATGATATAAATTATTTCGATTTTGTTGAAAATGAATATGTTTCGGACGGGTTTATTATAATTTTCGTAAACCAACAAAGGGGGTTGTGGATAAACTCCCTGCGAAC
>JAQYLE010000078.1 GCA_028720205.1 Clostridia bacterium
ATACCGCGGCGATATATAAGCGGCTGGAAACTTCGGGCGTGATACGCGTGGACTATTTAAAAAGCGAAAGCGGCGTATATGCGGGCGAAATCAACGCCGTGCCCGGCTCGCTCGCCTATTATCTGTTCTGCGAAAAATTGGCGGACGGGCGCAGGTTTTTAACCGACTTGCTGAACGAGGCGTTTTTCGGTGCGAAACGCGATACGGCGCAGGTAGAAACGGGAGTTCTGCAAAGCGTTTCCGCGGGCGGCAAACGCGGTTTCGCGGGCGTTCGGTTATAAAACATTCCGTCAGCCGCATTCCTTAAAAAAGAGCCTGAAATACGGCTCTTTTTGCGTATAAACGGATGAAAAACCGCGTAAAAGAGGCAAAAAAAGGTAAAAATACGTAAAATAAGAAAAATTTCACTCATTTTTCACCGCTTTATGTTACAACAAAGCCGGAAAGCGTTTATAATTAAAACGTATACTGATGTCGCAAAGTTTTGTCGCAAGTTATACAACACGGAGGGAAGAAGAATGAAAATACTTATCGTAGACGACGAGGAGATGATCCGCAACGTTTTGCGCGAATACGTGGAGTTTGAAGGAAACGAAGCGGACGAGGCGGCGGACGGTATGGAGGCCGTGAAAAAATGCAGAGACAACGATTACGATCTGATACTTATGGACGTGATGATGCCTAAACTCGACGGATTTTCCGCCGTGAAAGAGATTAAAAAGGACAAGGATATTCCCGTAATCATGCTTTCCGCGCGCGGCGAGGAATACGATAAGTTATTCGGCTTTGAAATCGGCGCGGACGATTACGTTACCAAACCATTTTCGCCCAAGGAGGTGATGGCGCGCATCAACGCCGTTACCAAGCGCAGATCTTCTCCTGAAAAAAAAGACGAAAGCCGCCTGAAATTCGAAGGACTGGAAATCGACATGGCGGGCCGCAACGTATACGTAAACGGAGAAAAGGCTGTGCTTACGCCCAAAGAATACGAATTGCTCTTTTACTTCGTGCGCAACAGAAACCTCGCCTTAACGCGCGAAAAACTTTTATGCGACGTGTGGGGCTTTGATTTTTACGGCGACGACCGCACCGTGGATACGCACGTGAAAATGCTGCGCGGCAATTTAAAGGAATACAGAAAATTCATTGTTACGCTCAGGGGACTGGGGTATAAATTCGAGGTGTAAGCGCCGGGAAAGAAGCGCCTGAAACGTTATGAAAGCAACGAAAAAAAGAAAAGAGAGAAAAAAGAGCAGTATTTATTTTGTGCTGTGGGCGGCGTTCACGGCGTTTTCGCTCGTCATCGTATTGCTGTTCGGTTTTTCGCAAGGCGCTTCCGTAAAAGACACGTACTCCCGCGCGGCGATGGAAGATACGCTTGCCGCAGGCAACGGCGTGAAAAAAAATCTGCAGGATAAATTAAACCGCCAGGGTATAAGCGGCGCGTTTACCAGGGAATTCTTCTGGGAACAGTCTTCGGCGTATAACGTGCGCGCGCTTTTGCTGGACGGCGACGGCAACGTGCTTTTGCCCGACGAGGACAGCGCGTCGGCGGAGAATTTTTTTGAAGTAACCGCAGAACTGATTGCGCGCCTGGGAGAGGAAAACGCTCCGTTCGCGCTTGCCAAGACGGATGAAGAATGCGTATACGCCTGTTCGGTGTACGCGGACGGAGAAGAGTACTTTCTTGTGGTATGGCGGCAACTCGCCTTAAATAAAGCGTTATTCCGCGCGGTGAACGGCAGAACGGTACTGATAGGAATATTCGTTCTGGTGCTTTCGTTTATGATTTCCGCCACCATTTCGGGTTTTTTGGTAAAACCGCTTTCGGAAATGACGGAAAAGGCGAAGCGTTTGGCGGCGGGCGATTTTTCGGTTGATTTTAAAGGAAATTCGTACGGCGCGGAAATGGAAGAACTCGCCGGTACGCTCAACTACGCCCGCGACGAAATTTCCAAAGCCGATTCTATGCAGAAAGAACTGATTGCCAACGTTTCGCACGATTTCAAAACGCCCCTCACCATGATTAAAGCGTACGCCGCGATGATACAGGAGATTTCCGGAAACGACCCCGTGAAACGAGAAAAGCACGCGCAGGTGATTATCGACGAGGCGGACAGGCTTGCCGCGCTGGTAAACGACGTGCTCGATCTTTCGAAAATCTCTTCCGGGCTCAACGAAATCAAAACGGAGATATTCGACCTTTCCGCGTTCACTTTGGAAATTCTGGATAAATTCGGCTACCTTTCGGAAACGCAAGGGTATGTTTTTGAAACGGACGTGGAAAGCAAGTTGGTTACCGAGGCGGATCGCGTTAAAATAGGTCAGGTGATTTACAACCTGATAGGTAACGCCGTGAATTATACGGGCGAAGATAAAAAAGTGAAAGTTTCGTTGCGGCGCGAAGACGGCGTAATACGTCTTTCCGTAAAGGATACGGGCGCGGGCGTGCCGAAAGAGGAACTGCCCGACATATGGAACAGGTATTACCGATCCGCACAAACGCATAAACGCCCCGTAAAAGGTTCCGGCTTGGGACTTTCGATTGTAAAAACGGTACTGGATAAGCATAACTTCCGCTACGGCGTGAATTCCGAAGAGGGGAAGGGGAGCGAGTTTTACGTGCTGTTTCCCTTATTGTAAATGCGCGTTCGATAATCAACGCAACTCAAACGCAACTCATCGGCGAATTCGCGAACGCGCAGGACAAAAAGCAAAAAGCGCCGATATGTTACGAAGCGGCGGAACGCCGCGAAAAAATCGTTGCTTTTTTTGCTTTTTTTTGTTATACTTAATGCCGACCGGGTAAGAAACGGCGGAAAAAGAGAGACGCGGGGGTGAGAAACATGGCGACGGGCATGTTCACCGATAAAGTAAAAATCCTTATCAAAGCGGGCGACGGCGGCGACGGAATGAATTCGTTCAAAGCGTTTAAAGGCAAGCCCGCGTGCGGTCCGGACGGCGGCGACGGCGGCAGAGGCGGCGACGTGTATTTTATCGGCGATAAGGATAAAACCGATTTGTTTTCGTTCCGTTTCAAATCCAGATTCGAGGCGGAAAACGGAGAAAAAGGCGGCACGAACCGGTGCAGCGGAAAATCGGGCGAGAGCGTGGAAATCGCCGTGCCGCCCGGCACTTTGGTTAAGGACGCGGAAACGGGGAAAATCATCTGCGACGTGTTCTCGGACGGGGAAAAAATTTTAGTCGCGCGCGGCGGCAACGGCGGCAAGGGCAACGTTCGATTTACCACGGCGCGACGGCACGCGCCCAACTTTGCGCAAAAAGGCGAACGGGCGTTTCCGCATTACGTTATTCTGGAAATGAAAGTGATCGCCGACGTGGGGCTGATCGGTTTTCCCAACGTGGGCAAGAGCACGTTGCTTTCTAAAATTTCGGCGGCAAAGCCCAAGATCGCCAATTATCATTTTACAACCCTTTCGCCCAACCTCGGCGCGGTGCGGTATTACGACGATACGTTTATCGCGGCGGATATTCCGGGGCTTATCGAAGGCGCGGCGAAGGGCGCGGGGCTGGGACACGATTTTCTGCGGCATATCGAGCGGACGAGAATGCTTTGTCACGTGGTGGATATATCCGGCTGCGAAGGGCGCGACCCTATAGACGATTTTAAGAAGATCAACGAGGAATTAAAAGAATACAGCGAAACGCTTGCCGCGTTGCCGCAGATCATCGTGTGCAACAAATGCGACGTATACGGCGCCAAAGAAAATCTTGCGGCGTTTAAGAAAAAATACGGCAGAAAGTACAGAATCTTTCCCGTAACGGCGGTTTCCGGCGAGGGAACGCAAGAGTTGTTAGCGGAAATCGTTTCCGTTTTAAAAACGTTGCCGCCCGTGCAACCCGTGTCTCCCGAAGAGGACTTCGAATACGTATGCGGGGGAGATCTTTCGTATGAAATCGTACAAGACGAAAACGGCGTGTTTGTGGTGCTGGGCCCTTTGGTGGATATGCTCTGCCGCAACGTGGTGCTCAATAACCCCGATTCCATGCAGTATTTTCAGAAAGTGCTTCGTCTGCGCGGAGTGATCCGATCGTTGAAAGAGGCGGGATGCGGCGAGGGCGACACGGTTTCGATAGGAGACGTGGAATTCGATTTTGTGGAATAATTGGCGAAGGGAAAAAACATGATAACGAAAGAGACGATTACAAGCAAACAGAGGAGCAGAATGAAGGCGATGGCGGCGACGCTTTCGCCGATTGCGCAGATAGGAAAGGGCGGCGTGACGGATAACTTGTTAAAAACGCTTTCCGACGCGCTGGAAGCGCGGGAACTGATTAAAGTAAACGTTCTGGAAACAGCCGACGACGACGCGTACAATCTTGCGGAAAACGTGGCGGATTTATTGGACGCTATTCCCGTTGCCGTGATAGGCAGAAAGGCGATTTTTTACCGCCGTTCTTCCCGCGAACATTTCGCGCATCTTGAATTTTAAGCGCGCGTCGTTTAAAAAGGCGAAAAACGCGTTATAAATGTACTGTAAACGTATTTTTCTTGCGCGGGCAGAAAAGACGGTTTTTGGATTGTTCCGTTTATTCCGCGCAAAATTCAGGGAAAAAAGGTGGCTTAACATATGTCCGAAGAAATGACAGACGAAAAAAAACGCGAAACGGAAGGCGAACTTCCCGCCGAGGAAACGAACGGAAGCGGAAACGACGCGGAAACCGTCCGCTGCGAAAAGAACGACGGCGAAAAGACGGACGGCGAAAAGGCCGAAGGGAAAAAATGCGCCGGTCCCGACGGAGAAAAAGGAGAAAAGTGCGAGAAGAAAAAGAAACTTTTTGCCGAACTGGAAACGGCGAAAAAAGAGGCTGAGGAAAATAAACGGAAATGGTACGCCGTTACCGCCGAGTATGAAAATTACAGGCGACGTACGGAAAAGCAATCGGCGCAGCGCTATGCCGACGGCAGAAACGACGTAATCGCCGCGCTTTTTCCCGTGGGCGACAATCTGGAACGGGCGCTTTCTTCGTGCGCGGACGAGCAGACGAAAAAAGGGTTGGAAATGGTGCTGAAAAGTTTTGAAAAATTGCTTGCGGACGAAGGAATCGAAACGATATTCCCCGTAGGGCAGCCTTTTTCCGCCGACGAAGCGGAAGCGATTATGGCGGTGCCCGCCGAAGAAGGCGAAGTTTCGGGCACGGTAAAGCAGGTGTATTTAAAAGGCTATCGCAAATCGGGAAAAGTACTTCGCTACGCGCAGGTCGTAGTTATTTCGTAAGCAATTCAAAATCGTTGGTAAACATCGTTTAAGTCGTTTTCTTTTTGGGAAGGCGACTTTTTTTCGGCGTTTCCGAGGCTTTTTTCGGCTATGATATGCCCCGCGAGCCATACGACAAAAAGCGCAGAAAGAAAAACGGCGTTTGCCGTCGGAGTTTGTCGGTTGCGGATTCGGGCATATGCGGAATGCCGCACGGCGGCGATTCGACGAAAAAACGGGGGAAAACACAAAAAATAACGTAGTCGATAGGGGAGATAAAAAAATCGACGGTGCAAAATAAGCGCTCCGCCGATATACCGTTACCGATATTTAGTTGATTGTAAAAAATAATTTAAAAAGTAGCAAAAAGCAACGCGAAAAAAATCAGAGCGAAAATTCGTCGAACGCTTTGCCCGAAGCAAGATCAATCCAGGTGAATTTTCCGTTTTTCAGCAGCACGAACGAATGGGGGCTACCGTCTTTGGGGAGAGAAACCGATCCGCAGTTCATATAATAAGCGCCGTTTGACGTTATTTTACGGCAGGGCACGTGAAAATGTCCGTTAAACAGAACGTCGCCTGCGTTTAATTGCGGCGGAGTTTCCGCGTTGAACAAATGCCCGTGCGTCAGAAAAAGACGGGCGGTTTTTTCCGCGGTTTCAAAGGTAAACAGCGCGTAATCGGCAAGGATAGGAAAGGGTAAAACCATCTGGTCCACTTCGCTGTCGCAGTTTCCGCGCACGCAAAGCACGCGGTCTTTTACGGAAGATAACAGTGCGGTTACTTTTCTGGTATCGTACCCGTCGGGCAAATCGTTTCTCGGCCCGTGGTAAAGAAGGTCGCCGAGAAGCAGAATATGTTCCGCGCCCGCGTTTTCAGCCGCGGCAAGAAATTTTTCGCACCATACCGCCGAGCCGTGAATGTCGGAGGCGATCGCGTAGGTTGTTTCGCTCATATATATTACCTCGTAAAGAAAATCCGGAACGGGAATTAAAGAAAAAACGCGCTTTTTACCGGAAAAACGCGTTACGCCCCGTAAGACGTTTTAAAAAATGAATTTAAAGATATTGATTTCTTCGTTTAATACGGACGCGTCGCCTTCGGCGTATTTTTCGAGAGCGGCGGGGAGCGCCTCTTCGGAAGACTGCTTAAAGGTAAATTCGCCGTACGTTACCGCCTTGTTTGCAAGGTCGTTGATCGCGGAAGAGATATATTCGCGGTTATCGGAAACGCATTTTACGGTAACGTCGTTTTTCATGGCGTTTTCCAGGTTGATAGCCACGCTTTTTTCCGTGCGGGCGCAGAATACCGCCGAAGCGCCGCGCCGCACAAGAGAGAACACGCGCGAAGGTTCGCTTTTGTTGGAAAAGGCGAAATATACCGCGGCGTCGGCAAGCATGCCGCCCGTAATGCGCAAAAGATTTTCGCGCAGCGTATCGTCGTAAGGAAAAGTGTAATATATGCCGCATTTTTTGGCAAGAGTCAGACGTTCGGCGTTGTTATCGGCAAGCACGGGCACGGCGCGGTGCCAGATGAGAATCTGGCATAAAATATTGGCGTATAAGCCGCCGCCCACCACAAGCACGTGCCGCCCTGCTTCTACGCCCGTTTCGTCCACGATTTTTTCCGCCGTGGCGACGGCGTCGATTAAAAACGCCGCCTCGTCGCTCACCGTCGGGGGCAACGCGTAGGCTTCCGAAGCGGACACGCATACGAAATCGCGGTAAAATCCGTCTTTCGTTTCGCCGGCGACGTCTACGCCGCTTTCCGCTTCCTCGTTATCGGTAGCGTCCGCAAGATAGACGCGGTCGCCCTTGTTGAAAAGCGCGTCGGCGCCCGTTTCCACCACTTGTCCCACGGCGTATCTGCCGGGAATAACGGGATATTTTACCTTTTTTGCGCCCGAATACACCGCCGCGTCCGATTCGGAAAGCAACGCGCGCGTGATTTTAACTTTTGCGTACCCGCTTGTAAGCGCGGGAAGGTCTCTGTCGCCTCGCGTTAAGTTTTTTGGGGAAAGCAATTGCCAGATTTTCATAATTCACACCCGATTTTTATTGAAAACGTCGGATTTATATCCGCGTATATCCGCCGTTGGACAAAATACGTGCCGCGGGCGCCTCTGATTGAAAAAGAGGAAAGTATGCGGAAAAATCTCATAAAAAAAGCGAGAAACATACCGACGCGCGGAAATTTGTATTTTGTATAATGATAGTATATCCTATTCCGACGATTTTTGCAACTATTTTTTGTAAATTCGCGCAAAAACAGTTGACGAGTAAGGGAAAAAACTGTATAATTGAAAAGCATCTGATACAGGAAAGCACTTTTTAGCGAGGTGAAAGACATGAAATCCGATATACACCCTAAATATCACGAAGTAACGGTTGTCTGCGCCTGCGGTGCCACCTTTAAAACGGGTACCACCAAAGAGGGAGACGTTTTGAAAGTGGATATTTGCAGCAGTTGCCACCCTTTCTTTACGGGCAAGCAGAAACTGGTTGATACCGGCGGACGTATCGATAAATTCAAGAAAAGATACGGCATGTAAGAAGAGAAAAGAAACGGGCTTTAAGGTGCTTATTCATCTTAAAGCCTTTTCCTTATCGGTTGCGCGCGCGATAAACTTCGCATTTCTTCGGCATACTGCGCGCAGGCTTGGTTACGTACGTTTCCGTACGCTCCTTGCGCCCGTGCTCGTATTTCTCGAACTGCTCGTTTCTTGCGCGTGCGTCGAGGTGGCGGGCTTATGCGTTAAACTACGCAATACTGCGTTGTTCTTGCGTTTTTGCCGCAGTCGCGTACGCTCTGTACGCTCGTGCGGACAAAAGCCGCGAACGCCTTGTCTTGCTTGTTTCTCAAACGCGGAGTATGCGGGGCTATTAACTCGCGGGCTTGGTTACGTACCTTTCCGTACGCGTCCTGCGCCCGTGCTCGTATTTCTCGAACTGCCTGTTTGTACCGCGCGGGGCAGGCGGAAGAAACCTGAAGGAGATCTGAATTTGAACAAAGAAGCGAAGCAAAAACGAACGGCGCGTACCTACATCGGCGGACAGGCCGTACTGGAAGGCGTGATGATGCGCGGCAGATGCGCGATGGCGACGGCGGTGCGCGATCCGCACGGAAAAATACAGGTGGAAAGCGAACGGCTGACTCCGCCCGAAAAGCGCAATAAATTTCTGCGTCTGCCTTTCGTGCGCGGCGTGGTTTCGTTTATATCCTCGTTGACGGTGGGCAATAAAGTGCTGATGCGCAGCGCGGCGGTGGCGGAAGAAGAGGACGAAACTCCGTCCAAAGCCGAAAAATGGCTGACGGAAAAACATAAAATCAATCTGAACTCCATATTCAATTTTATTTCCGTTTTTTTGGGAATAGTTCTTGCCGTCGGGTTGTTTGTGGCGTTGCCGCAGGCGGTGACGAGATGGACGAAACTCGATCCGCAGACAGACGGCGGCATATGGTTCAACCTTGCCGAGGGCGGAATACGCATTGCGATTTTTATTTTGTATCTTGCGGCGATTTCTTTGATTCCCTCGCTCAAGCGCGTATTTATGTGCCACGGCGCGGAGCATAAAACCATTACCGCTTACGAAAGGGGGTTGGAACTCACGCCCGAAAACGTGCGCGGCTGTTCGTGCGTGCACGATCGGTGCGGCACTACCTTTCTGTTTTTGGTTATGGCGGTAAGCATTCTTGTGTTTTCGCTGGCAAATTCGCTGCTTGGCGGTAGTATTTATACGGGGAACGAAAAACTCGATTATCTGATCCGCTTTTGTTTTAAACTTTTATTGTTGCCGTTCGTGGCGGGCATTTCTTACGAAATTTTACGCGCGCTTGCAAAGACGGATAATAAATTCTTTCTGATATTCAAAGCGCCGGGGCTTTTGTTGCAGAGGCTTACCACGAGAGAGCCGGAAGACGGCATGATAGAATGCGCGATTGCGGCGTTTAACAGGGTACTTTTAATGGACGCCGACGAAACAGTGCCGGAAACTTCGTTTGCCGTGGCGGGAGAAATGAGCAAACTGCTTGCCGTAATCAAAAAACGTTTTGCGCGCGCCGGAATAGAAGAGGACGAGGCGGAATGGATCTTCGCGCTTTCTTTAGGTATGCAGAAAAGCGCCGTGGATTCGGAGGAGCGGTTATTAAAAAGCGAGCAGGTGCGCGATATTTTAAACGTCGCCGACGAGCGCCTGACGGGCAGACCGCTCTGGTACATCATAGGCAATACCGATTTTTACGGCTATGAACTGAACGTGGACGAACGCGTTCTGATTCCCCGGCCCGAAACGGAAGGATTGACCCGCCTGGCGTTAGCCTGCGCGGAAAACGGCGATAAAGCGCTGGATCTTTGCACGGGCAGCGGCGCGATTGCCATCGCTCTGAAAAAGGAAAGCGAGAAAAAGGGACTTGCGCTGCAAGTGACGGCGGCGGATATCAGCGAGGGCGCGCTGGAAGTTGCCAGAGCCAACGCCGAAAAGTGCGGTGCCGACGTGCGGTTCGTGCATTCCGATTTGTTTGCCCGCCTGCGCGGCAGGTTCAATTTAATCGTTTCTAATCCGCCGTATATTCCTACCGACGTAATTCCTACGCTGCAACGGGAAGTGAAAGATCACGAGCCGCTTCTGGCGCTGGACGGCGGAAAAGACGGACTTGATTTTTACCGAAGAATCGCTTCGGAAGCGGGGAAATATATGGAAAAGGGCGGTTCGCTTTTTATGGAAGTGGGCGAAAACGAGGCGCAGGCGGTGGTGAAACTGTTTAAATACTGCGATTATTCCATGATTTTAAAAGACGATTTCGGTAAGGACAGGTACGTGAAAATCGTGTTTTGATCGGTAAGGATAAACGCGGGGGAAAGCGGATAAACGGATAAACGGCGTCGTAAAAAACGACGTACGAAAACGGGAGTACGATATGTTTGAAAAGTTACGCGGAATAAAAGAAAGATACGATTTTTTAAGCGACGAACTTTCCAAAAGCGAAGTGTTCGCCGATCCCGTTTTGTATGCGAAATATTCCAAAGAGCGCGCGGATATAAGCGAAACGGCGGAAGCGTACGAGGCTTATCTGTTAAAAGAAAAAGAGATGACGGACGCTTTTGCGGCGGCGGAAGAAGAGAGCGATAAAGAAATGAAAGACCTTCTCACCGCCGAAGGCTTTGCCTGCAAAGAACGACTCGCCGCGATGAAAGATCAACTTAAAATACTGCTTTTGCCTAAGGACGAAAACGACGAAAAAGGTTGCGTTCTGGAAATCCGCGCGGGCGCGGGCGGCGAGGAGGCGGCGTTGTTTGCGGCGGTGCTCTGCCGTATGTACGCGGGGTATTGCGGCAGAAAACGGCTGAAAATGGAAGCCGCGGACGTTTCGGCTACGGAACTGGGCGGCGTGAAAGAAGCGGTGTATCAGGTGAGCGGCAAAGGCGCTTATAAATACCTGAAATACGAAAGCGGCGTGCACCGCGTGCAGCGCGTTCCCGAAACGGAAACGCAGGGGCGTATTCATACTTCAACCGCCACCGTGGCGGTGTTGCCCGAAGCCGAGGACGTGGAAGTGGAACTCAACGATAAAGATATCCGCGTGGATATTTTCCATTCCGGCGGCGCGGGCGGGCAGAACGTGAACAAAGTGGCTTCCGCCGTGCGGCTTACGCACTTTCCCACGGGCATCGTGGTTACCTGTCAGGACGAGCGGTCGCAATTGAAAAATAAAGAGCGCGCGTTTCAGGTGCTGCGTTCCAGGCTGTACGATTTATATCGCGGCAAGGCGGGAAAAGAACGGGAAGAGAGCCGTCGCTCGCTGGTCGGTTCGGGCGACAGAAGCGAACGGATCCGCACGTATAACTATCCGCAGAGCCGCATTACCGATCATCGCATAGGGTATAGCGTATACGATATGGAAAAATTTCTGGCGGGGGATATGGACGAAATGGTGGAGGCGCTTGCCGTGGCGGATCGCGAAATGATGCTCGGTAACGCCGGAGAATGAGCGCGGACAAAAAGACGAAAACGGCGCGGCGCCGCCGCGGAATAAAACCAAAGGCGTAAAATCAAAATAATATACGATACAGGGGAAAATAACGGGAAACAAACGGAGAAAAGCGTTATCCGTTGACTCGGCCGAAAGCCGTGCTGCTTATGACTTCGATACTTGAACGCAATTTTACAAGCAAAGAAGGATAAAAAGATGAAACAGAGAATTTCTGCAAGAATTGCAACGGTTTCACCCTCGTTGACGTTGGCGATTACGGCAAAGGCGAAGGCGATGAAAGCCGCAGGCGAAGACGTGGTGTCGTTCGGCGTGGGAGAACCGGACTTTCCCACTCCCGCGCATATTATCGACGCGGCGAAACGCGCGTTGGACGAGGGACAGACGAAATATACGCCCTCTTCCGGCTTGCCCGCGCTGAAAAAGGCGATCTGCAAAAAACTGCTGGAAGAAAACGGACTGAGTTACGAGCCTTCGCAGATAATCGTTTCCAACGGCGCGAAACATTCCGTGTTCAACGTGTGTTACGCGCTGATCAACGAGGGCGACGAGGTAATTATTCCCGCACCGTACTGGCTGACTTACCCCGAAGCGGTGAAACTGTGCGGCGGCGTGCCCGTAACGGTGGAAACAAGCGGCGAAAACGGGTTTAAAATGACGGCGGAACAATTGGAACGCGCCGTAACCCCTAAAACGAAACTGCTGATTTTCAATTCACCCTGCAATCCCACGGGCGCGGTGTATACGAAAGAGGAAATTTTATCGCTCGCCGCGGTTTGCCGTAAACATAATATTTTCGTGCTTTCCGACGAGATTTACGAAAAACTTCTGTACGACGGCGCCGAGCATTTTTCTTTTGCAGCCGTTTCCGAAGAGATGAAAGATTTGACGATAACGGTGAACGGCGTTTCCAAAACGTACGCGATGACGGGGTTTCGCGTGGGGTATCTCGCCGCGCCGAAAGATATCGCGGCGGCGATCGATTCCTTTCAGAGTCACGCCACTTCCAACGCCTGTACCGCGTCGCAGTACGCTACTATCGAAGCGCTTTCGTCGCCGGAAGAAGAAATAAATCGAATGGCGGATATTTACGCCCGACGCAGGGAGAAACTGCTCGGGCTGATTGAGAGCGTGCGCGGCGTGGACTGCGTAAAGCCTATGGGTGCGTTTTACGTGATGATGCGCGTTTCCTCGCTGTATAACAAATCGTGGAAAGGCAAACGGATAAACGGCTCGGCGGATTTTGCCGCCGCGCTGTTAGAAGAGGAAAAAGTGGCGGTGATTCCCGGAAAGTGCTTCGGCGCGGACGATTACGTACGTCTTTCGTATTCCCTTTCGGAAGAAGACATTCAAAAAGGCATGGAACGCATTGCGGACTTTTTCGATAAGGTTCTGAGAAAGAACGCGTAAGAATCCGGAAAAGGAAAGCAACAGAAAAATAAGCCGCATAAATCGGCGAGGAAAAGTCGATTTTTGCGTTTTTTTTCAAAAAGTTACCAAACTTACTGAAAATTTTCACGCAAAGCCTTGAAATTAACGTAAAAATTTGTTAAAATATAATTACTCGGAAAACGCCGGCGCGCGTCGCGAACGAATCTCTTAATAAAAAGGCGCGGCGGGCGAGGCGGATAAAGGGAAAAAAAGTACTGTTTTGGAGGGAGTTTCAGAATGATTAAAGTAATTTACGGCGCGAAGGGAACGGGCAAAACCAAACGCATGATAGAAGCGGCGAACGAAGCGGTGAAAACCGCCAAAGGTCACCTTGTGTTTATTACCGATACCAAACGCGGCATGTACGATCTGGAACGGGAAGTGCGCTTTATCGACGTCACCGATTTCGACGTGGCGGGCGAGGCGGCGCTTTGCGGTTTCATCAAAGGCGTGATCGCCGGCAATCACGACAACGAATATATCTACATCGACGGCGTGATGAGAGTCGCGGGAAAGCAGGCTAAGGAACTGGGCGCGTTTTTCTATATGCTGGATAAGGTGGCAAACGAAAACAATCTTACCATTACCGTTTCCGTTTCGTCGGCAAGAGAAGATCTGCCCGATTTCATCGTTAAATATCTGTAATTTTTTAATAACCATTACGCTCTGTCGCCCGCCGCTTCTTTTTACCGTGTAAGAACGAAAAAGCGAAACGAGGCGATAAAAGCAAGAAGAGCAACAACTATTTCAACCCAACGGCTTTATTCCCCGTGCGGTTTCGCGCGCGGGGTAACGCCGTTTCCGGAAGGTGATTTATGCAGTTTATCGGTACAAGAAAGGGGGAGACGGTATCGGCGGCAGAGGCGGTGTACCGTTCTTTATCGGCGGGCGGCGGAATGTACGTGCCCGCTGCTTTTCCTTACGTCGGCAAGGAAGAACGCGCGAAGATGGAAGATATGTCGTATGCGGAGCGGGCGAAGTACATTCTTGCGCTGTATTTCGGCGAGTTCGGCGACGAATTTTTAAAAAACGTATGTCAAACCGCGTTTAAGGGGTTCGAAGGCAAGGACGAAGCGCCTTTGGTGAAAATCGACGGCGGTAGGTACGTGCTGGAACTTTTTCACGGCAAAACCTGTTCCGAAAAAGATTTATCCGTGAATATCTTTGCTCCGTTGTACAGAAAAGCCAAAGAAACGCTGGGTAAAAAAGAAAAAACGCTGGTTCTGGCGGCGACTTCCGGCAATACGGGCGTATCGTTGATAGAAAATTTCAGAAACGACGAAGATATATATCTTGCGATTCTGTATCCCGAAGAGGGACTTTCCAAAATGCAGCGCTTTAATCTGTGCGTGCAGGAGGGCAAGCGCGTATACGCGGCGGGCGTTGCCGATTCGTTCGACGTATGTCAGCATTTCATTCAACGCATGCTTTGTTCCGAAAAATTCGGCGGAGAATTAAAAAGCCGTTCGTTTTCGGTTGTCGGCGGCAATTCTTCCAACGTTGCGCGTATTATTCCGGAAATCGTATGGTATTTTTCGGCGTATACCGACCTCTGCTCTTCGGGGCAGATCGAGGACGGCGAGGAAGTGGATTTTTCCGTGGCTTCGGGTAATCTGAACGCCGCGGTTGCGGGTTGGTACGCCAAGAAAATGGGACTGCCCGTCCGCAGAATTTTCATGCCGTTCAACCGCAACAAAGCCGCGCTGGATCTGTTTACGAAAGGCGCGTTGGACGCGGATAAGCCGTTCCGCCGCAGCATGGAAAGAGGGTTGGACGTGGCTGTGCCGCTGAATCTGGAAAGAATCTTATTCGAACTGAGCGGCAGAAACGCCGCAAGCGTTGCCGAGCGCATGAATCTTTTAGACGAAACGGGAACTCTTTCGGCAACGGAAGAAGAGATTGCCGCCTTCTCGCGCGATTTTTACGCCGATTTCGCTTCCGAAGACGACGTGTTGGAATCGATGTATAACCTTTTTGAGGAATACGGCTATCCCACCGACCCGGAAACGGGCGTCGCCTCCGCCGTGGCGGACAAATTCAGAGAGGAAAACGAAAAGGACGAAACTCCGTTGGTGCTTGTCGCTACGGTGAATCCGTATAAATGTCCGCAGGACGTTTTATACTGTCTTTCGGGGAACGACGTAAAGGACAGTTACAAGGGGGTGAAGAGGCTGAATCTGCTTACGGCGATGAAACCGCCCAAGGCGATTACCGACGTAAGATATTCCGAGCCGAGATTTACCGACGTTTTTCCGCCCGAAGGGAAGAAGATCACCGCCGCGATTTTGTCGTTTTTAGACGCCGTTCCCGAATCGGAGAAAAAAGAATAATCGTTTATGGTTATGCGGCGTAAGGCGAGGGGCAAATACCTTATCGCCGCGCCGGTTTTGCCTTAAAAGGCTTAAAAAAATTAAAAAAGCCGGCGCTCAATTTGAAAAACAGGTGATATTTTCGGTGTTTTACGGTGATACTCCCCGTTACAGGTTGCGCGCGGTAAAAAAACATGCTATAATATAGCGAAGAAAAAAGGAGCGGATAATGTTCGGATACGTGCGCGCGGATACGCCCTATTTATATATCAAAGACGATAATTTATATAAAGCGGCGTATTGCGGCGTTTGCAAAGCCATCGGCGAGGTGTGCGGCATTACTTCGCGTATGGGACTTTCGTACGACGTTACGTTTTTTTCCGTTTTATTGCACAATATAAGCGGTACGGACCTGACGATAGAAAATTCCCGTTGCGCGGCGCATTGCATGGGGAAGAAACGCCCGATGGCGAAATCCGACGATATTACGCGGGCGTTGGGCGCGATGAATACCGTTCTTGCCTATCTGAAATACGACGACGACGTAAAAGACGAGAAAAAAGGCAGGGGAAAACGTCTGTGGTTTAAAACAGGCTTTCGCCGCGCGAAAAAAGCCTATCCCGAACTCACGGAAACGCTGATCAGAGATTTTGCGGCGCAGCGCCTCGCCGAAGAAAACGGCGGAACGGACAGCGTGGACAGGGCGGCGGACGCCACGGCAACCGCGCTGGCGGACGTTTCGGATTTACTGCTTAAAGACAAGAAAACCGATTGTACCAGAAATCTGTTTTACGTTTTAGGAAAATGGATTTACCTGATCGACGCGCTGGACGATTACGATAAAGACGGAAAAAGCGGCTCGTATAACGTGTTTATCCGCGCGTACGGCGCGAAAGACGGCGCGACGCTTTTAAAAGAGTACGGCAAAGAAATCGACTATATTTTCAACAGTCTTTTTTACGATATACGCGACAATACGGCGGGAATAAAATTCTGTTTCAACCGCGATTTAACCGATAATATTCTGTTGCGCGGTCTGCCCGCCAAAACGAGGGAAGTGAAAGAACGGCTTTCCCGCGCGGGGAAAAATTGCAAAAAAGCGTGCGCGGCGCGCGGGGCAAACGAAGGCAAAACGAACAATAAGGATATACCGAGCGAAAAGGAAAAAGGAGCAAGAGCATGAACGAATACTATCGTTTTCTCGGCGTGGACGAGAACGCCACGGACGAGGAGATCGAAGCCCGTTACAAAGAACTGAAAAAGAAATACGAAGAAGACAGATGGCTGGACGGGGAAGCGGGAAACGAAGGCGCGCAGAACCTGACGAAACTGGAAGCGGCGTATGCCGAGATAAAAACGGCGCGCGCGCAGAAAGAACGCGAAGAAACGGGCGGCAGCGCGGCTCTGGAAGAAGTGGCGGCGCTGCTGAAAGAGAATAAAGTAAACGAAGCGCAGGCGAAACTGGACGCGTTCAACGAACGAAACGCCGAATGGCATTATTTACAGGCGTGCGTTTTCTATAAGAAAAACTGGACGAACGAAAGCAAAAAACAACTGGAAATCGCCATTGAACTGGACGGCGATAACAAAAAATACCGCGAAGCGTACGGAAAACTCAACGCAAAGAACGATTACGAAAAGCGTTCCGCCAAAAACGAACGCGAAGGCGAGCCCGTTTACGAAGACAGACAGATGGGCGGCGGAAACGCGTGTTCGCAGTGTATTTCCTGTTGTTATACTTACCTGTGCGTAGACTGCTTGTTTTCCCTCTGTTGCGGGTGCAGATAAAAAGGCGGAGCGCAAAGCGCGCAGAGTATAAACCGCGCTTCGTTAATGCGCCGCAGGGGATTGAACAAAGATGAAAAAAAGTTCGAAAGAAACGGCGTTGTCCGCGATTGCCTGCGCTTTTTCTACGTTGGGTTTAACCGTCGGAACTTTATATTCGCCCATGCTGTTTACCGGCTATCTGATTGCGTGCCTGTGCATGATGTTGCCTCTTTCCAGAGGCTATTTCAAAGGCGCGGCGCTTTGCTTTGTCGCCGCCAACGTACTTACGCTGCTGTTTAACGGGTTTAATTTTTTCGATACTTTGCCGTATACCCTGTTTTTCGGGTTGCATCCGCTCGTTAATGAAATTCAGGCGCGGTTGCACGCGCGTGCGGCGCAAAAGAAAGAACGCACGGGAGAAAACGGCGGCGAAAACGGCGGCGGGGATTCGTCGATAAAAGCAGACGAAACGGCGGAAAACGCGGAACGCCGCGCGTCGGAATGGGAAGTGGATTGGGACTCGCCTGCGGCAGGAAAAGAAAAAACTACCGCCACGGAAAAAAAGGCGGCGGGCAAAAAAGCGGACGGAAAAATTTTCGGTAAAGCGGACGGAAAAATTTTCGGTACGGACGTGCTTTTCGGCATTGTTAAAACGGCTTGGTTCGACGCGGCGATGTTCTTTGTATGGAAAGCGGTTTTTTCGGCGAATACGGCGATTCCGTTCATCGACGAGCACATTCTTCCCGTGCTTCTTATCGGCGGCAGTCTGTTTTTTGTCTTTTACGATTTTCTGATGTTTCGCATGCGTAAAAGCGTCAATTATTTAATCGGTAAATACGTAGGGAAAAAATAGGAAAGACAGAGGAAAACGGGGCAGGTAAAACGTAAAAAAAGCGGTGTAACGGCGCTTTATCAATCGGGCAAGCGATGCGGACGGATTTCCCGGACGGGTAAGAAAAAATGGTGCATAAGAACGATATTCTCAGCGGAAAAGTGCAATCTTTCGGAAGCGACGGCGAGGGGGTCGTACGCGTGGAAGATTGCACTTTTTTCGTGCCGTACGCCTTGCCGGGCGAGGAAATTTCTTTCCGCGTTCTGAAAATAAAGGGAAATACGGGGTACGGAAAAATCGAAGAAATATTTACTCCGTCGCCGCGGCGGCGCGCGCCCGTCTGCCCCGTGTTTAAAACGTGCGGCGGGTGTTGTCTGCAACATGCGGAATACGATTTGCAAACGGAATTCAAGAGGGAAAAGGTGCGCGGCGCGCTGAAAAAAATCGGCGGGATAGAGGCGGAAGTCCTGCCTGTTGTGCCCTGCTCGTCGCCCTACGAGTACAGAAACAAACTGCAACTGCCCGTAGGGGTAGACGCGAACGGCAACGCGGTTCTCGGATTCTATGCGGAAAGAAGCCACAGAATCGTACCGATCGGGCGTTGCGCTCTGCACCCCGCATGGGCGGAGCGTTTGATGAAAGCATTTAAGGAATATATAGCCGAATCGGGGGCAAGCGCGTACGACGAACTAACCAAAAAAGGTTTGCTCCGGCATCTGGTGGCGCGGGAAATCGACGGTAATTACCTTGTCACGGTGGTGGCAACGGAAAAACGTTTGCCCAAAAGCGACGTGCTGATCAAAAAATTGCGCGGAATTTTTCCGGAGTGCAGCGCGTTTATCAATGTAAACGATAAAGATACAAATGTGATATTCGGCGATAAATTTTATCCGCTTTGCGGCGCAGGACATATCGACGGAGTATCGGAAGGTATACGTTACGAGGCGGGCGCGGAAACGTTTGTGCAGGTGAATCCCGAAGTGCGCGAAAAACTGTATCGGAAGGCATTGGAAGAATGTTTTGCGAACGGCGCGAACGTGGTGATCGACGCGTATTCCGGCGGCGGATTGCTCACGGCAATGGCGGCGAAACGCGCGAAACGGGCGTACGGCGTGGAACTCAATGCGGAAGCCAGCGCCTGCGCGGAAAAACTCAAAGAAAAGAACGGCTTAACAAATATGATAAATATCTGCGGAGACGTGGCGGAAAAACTGCCCGAAATCATGCGGAAAGAACGCGCGGAAAACACCGTGCTGATTGTCGATCCGCCTCGTGCGGGGGTGGCGCGGAGCGTGCTTTACGCCATTCTGAATTCCGGAATCGGACGCATTGTGATGATCAGTTGCAACCCTGCGACGCTGTCTCGCGATCTTGGCATTTTAACGGGTAATTTACGCGAGGAAAACGGCGCGTTGATAAAGAGCATGGAAAAAATCGATGCGGAAGAAAACGCAACGGCATACGTAAACGAAAACGAACGGAATAGCAGATATTTTAATATCGAGAGAATCGAGCCGTACGACATGTTTCCGCAGACCAAACACGTGGAGACGTTGGTTTGCTTGTCCAAAAAATCAGAAAAACATATCAGCATTGACGTTGAGTTCGGAGAAAGTGACGGGCAAATATCGCTTAAAAAACTTCAAGAAGAGTTAAACGAACAAAAACCGAAAAAGAAAACGACTTATAAAGATATACAAGCGTATATTGAAGAAAAGTATGGTTTCAAAGTGCATACGGCTTACATTGCCGAAGTGAAACGAGATTTAGGCTTGCCTATGTATGATGCGCCGAACGCAGTAGAAGAATTAAAGCGTCCGCGTTCTCACCCGACGGCAGAAATGTCGGACGCGATCAAAGCCGCATTAAAACATTTTGAAATAATTTAAAAATAGAAGGAACTCGGATTTATTCTCCGGGTTCTTTTTTATAGAGTATCGGTTTCGATTGAAAAAGTGGATTAAATGTTGTATAATAGCGGCAAGGAGAGATTCAAATGGAAATCAAGGGCTATCATATTATTTCGTTAGAAGCGAAAGATATATACAAACAAGAATTGAAAAACGGCGTGGAGAAAGGGTATGTATTGCCTTCTAAAAATGACCGCGTTTATTTTGGCTTGTTCAAAAACGTTTTAGATTATTCCCTTGATTTAGACATAGGTGAAATAGCCTGTAAAAAGTTCGGACACGGTGAAAAATTAGTATGCGCCCGTTCTCCTCATATCACGATGGGGAATTTGTACGGCGTGACGAATAATTTATCGGGTGATATTTGGAATTATTTCGATTTAGGAGAAAATATCGTTTGCGTGAATGCGATCGGAGAAAACATACAGCAACGATTAAACGGCTGCGATTACGATTCCGACACAATGCTTATTACAAACGATAAGTTAATTGTAGAAACTGCCTTTAAGCAAAAAGATTTATTCAAAGTGCCTGTATGCGGAATTAAGTCGGGGAAAAGTAAAAAGAAAACGCTTGCCGAATTGGATCACTCTACGAGTGAAAATAAAATCGGAAACATTGTAAATTTGTCGCAAAAATTAAACAGCATCTTATGGGATAAACTTAACAGCGGAGAATACCCTGAAAATGTACAGAATATTTATAAAGACGTATGCAAACTTGCCGTACTTTCGGGAATCGAAATAGATAAAGCCAAGAGAGCTTACGATAGCGTCAGGGTATCAAAAGAAATTGATATAATCGCAAAAAAATACAATGCCGACGCCCCGGAATTTTTCCAAGAAATCGTCGTTTCCGATTCAAAGCGCGAAAAAAAGCATACGTTTTACGACGCCCCCATGGAATACGTTTATAAGAGCGTAAAAGGAATTGACTATCGAACGGGTAAAGATAAGCAAAAAACGTATATTGCAATTTCGGATATGCTAAAAGAGCCAGAAACGAAAAGTACTTCCACGGTTTATGACAAAAAAAGAAAAATCATAAACTCTTGCGAGGAATATGAACAAAAATTAAAATTATTGTATCAAGATTTAAGGCTCGCCGATGAGGACGAAAAAGACATAATCTACGAAAAGATACGGCAAACAAAGGAAGAGCGTAATAAACAAGTGAAAGAACTGCTTTCGGAAGAATACGTTTTATACCTGGTTATAAAAGATTACGAAAAAGAAGAACGGGAAAATTGGCATATTTATGCACCGCTGCTGGAAAACGAACTTTTTAAGAAAATGTTAAAAGCAAGCAAAGAAAAAATGCCGCAGGTCATTCAAAAAGACGACGGCGAATACGATTTATACGGACTAAAATTCACAAAAATCAATTAAAACCCCATAATTATCACCTTTTATAGAATTCTACCCATTATATTACAATATAATGGGTAATTTTTTTGCAGTAGTTCTCGTTATACTCACCCTATCGGACAAGGGTGCAGACTTAATCTATTTTACGGAGGATTTGCCGATGGCAAAAACGGAACAGATTACTACAAAAACTAAAATCGCAGGTTACGAAAAAGAAGTCGCGCAATTAGAGCAGTTGAAAGATTTTCTGCATAACGCGGCAAAATATGCGGATTGCGGCGTACATATTCCAAAAGGCGTTCTGCTTTACGGTTATCCCGGCGTCGGAAAAACCGTAATGGCAAAATCGATTGCCGATGAAAATATCAACATAATCGAATTGCGTGCGGCGGATTGCACAAGAGATAATTCGGAAGAATTTATTCAGGAAGCGTTTGCGCAGGCAAAGAAAATGAAACCGTGTCTTTTATTGATTGACGAATTCGATAAAATTGCAGGACTTCGCGACGAGTATTATATTGCAATGAACGACAAAGCGATGAAAATTCTCCTTCAGGAACTCGATTCGTTAAAAGACGAGAACGGCGTGTTGGTCGTTGCAACTTGTAATGATATTCGCAGACTTGGTCCGGCGCTCGTGCGTTCCGTAAGATTTGACAGAATTTTCGAAATCGGATTACCGTCACTTGACGACAGAAAGAAAATTTTAAGTCTGTATTTCGACAGAATAAAAATGCCGAAAAGTCTTGACGTGGATTACGTTGCAAGAGTAACTTCCGGATATTCCGGGGCGCAACTCGAATGTCTTGTGAACGAATCCGGTATTCTCGCTATCGAAAGAAAACAATTGGTTATCGACTTCGACTGTTTTCAAACAGCCATGAATCGTCTTGCTTTTCACGGCGTTGAAGGCGAAATTAAAGACAGCGAAAAACATTTGGTGGCAGTACACGAAGCGGGGCACGCGATTGTGGCGTTATACTTAAAACCGGACAAGGTGTCGACTGCAACGATCATTCCTCAAGGGCAATCGAAAGGACATACCCGTATGATTTACGACGATGAGATATGCTGCTCCGAAAACAACGACGGCATAGACGACGTTGCAATTGCTCTTGGCGGAAGAGTAGCCGAAATAATAGAGTTCGGCGAGGCTTCGTGCGGATGCTCAAACGATATGAGGCAAGCGATAATGAGCCTTAATTTTATGATAACGGAAGGCGGAAAATTCGGTTATGAATACTTGCTTGATTATTCTCGGTGCGGAGTAATTTCGGATTCGCAAGGCGAAAAAGTGGTTGCAAAACGCATTGAGATATTGAACGAAACGCACGAAAAAGTTAAAAATATTATTTCGGAGCATAAAGGGGTATTCGATAAAATTGTAGAAGCGTTAGAAACAAAACATCTGTTAAGCCGCGAAGAACTGTTGAAAATGGTGGCTTAATCAATGTGCCGGCGGGCTTATAAAGAGCCTGCCGGCTTTCACTTATAAAGTGGCACAATTATTTTTCGGGAGAATACGAATGAAAAACTTTATTTATTGTACAACCACGGCTAAGGGCGAACAATCGTTTTATTTGACGGCGCAAGGAACAAAATACTTTCTCTTTGCGCAAGCCTTCAAAAGAAGTAATAAGGACGCGTTTGGACAAGGAATTTCTTTGTTTGAATTGAGAAAACTTAAAAAACATTGCAGTTACAGCGTAAGGCATACTGCAGAAAAGTTGCCCGTTTATATTTGATATATTGAGCAGGAATACGGCGTTTTAATCATGGAAAAGACAAAACGTAAAAATTTAAATCGTCAAGACAAGAAGCGATTTGGGGATGATGATTATTTTAATGGGGAGACGGCGTAAATGATAGGTGCAATTATAGGCGATATCGTTGGCAGCAGGTTTGAATTTAAGGAACATTATGGAAAAGATTTTGCGTGGTTTGCCGACGGGTGTCGATTACGGATGATACTTTAATGACTCTTGCAGTGGCAAGAGCGTTGTTACTTAGTAAAAGTAATTACGATGATTTGAGCGAATTAACCGTTCAGGTTATGAAAGATATAGCAAAGCCCTACCCTCGAATCGGGTGGGGAAATATGTTTTATAGGGCGTTGCAAATAAAATTTTTACTATTTGTGTAAAAGATTTAAGTCGAATTTTATACCCCTAATACAGTCTTAGCAGAATATATCAATAACAAAGAGAAATAGGGCATTGGTAGTCGATTGGATATGTATCGGATTTGTATATTCAAAACGGGGCTGACGCTCCGTTCTTTTTACTATAAATCATGACCGAAAACAGGCTGAAAAAGTGCGGTTTCAGGTGAGTCGGGGGGGGGTAAAGGTGGATTATATCGACATTTTTTCAGAACGTATTGACAGACGACAAAAATATATTATATAATTATGACAGTAAAAAATAAAGTTCGCAGAGGATTAGCGAAAATTTTGACGGGGCGCGCCCCGTATCTGTTACATCCGTAACAGATATAAAACTTTAATAGGAAGAAAAAAATTGGAATTTGAATACGGCGGAAAAACATACGGAATCGAGATCAAAAAGGTAGGTCAGGAGCATTGCTTGCCGAGAAAAAAGAGCGAACTGCGTCGGAAACGGTATCATTCACTGCATTTCGTTTTACACGGTTTCGGAACATTGCACAGCGGTGAAAACAAAATATCATTGGGAAGAGGAAACGCTTTTTTACTGTATGCGAACGAGGAATATACATATTATCCCAATGCCGTAGATCCGTGGTCGTATATTTGGGTGGATTTTTACGGGGAGGAGTTGGACGAACTGTTCGAAGCCTGCGGCTTTACAAGGGAAAAGCCGTATGTACGGATGACGGATTCGGCGGAACTGATAGACCTGCTCAAACAGTTGGTGGAAAAATATAACGGAAGCGACGTACAGTCTATGGTATGTTCCGCCTATACGCTGTTGGTATTCGGTCGGTTGATCGAGTATAAAAACCGCTATCTGAAAGTCAGCGAACGCGGGTCGGTGTTTTTCAAACAGTTCAGGGATATCATCGACTATATAAACAATAATTACCGTATGAATCTGACGCTCGAACAGATAGCGGAAGATATGTGCGTATCGGAACGGCAACTTATTTATATGTTCCGCAGCAATATAGAGATGACGCCGATCAACTACATCAATAAGTTCCGCATCTCAAACGCCTGTGAATTGTTAAAACGAGACGATCTGAAAGTCGAGGAGATCGCGGAAATGGTAGGAATCGAGGACGAAAAGTATTTTACGCGGATGTTTACGAAATGGAAAGGGGTAAGTCCGCGGGAATATAGAAAGGTTTGTAAAGACGACGATCCGTTCGACTGGCTGAAAGAAAAAAATATCGATTTCAGATAAAAAATGTTTTGAAACGTGATAGAGGGTGTAGAAACTCGTTTTATTATATCGGAATTGGTAGGCGAAAGCCGTAACCTTAAATATATATAAATAAATATAAGGAGTTAAACTATGAAGAAACTTAAAAAAATTATGTCGGCAATGGTTTGCGGAGCGCTCGCGGGCTGTATGACATTAGGACTTGTTGCCTGCGGCGGGGGCAAAGGTTCGGGCGAAATCGATTTTTGGTATTCGACCTCCGTGCCAAACGGCAGAATTATCAGCGAAATGATAGAAGCTTATAATAACGGACAGGGGAAAGAGGACGGCGTAAAGGTTACGGGCGATAACCGCGGGCAGATCGGCAGAACGGATTTTATGGTGGATCCGCCCAACGTCGTAATGTTGACCGATGCTGAATTTAAGCAATTTGCAGTAGAGGACTACTATCTTGATTTAACGCAATTTTACGAGGAAATGCCGGGAAGCTATAAGGAGGAGGAAATCCCCGCTTCCTTTTCGCGGGCGTTTCGCATCGATAAAGAGGATGATGCAAACGGTAAACGCATGGCGGGGGAGGGCGCGGCGATTCAGGGAATTCCGTTCGGCGCCAATCCCATGGTGCTTTATTACAGCAAAAGCGTGTTCGAAAATTCGGGGATCAAAATCGTTTCCTGCGAGGAAAAGAATCTCGCAACAAAGTATCCCGGATTGCAGCCGCACGGCTATGCGGAATACACTGCCGAAAACGGCGCAAAGCCTCCCGTAGAGGGTGCGACGGCAAGCGAAAATCTTGCGGGCGAACAGGTATATAAAATTTTTAATAATCTCATTCCCATGAATTGGGAGGAATACCGCTATCTCAGCAAATGCTTCACTACGTCGTATAACGAAGAATCTCCTACGGATTACGGGAGTATGATGCACCATTGGTTTTCGATGGGTTGGTCGGTCGGCGGCGATTGCGTTGGATACGACGGCGAGAAATATACATTCACGGCGCTCGACGATTCGGATAACTATCTCGTTACGGCGCAGGACGGCGTTACGGTAAACGGCAGACATTATGCGGCGGGCGAGGTCGTGCGGTACGAGGACAAGGTGCAGCAATCGGATATTGCCACCATGTCCGGTTTGCACATTCTGCCCTCGCAGGGAACAGCCATGAGAGAATTCATCAACTTTACCGTCCCGCGGGAAAAGACGGGCGGCATGGTTGCAACGGGTTACGGCGTGTCCTCGGGAATGAACGAAGCGATTGACGCTTTATATAGCGCGGCGAACAGGGTTGCCATGGCGTCGGGCACGCTCGGTCAGACGACTACCTTGGAGGTTTCCTATAAAGGGCAATACGATATTATGTTCCCTTCGCAGTGGCGGGAGTATAAGGGCGGCAGCGTGTATTATACGGGCGAAGAAACGTTTGCGAACGAATACCTCAAAGTCATCGGCAAGCAATACGGCGGATCGGTTTACACGGGCGAACTCGATAAAGACGCCGTGAGCGGCGTTCCGTTCGTCGGGCGGCAAACGGGATATGCCACGTTTTATACATTGCTCATTCCCGAAAATTCCGACTCTGAAAATTACGAGGCGGCGTGGAAGTTTATCCGCTGGGCGGCGAGCGAGGAAGGACAGAAAATTTATATGAAAACGGGCAACGTGCCCAACCAGAGCGTGCTTGCGTTGAGCGACGAATTTGCAGCGCTTGGCGGAGACCGCAATTTCCGTGCGGCGGCGATGGCGGCGCAGGGCGCGGAAATCGGCGACTGGGCGTATTTCAACAACGGCGCCTGGGTAGATAAATGGGCGGGCAATTTTAATCAGGCGCTTCGGCTCGGTTATTCCACGCCCGAAAAGTTCATGCAGGATTTTGCAGGCATAGCCAATAACGATATCGGAAAGGTTTCCATCGTCATGAACGGGAGGTGGTAAGAATGGAGGAAAAGACTGCCGTTTTACAAACGGAGCAATCGCGTTCTTCCGTAAAGCCGCCCGAAAAGAAAAAAAGGAAATTTCGTAAAAGCTGGATCATGTGCTGGATCGGCGTGGCGATCCCGCTTATCGGATTTGTCGTATTCAACGCTTATCCGATCGTCGTATCGTTGCAGGCGATGTTTTCGTCGATGAAATTCGGCAAGCTCGATACCATGAAATGGAACAACTTTGCCAATTTCAAAATGCTGATAGGCGATACTAAGCTGCTTTCGGCAATTAAGGTCACGTTGATTTTGGCGGCGGCGCAGTTCTTTTCGCTCGGTATCGCCCTGATGATTGCGGCGTTTTTGAGTCAAAACGTAAAGGGAACGAGGATTTTTCAAACGCTGTACTTCGTTCCGTACATCTGTTCCACGGTTGCGGTTTCTATCATGTGGGGGAACGTCTTCGATTTGAACGGCGTTTTGAATGCGATTTTCGGTACGCATATTCAGTGGCTGAACAATTTGGAAAATCCCTCCACGCTTACTTGGGCGATTTTTACCACAATCATATGGCAGGCACCGGGATACGGGATCGTTATGTATTGCTCGGCGTTTAAGGCAATCAGCCCGTCGCTCTACGAGGCGGCAGAGCTCGACGGCGCGAACGCCTGGCACAAATTCCGCTATATCACGCTACCCGGCGTTTCGTCCATTACGTTCTTTTTGATCTTGGCGGGATTTATGGCAGGGCTTCTCACATTCGACGCAGCCACGGTGCTCGCGCCCATGACCTGGGATAACTTTGCAGGCCCCGAAGACGCAGGACTTACCATTATGTACTATATCTACAACACGGGCGTGAAAAACGGAGAAATGGGCTATGCGTCGATCCTGAGCTGGCTGCTCTTTATCATCATGGTGATTCCCTCCGTGTTCCTCGTAAAAAAGCGGCTCGTGGCGATGGAGGATAATTGAGTATGGAAAATACCGAAAAAATTTCCTCTGCGGAAAAACGAAAGAGCATTCCCGTTGCAAAGATACTTGCCTACGTCGTGCAGATCGTCTATACCGTGTTTTTGTTTTTGCCCTTTCTGATCGTTCTATGTACGGCGTTCAAAACGGACGCGGAGATCGTGGAAATGGGAAAAACGAACGGATATACCCTATTCCCGAAGACGTGGAGTTTGGAAGGCTTTCAGATGGCGATGTCCACGAGTTCGGAATATAACGCGATAAACGGCGTACCTTCGCTCATCATCGGCTTTTTCAACAGCCTGTGGCAGACGTTAATCCCTTTGGTCGGCGGGCTTCTCGTTTCGGCGTTTGCGGCGTTCATGTATTCGAAGTATCGTTTTCCGGGACGTAAGACGCTGTTTATGATCACGGTGACCACGATGATGCTGCCGCTCGGCGCCTTCGGCTTTGTCAGTTATCTCTTTTATGCAAGTATCGGCTGGGTGGGAAGCAAAGGCGTGCTCGCCATTCTTATTCCGGGAATGTTCGGGGGCGCGGGAACGGTGTTCTTTTTAAGATCGTATTTCGACAGCGCGATTTCGAACGAAATATTGGAGGCGGCGAAGATTGACGGTGCAAGCGATTTCAAAATCTTTTTCATGATGATCTTACCGCTTGCAAAGCCCGCGATCATCTCGCAGTTTTTGTTCGGGTTTGTCGGCGGTTACAACAACTATGCTTCGGCGCTGATGTATCTGTACCGCGATAAGAGCATGTGGAACTTGCAGCTTGCATTGTCGGAATTGGTGAAAATCGGTTCGCAATCCGAAGGCGGCTACGTGAATATGCAATGCGCGGCGTCGATCATGGCTCTTTTACCGCTCGTTGCGCTGTACGTCGGCGTGCAGAAGTATTTCATCGAGGGTATTACGATCGGCGGCGGAAAAGAATAATAGGAGGAAAGAAAATGAAAAAATTTAAAATTGCAACCTTGGCGATTGCCGTCTGTATGTCGGCGGTGATGCTGTGCGCCTGCGGGAGTGAAACGGTAAAAAAGGTTGCTTACGAGCTTCCGTATTACGACGGAACGACGCGCAGAGATTTCGACACGCAGGATAAGCCCTATTTTAACACCGAGCTTTGGCGTAGAAATTCGAGTTTGAAGGAGGGCGCCGACGTTCAGATTTTGGACGACACGGCGCGGACGGGTTATTATTACGCCTATTCCACGGGTTATAATTATTATTACTCGAAGGACCTCGAAAATTGGAATTTCGGAGCGAACTTCTACGACCTCGAAGGCTTGGCGGGTTCCGACAGGCTGTGGGCGCCCGAGGTGGTTTATAACGAGGACGACCAAACCTATTATGCGTTTTTAGTGGTGTATCCCACGCCCGATAAGGAATATGAAGCGGTTACTGCGCCCCAGCATATGCCTATTATCGCAACGTCGAAGGATCCGCGCGGACCCTTTAAGCCGCTCGTCTTCGAGGACAGAAACCCCGACTATCCGCAATGGTACGCAAAATATTGTTTCTTCGATATGAAGCAATACAAGGCGGCGTACGAGGCGTTAAATCTTCCCGTAAGCGACCCTTCCGCCTGGGAAAAGATTTATACGCTGGACGGCGGGATCGTCGATCCCGGTTGGATGCGCGCGTTCGATTTCAGTCCCTTTGAGGATCCCGATACGGGCAAGAAGTATTTGTATTGGAGCCAATCGCCCGGCGGCACGGCGGCGGTGGAGATGATCGATTGGACGACGCCCGATTGGAGCACCTTTCAGGTGGTTGCAACGGCGCTGTATTACACCGTAGACGATTATATAAAGGCAACGAACGGCGATCCTTCGATCGAAAAAGTCTATTACGAGACCTTGGGTGCCTACTGTAACGAGGGGCCGTTCGTCTATAAGCATAACGGAAAGTATTATCTCACGTTCTCGATCGGGTCGGGCGACACGGGCAATTACAGCGTCATGCAGGCGATAGCAGATAGCCCGCTCGGACCTTTCCGCAAGCTTACGGACGCGGAAAACGGATTTATCGTGAGTAGCGACCTCGGCTCGAATCGCGGCGTAAGCGGTCCCGGTCACCATTCCTTTATCCGCACGAAGGACGGCAAGGGCGATGAAAAGCTACTAATGTGCTATCACGCGCAAAAGAGCGTGTATTCGGAGGGCTGGGGAAGATGTATGCGCTTCGACGAAATCAAATGGGTGGAAACGCAGGGGATAGACGGCGAAACGTTCGACGTGATGCACTTAAATGGTCCCACGATTACCGTGCAGCCTACGTTCGGCGTGGGTAGAGAGGTGGGCGATATCACCTCGCGCGTGAAGAGCGCAACGCTCGTACGCGGAACGGTAAAGGAGGGCAGTGCCGATAACCTTATCGACGGGCTCATTCCCACTTTCGTGAAAATGAATCAGGCGTTCGAGAATAAGTATGTTAAGGAAACGGAAATTTCCGTAACCTCAACGTTCGAGCTGGAATTCGAAAGCGAGCAGGAACTCCGCGCGCTCATGATCTACAATTCCAAAAACACCGAAAAGGCGTTTGCGAAAATCAAGGATATCGCGTTTATTTCGGAAAACAACGGCGCGGAACGGATCAATTATATCAAGGAGCTCGAAGTCGACAAAGCGGCAAGTTATTTCTTCGACGTTCGCAATGACCGTTACGACGGGATTCAACGTTGCAGTAACGTCTATGCGGAGTTCGATCCGATTAAGGTAAAGAAGATCCGCTTTACGGTGGAATTGCCCGAAGGGCAGGAGCGGGCGGCTATCGGCGAAGTCGTCGTTCTCGGAAAATATTAAGGAGGGAAGAAGATGAAAAAGTTTACGGCAATCACGCTCGGCGCGATGATGGCTGCCATGTCGCTCGGAGTTCTTGCGGGTTGCGGCGGTTTGCAGGCAAAGGGTCCGCAGTACGAGTACACGGTGATCGAATCGGATAAAGATTATAGTTTTGATAAGGAAATTCCCGTCATCGACGGAAACGTAAAGATTGACGGAAAATTCGATGAGAGTTTTTACGGCGAATCGCGCAATTGGTTCAAGGGGCACAAGGTCTTTAACAATGAGGAGGGAACGCTGGACGTAACCACTTATTTTTCCAAATCGGGCATCGTGGTGGCGGCAAAGTTCCGCGATAGTCGCCCTGTTGTTTACAGCGAGAACGTCGCGACCGGTAACAGTAGCTGCGTGAACTGTTATTTTTCGGTCGATTCAAAGAGTAATCCCAACTACGGTGTGTACGAGGTAGAGTGTTCGGCAGGCAATGTGCTCAGTATCAATTTAATGACGTCGTACGGGATAAAAGTAATAGAAAGGGAGCCGGGCGACGCCTATTCCGCCGTCGTGCGGTACGGGAGTATTTCCAAGGGCGAGTGCTTCGGATACGACGTAGAATATTTTATGGCGTGGTCGCTGTTCGGCTTGGAGGCGCGTCCTGAGCTCGTCTATCTCAATCCTACCATGATTTCGGCGAGACTCAACGAGGAAAACATTCTCGAAAGCGGCGCCGACAGAACGTGGTATAACTTCGGTTATAATCAGTCGCCCCAAATTTCCATTTGGGGGTCGTACAATCAAGGGTACTCGTTCGATAGAGACGGCTTTATCAGTAATAAAATCACGATTCAAGCCACGGGCGGAAAGGTAACCGAGGAATGGGGTTACGACTGGTGTTTAACGGGCGATACCGTGAACTTTAACGTAACGCCGGATGCGGGGAAGGAGCTTGCTTCAATTACCGTAAACGGCAGGGATGTAACGGGCGAGGTAAAGAAAAATATTCTCTCCGTTCATTGCAACGGCGACATCGAAATCAACGCGACGTTTGCCGAAAAACAGGCTCAGTGAAACGCTTGCGTTTCAAAAAAATATTTTAAGGAGTAGGACAATGAGTAAAAGGAACAAAGGACTATTGGCAGTCAGCGTGATGTTTACATTATCGTTTGGCGCCGCGCTTGCGGGCTGCGGCGGCGGACACAATCCGACGCTCGTCGCGGGAAAAGATCCCACCTGTACGGAGGCGGGTTATGAGCAATACTATTTGTGCACGCACTGCGACAAATTGTATTCCGACGAGGCATGCAAAAACGAGATCTCCGCACCCGTCGCGATTGACCCTCTCGGACATGAAATGACCAAGCACGACGCGGACGAGGCGTCCTGTACGCATCCCGGCAACGTGGAGTATTACACCTGTTCGCGCGAGCCGGGCGTATATTATGCGGACGAGGCGGGGACGCAGAAGCTTAATGAGATCGGCGTAACCGTCGATCACGATCTTACGCCGCATTCCGCCGTTGCACCCACCAAAGATGAATACGGCAAAAAGGCTTATTGGGAGTGCAACTCGTGCCACACCAAGTACGGCGACGCTTACGGCGACAAGGTCGTGACTGACGCAGATTTGCAAATCGATAAAATTCAGGAGACGATCGACGGCGAGCTGACGGACGAATTCTATCACGCCGATCATGCATTCGTGTATGGCGCAGCGAACGTGGCGGAGGGCGGCTTGGGTACGACGGTGAACGCTACGCTTGCAAGCGACGGAGTTTATTTCCACGTAGTGACAAACTACAATACGCCCGTAGCCGAACAGAACGGGAAGGGTTGTGTTAAAATCTACATCAATGTACGTAACGAAGACAACATCAATCTTCCCGGAAACGCCGTTGCCAGCGCTACGCAGGCGATTATTATGGAACTGTACTTCGACGGCACGATTCCCGAAGCCGTCTATCAGCACAATCCGAGCACGGTGACTTCGTGCAAAACCGTCGAGAACGATGACGGCGCTCCTACCAATTACACTACGACATGGGAAGTATATTGCTCGTTCGAGGACCTTGCTTCCGCCAACAAATCGGTGCTTCAAGGCGCCTTCGAAAAGCAGAACGGCAAAACGGTGATGAAAACCGGATATAACATGCTTGTAACCTCGGTCGCCTGCCTTACGAACAAGGCGGATGCCGATAAGTTCGATAACAACGGTTCGAGCCAATGCTCCGCAGTTGATGAAAACACCTGGTTCCTTTGGGGAAAGAGCGGTTACTTCGATTGGAGTAACGATCAAAAATACATGGTCGTAACGCCGAACGGATTCTCGGAAAACTTTGTAAACGTTTCTACGAAATACAAAGTGAACTGCACGGCGGAGAACGTAACGGTAGGCGGACTTCCCGAAGAAATCGCGGTGGACGGCACGCTCACGGGAACGGTTGCCGTAGCCGATAACTACGTGTTCCGCGGTTTAAAGATCAACGGCAAACAAGTAGCGGTTGATAGTAACGGTGCATTCCGCGTTGCTCTTGCCGACCTCGACCTTCCTTGGAATACGGCGGAGATCACCCTTACGCCTTTCGTTGTTAAAAATGAAACGCAGACGCTTGCTCTTACCGTAAACGGCAAGACGAAAGAGGGAGCTTCTCCGATTGCAAATGCGGAGGTTACGCTTTCCGACGGCTTCGGTGAACCGATTAAGGTTACCGCAAACGGAGAGGGTGTTGCCATGTTTGAAAATCTTCTTTGCACAAACTATACCGTTACGGTAAACGGATATCGCGCAGGCGAGCTTACCGTTACAAAGGGTACGGGCACGGCGTCCGCGGAGCTCACTAAAATATTCGCGCTCGCGGGAAGCGAGAACGTGACCGTAGATGATCTGGAAAAGACGGTTTCGATGCAAGTACCGGCGTCGGTGCAGGATCATCAATGGAGAGGAAATGCGGAAATCGTAACGGACAGCGCGCTTGCGAAGGCAAACGTTGTGTTTGAAACAACGTTGAAGCTGAGCAACGTGGCGGGCGATTGGGGCTTTGAGGCGTGCAATCAACGGCTTGGAATTCAGCTTACCAAGAGCGGAAAAGGCTTTACGTTCTGGATGTGGCGCGCCGGCGGCGTAGATAAATCATCGGTAGGCGCATTCAACGATAAAACGCTGAATGATTGTTACGAGGGCGCAGGATT
>JAQYLE010000079.1 GCA_028720205.1 Clostridia bacterium
GTTGCGTAAATAAAAAAAGAGCCGGACTTTTTGTAAAGCCCGACTATTATGTTTATTATAAATTTTCAGCGACGATTTTTGCCGTTGACTTCCGCTTTTTTCTGTGCTACAAAGGCATAGCCGAAAAGGCAATAAATCGGAAAAATAAAGGAAGAAAAAAATCAGAGCCGGGGCTTAAAAAGAACCAGACTCTGTGCGAAACGTATCAAATTGGTGAGGGCAAGTCAATCGAGAGAGCGGAATATAGCCTATTTACAGAAATTTCCGTGTTCGTCTCTCTTTTGATATTTATAAAAATCGGATAACTTTGATTCGTAAATAAGAGAGTCAACAATTATCCCGGCAACGCCTTTAATGCAAAAGTAAAAGAGCCGCGGGTTCAAACGCGACTCTTTTTGGCGCAGAAGACGAGATTTGAACTCGTGCCACCATTACTGATGCTACTCCCTTAGCAGGGGAGCCCCTTGAGCCTCTTGGGTACTTCTGCAACGCTTTCTCGTAAAAAGAAACGTTCACGACGAAAGCTATATAAATATAACATATTTTTTGCGGAAAGTCAAAGATTTTTACGCCGTCGCGTTAAAAAAACGCGTAAATTGCCGAAAATATTTTTATTGCGGCTATTTTTAGCCTTGCGATTCTTCCTTAAACGTGATATAATAAAACAATAAAGCGTGATAAAACAAAGAAACGTATCATAAAATAAGCGAAGGAGAATCAGTATAACAATGAACATCTGGCACGACATATCCGCGGCGCGCATTACCGAAAAGGCGTTTGAAGCGCTGATAGAAATCCCCAAAGGTTGCAAGGCGAAATACGAACTCGATAAAGAGACGGGGCTGTTGCGACTCGACAGGGTGTTGTATACGTCCACGGTATACCCGGCGAACTACGGTTTTATTCCGCGCACGTTGGCGGAGGACGGCGATCCGTTGGATGTACTGGTGTTATGCGGCGAGAGCATTTATCCCATGACGCTCGTCACCTGTTATCCTATCGGCGTAATCAAAATGACGGACGGCGGCGAACTGGACGAAAAGATCATTGCGATTCCCGTGAAAGACCCCACGTACAATACCTATTACGATATTCAGGAACTGCCGGCGCATATTTTCGACGAAATGATGCACTTTTTCGAAGTATATAAATCTCTGGAACATAAAAAGACCACGGTAAAAGAAATCTGTCACCGCGACGAGGCGGTGGAAATCATACGTAAATGCGTGGCGCTGTACGATAAAACGTATAAAAACGCTAAAAAGCGAAAGTAAGAAGACTTAGAATTTAAAGCCGAAGCGTAATATAAGCCGAAGGGTAATATTAAGCCGCGCTTTTATATAATCGCACGGCAACCACGGTAATATCGTCCTGCGCCTTGCCGTTTTCGCGGCGGAGCACTTCTTCCAGCAATCTGTCGGCGATTTCCTGCGGATTAAAGCAGGGTATTTTTTTCAACGTATCCAGAAGTTCGCCCGAAGAAGAAAACGCGGAAGTAACGCCGTCGCTTACAAACAGGAGCACGTCGTCGTTTTTCAAATAATAGGTAGACGCGGTGGGGCGCATGGTTTCGAGTATGCCGAGCGGCAACGAATCGCCTTCTAAAATTTTCAACGTGTTATCCGAAAAGATAAATCCCATAGGCGATCCGATTTTTACCACGTCGGTTTTACCGCTGTCCAGATCCACCACGGCTACGTCTACGCAGGCGAAAGTTTCTTCTTTGCTGAACGAAAGCAGTTTGTTTACGGTGGCAAGCACCAGATCGGAGGGCATTTTAGCGCGGTAAAAACTTTCCAGAAGCGAAATGGCGGTTTCCGAAACTTTTCTTGCATATTCGCCGCTGCCCATACCGTCGGAAAGCGCAACCATAAATTTGCGTTCGTCTATCCGAATCACGGAGTGCGTGTCGCCGCCGGCGGTTTCGCCGAATTTTTTTTCGCTCGCCACGCCGAACGCCGCGTCGAACGCGGGTTTTTTTCGTAAAATGCAGCAGAACTTATCGTCGGAAAGCGATATTCGTTCAGAAATAGTCATCGGCGTTTTCAATACGTCCGAAGCCACGGCGGCAATTTTTTTCACGTCCGCTTTTCCGAAGGTCACTAACGATAACACGGGCGAATCGTCGCCGGAAAACGTTTTGCAAAGCATGGTTTCCGAGCAGATGATTCCCGCTTTTTGAAGAGCGAGCGCCACGGCCTTTTCGCTTTGCCGTTGCGAGGATAGCGGAGCGCTTTGTTCCAACGCCAGTCCCTTTAAAATTTCGCTGATCGCCTGCGCCTGTTTTGCCAGAAGTTCTCTGCCGCCGGCTGCGTTATCCGCTTCCACGGCGTATTTTCTGTAATCGGCGAGTTGTTTGTTTACGGCAAAGAGGAGTCCGCTCTGATCTCGGCAGGCGGCTGCGAGTTTTTCCGAGATGTCAATCAGGCTTACCCGGCCTTTTATGCAGCCGATGTCCACAAGTTTTTCAATCTGACCGCGCACGTTGTTATCTTTATTGCATTCCGAAAACGCGGGGCATTTTCCGCACACGCTTTCCAGCACGCATTTGCACATAAACTCTTTGGCGCCGTCTTTCGAATCGGAAGAGGAAAGCGCGGTGAACGAGGATTGAATTTCGCGGAAAATCGAAGAAATTTCAAACAGTTGTTCGCCGATGGCGGCGCGGTTGCGGTTAATGGCGATGCGGGATAAGTGTTTTTCGCGGTAGAACACCAGTTTGTTTTCAGCGCGGGCAAGAGCGGCAGGCGGCACGATCAAAAACAGCAGCGACGGCAAAAGCACGCAGAGCACCCAGGGCACAAGATACGTCGCGGAGGCGGCGAACGCGTTTTCGTATACGCCGAAAGCGAAATAGCAAAGAATCAGCGCCAGCGATTCCGCCAGTCTGCCCAGCGGCGTAAACGCCGTTACCGCAACGCCGAATACAAAAAATTTTTCCATCGGCACGCCGCAGCATGCGGCGGGCACGGCGAACACGAACGAGGCGATCGCGGCGGAAAAATCTTTGGTAACGGCTGCATAACAAAGCAGTAAGAAAAGCGCTGTGCCGAGGTAGATATCGGGCGAAAACGCCCTGCATACGCAAAGTCCCGCAAGAACGTACAACAAAAGCGAAAATATAATTTCGTCGGGGCGCAGTCTGCATTTTAAAAAGCGGTATAAAAGCGCTTTTACCGCCACCGAAAATACGGCGGAAAGCAGATAAATCATTGCCGCAATCGCAATTTTCTGCACCAACGGATCGTTTAAAAATCCAAGCGCGGGCGGCAGAGCGTAAGCGCAAAACGGGGCGAAAACCACAAAGAGGATCAGGGCGAGAAAGAGGGCGATAAACGGCAGAACCGCCGTTTTTTTACTTCGTTTTTTAATATAAAAAGCGGCGAATAAAAGCGCCGCTTCTCCCGCGCAGACCAGCGCCGTTTCGCCGCTTAAAGAAACGGCGGACGCGGCTATGTACAAAGCGCAGGTTAAAAGCGGATGCAGTTTAGCCGAAAGCGCCGCGAAGAGCAGCGCGAGCGGAAACGGCTCGAACGAATCGCCCAAAAAGAATAAAAGCGCGCAAAGCGCGGCGTAGGTAAAATACAATAAAAAATTTTTTCCGTTCAGTTCGTTATGCCGCATACAAATCCCTCCGTAAAGCACGGTTTCGGCGCAACGCCAAAACATTTAATCTTACATAACCGAATATATTATAACGCGAAAATCAAAAAAAATTTTGGCGCATTTTTGCCGATTTTCGTTTTTTTCGTCGTAATAAAATTCCGCCGGCGCAAAATCGGCGCGGCGGAAGAATATAAAAAGCGTTCAGCGTATCTGCGACGTATAGTCGTCAACGGGGAATCCCAGCGAAATTAAAATCGCGCGGTTGACTCTCGTCATGGCTTCGGGCGGAAGTTCGCCGATACGTTCTTTCAATCTGCGTTTATCCAGCGTGCGTATCTGTTCCAATAAAATCACGCTGTCTTTGGCAAGTCCGTAAGCGGAGGGCAGTTCGATATGCGTGGGGAGTTTCGCCTTATTTATGCGGCTGGTAACCGCCGCGGCGATTACCGTAGGAGAATATTTGTTGCCGACGTCGTTCTGCACCACCAGAACGGGGCGGATTCCGCCCTGTTCGCTGCCCACCACGGGAGAGAGGTCGGCATAATAAAGTTCACCGCGTTTTACGTTCATCGTTCACCTCTTGCGTAAGAAAGACTCCCTACGGTATAATATGTAAAACCGCCGTCTTTCCGTTCGCAAGAGAAGTATCGCCCGTTTTTCGTTTTCCTATACCTGCCGAAAAAAATTTTAAAAAAACGGCGGTTTTGTGCGCCGCATAACGTAAAAACAGCCCGCAGAAAAGTAAATTTCTGCGGGCGGTAAATTAAAATTTTCGTTTACACGATATATCCGGCTTTTTTCTGCGGCAGCGAATCGAGTTCGGCTTTCTTATCGGAGTAACCCGCTTTGCCGAGCAGAGCGAAGGTGGCTTTTTTGCCTTCTTCCACGCCGGGTTGATTAAACGTGTTAATATTCAGCATCGCGCCCGCGTACGCCGTCTGCAATTCAAAAAGGAAAAGAAGTTCGCCCAGCGTAAACGCGTTGAGTTCGGGGATATACAGCGTGTAGTTCATTCTGCCGGCTTTCGTCAGTGCGTAAGCGGTGGCGGCGTTTTCCGCCTGAATGAGTTCTTCCATGGTGTGTCCGCCCAGAAACGCCACGTCGGGCACGCTTTCGCAGCCGTGAGGAATAGAAAATTCGCACGCGTATTTTTTCAAAGAAAGGAAAGTAACCACTTTATCGTACGGACCTTCGGTATACAGTTGCACCTGCGAGTGCTGATCGGTAACGCCCAGCGATTTCACGGGAGTCTGCCCCACGTTGCAGGGCGCGCCGTCCAGAGTAACGTTTTTGCCCAGCGATTCCGCCCACAGTTGGCAGTACCAGTCGGCAAGGTATTTCAGATTGTCGGAATAGGGCATCATCACGCCCACGTTTTTACCTTCGTTCATTGCCGCTACCTGTAATACGGCGCAGGCAAGCGCGGGGTTTTTCGCCATAGACGAAGAACGGCAGACAGAATCCATATACGCCGCGCCCGCCAACAGACCTTTGACGTCTATACCTAAAACGGCGGCGGGGAGCAGCCCCACGGGGCATAACTCAGAAAATCTTCCGCCCACGCCGTCGGGCAGAATATAACTTTTTACGCCGCCGAGTTCGTCGGAAATCTTTTTTAAATTACCTTTTTTCGCGTCGGTGGTAAAAATCACGTTGTCTTTCACGGAAACGCCCGCTTTTTTCAAAAGGTCGGCGACGATAAGGTACTGCGTCATCGTTTCGCTCGTCGCGCCCGATTTTGAAATCACGTTAAAGCAGGTTTCCGCGGGCTCTATCACGTCCAGCAGATCTTTCATTCTTACGGGGTCCACGTTGTCTTCCACGTAAAATTTAGGGCCTTTGCGTTTGGAACGGGGCAGGTCGTTATAGTGCAGATGACAAAGCGCGTTGAACGCCATAATCGGGCCGAGCGCGCTGCCGCCGATGCCCAGAACCACGAAATATTTGAATTTTCTGCGCACGGTTTTGGCGGTTTCCAGAATATCCGCTACAATTTCCTTCTGGTTGTAGGGGAGTTCCGTCCAACCCATAAACAGTTCGTCCTTGCCGCGGTTTTCCTTCACATAAGCGAACGCTTTCGCCGCCGCCGTGCGGTACGAGGCAAGTTTTTTATCGGAAAAGCCCTTCTCGCCGAGGAAGACTTCCGTCATATTGTTGTAATCGAGCGTCACGCGCATGGAATTGCGCCATTCTGCGGTTTTATAACTCATAAGATATAAATACTCCTTTGCTTTTTCGGTACGGGAATATTGTAAAACAAAACGCGCCGTCTGTCAAGAAAACAACGTAAAAAATGCCGGAAAAGTTTTAAAAAAGTTTTCGTTTCACCGTTTTTACGGGGAAAAGGCGGAACGCCGCCCATAAAATCAGGTTAAAAATAAGGGCGATCGCGCCCGAGCACAGTACGGCGAAAACGGCGGAAAGAAAGCGCGAAAACAGGGCGTGCAACGCTTTGGCGCACGCCGCCGCGGGAATCATCAGAAAGAAGGCGGTCAGGCATTTTTTTAGAAGTTTTTGCGGCAGAGGAAAGAGATTGATTAAAAAAAGCATGTTGCAGCACGCCGTGCAGGTGTAGGAAACGGTCATACCTACGGGATAGGCGTACGCGCCGATTTTCGCAGGCAGTAAAAACACGCAGACGAGCATCATCGCCGCGCCGATAAAATAAAACCGCAGCGTCTGTTTTTCGTAGTTCATCGAATTGAGTATGCCCGTCGAAATCAAAGAAACGCTCATCGGCAGCAGCATAAACGCGCATTTTGCAATCATTTCTCCCGCGCCTTTATCCGAAAACAACAGTTGTCCGATAGGCACGCCGAACGCGAAGAAAAAGGGCATGAACAGGCAGGAAAAAGCAAACGCCGCATAAATTCCCTTTTCCATATCCGCGGCGAGTTTCTGCGTGCGTTTTCTGTAAAAATTTTCCGAAAATTCAGGCGTTAATACCAGGGAAACCGAGCCGATAAAGGTGGAGGGAACAGAGAGCACGGGCATAGCCATACCCGCCGCCACGCCGAAAGTGCGAAGTGCTTCCGCGCCGGTGTATCCCGCGCGGATCAGCATGGCGGGCAGAATCACCGCCACGGCGGAACCGATCAGCGTGGAACAGGTACGCACCGCGGTAATGGGCATGGCGGAAGAAAAGAGCGGTTTCAACAGTTTTTTCGGCGATCGGATTTTTCCTCCGCTTGCAAAAAACAGAACGGTTGAAACGGTAAACGAAGAAAAATACGAAATCACCACCGCCACGCAGGCGAGATACGTGCCGTGCGCCACGTCGCCCGAAGAAAAGCGGCTTAACAGAAGAATACCGGCAATTACCATCACCGCCTCTTCAAACAGTTCGGTCAGCGCGGGCTGAAAAAATTTTTTATCTCCCCAGAAACTACCGCGAATATCCGCATACACGCAGGTGAAAGGCAAGCCGATCAAAAGCAGGTTGAACAGTGAAACGCAGCGCAAATCGGAAAATAAAAAGCCGCAATATTTTCCGAACAGGAAAAAGAACAGGCAGACGGGCAGGGTAAGAGACAGCGAAAAGCACACGCCCGCGGCAAGGGCTCTGTCGCCGTCGAGCGGACGGTTTTCGGCGTATCCCTTGCTCTTTAACCGCGAAACGGTAACGGGGATTCCGCCCGTGCCTACCGTTAAAAACACGGCGAATAAAGAAAGCGCCACCTGATACAAGCCCAGCCCTTCCGCGCCGATGAAGCGCGCGAGGACGATGCGGTATAAAAAGCCTAAGGTCCGTTCCGCCGCGGATAAAACGGTGATGACGGCGGTTGTTCTGTACAGATTGTTTCGCATATAATATTTTACGGGGACAAGGCGCGATTTATGAAGAATTTCAAATATAAAATAGGATAAAACGGGCGCGTGCGGCATATAATAAACCGATGTTGAAAATAAGTATTCCGCGATATTATAAAGTGAGAAAAAATCAGACGCTCCGCGCCGTAGCGGAGGCGTTTTCCGTGCCGGAAACCAGAATCGCCGCAGATAACAATCTGCACGGCGAAATCGAAGAGGGGCAGATTCTTATTCTTCCTAAGTCCGATAAAGGCAATTTATACGTGGTACGCGCGGGCGATACCAAAGAACTCTTATGCGGCAGCAAAGAAAAATACCGCCAAAAAAACGGCACCGACGCTTTTTATCCGGGCATGAAAATCTGGATTTAAAGGGCATGAAACCGCACGGTACGGCGATAAAATACACGGCGTACGGCGATAAAATACACGGCGTAACGCAAAAAACTTCCCGCGCATAAAATATAGTAAGAAATCGATTGCTAAAACCCCGAAAGAAAAATCCAGGCAAAAACGCCCGCAACCAAACGGCGTTTACAGCGTTTCGGGGAAATTTCAGCCAGGAGGTTAAAATGTCGTTTTATTCCAATTTTCAATCGGATAAATGTCCCGGACCGATTACGGGAAATCCGCTCAACGGCTTAACGGAAAAGGTCTGCATACAGGCGGAAAAGATTTTCGACGCATGTATCAAACAGTTGCAACTTGAAAATTATACGCTTACGCTCTGTGATTTTATGCCCGAAAATCCTACATATCCGCTCACGTTCGTCAGCGCGCGCACGGTTTCTACCGACGCGACGGTAAGCAATCTTTCCATCGACCGTCAGGCGGACAGACAATGCGCCAGAGTGCAGGCGAACGTTACCGTTCCGCTGGAAGTGTTGTACGTAGACGCTTCGGGCACGGAAGGGCGCGCCACGTCGTTCGTCACCGTTTCGCAGGACGTACTGCTTTCCGTACCCGCGCCGTCGGTAATGCCGTTCGTAATACGCGCGGCGGTCAGCGCGGTATCGCCCGAAGGCACGTTCAACGCGCAGAACAATACGTTTACCGTCAACCTTTGCGTTACGGTGATATTAAAAGTTTCGATGCAGGTAGAATTGCTCGTGCCCTCGTACGGTTACAGCGTTATTCCGCCCGCGCAGGAATATTCGCAGGAGGTATGTTCGGGATTTTTCGAACTGCCGCTCTATCCCAAGATGAATCCTTGTCCTTGCAAAAACGGCTGAACGCCCGCCGATTACGGCAAAGCGCTTTCGTCAAAAATGCAAACCGCCCGATTTTTTCCGGTAACAGCCGGAAAAGAAACGGGCGGTTTATTGTTATATCCCGCGTTTTTTGCTTTGCGCCGCAAAAACGGAAGCAGCGCCGCAAAAACAAAAGCAGTTTTTAAAAAATCCGAAAATGTAGTTGCATTTTTTTTCGCCGACTGTTATAATGTACGTATGAGTATATATGCGATCGGCGATCTTCATCTTTCTTTCGACGATACCAAACCCATGAACGTGTTTTCGCGCGCGTGGGAGGGGCATTTTTTAAAAATTTCCGCCGATTGGAAAAATAAAGTTACGGCGGAAGATATCGTTTTAATTCCGGGCGATATCTCGTGGGCGATGAAACTTTCCGACGCATTGAAAGATCTTGCAAGGTTGAAAGATCTGCCGGGGAAGAAGGTGTTTATCCGCGGCAATCACGATTTCTGGTGGAACGGCATTACGAAACTGCGCGATTCCGCGCCCGATAAAACCTTTTATTTTTTGCAGACGGACGCAATAAAAATCGGCGCGCGCGTATTCGTCGGTTCGCGCGGCTGGACGTGTCCCGGCAGTCCCGATTTTACCGCGGAGGACGAAAAACTCTACCGCCGCGAAGCGCAGCGTTTCCGCCTTGCGTTAAACTGCGCCGAAAAATTGCAAAGCGAAGGCGACGAACTCGTTGCGCTCATACATTATCCGCCCTTTTCCCTGCGCTCGCCCGATACCGAATTTACGCGCCTTTTCGAAGCATACGGCGTAAAGAAGGCGGTGTTCGGGCATTTGCACGGCGGCGCGTATTTTCCTTTAAAAACGGAAAAAAACGGCGTGGAATATTATCTCACTTCCTGCGACAAAACCGCGTTCTGTTTAACGCAGATAGAATAGCCGCTTTTGTTGAACGGGTTGTAAAATTGCATTCGTTAAAACAGCGCTTTAAACGCGCCCACGGCGGGCATAGCGGGCAAATCGGAAAGCGGCGGCGCGTTGAATAACAGCAATCCTCCCGCGGCGGCGAAGAACACGGCGAATAAAAACAGCATGCCGATGATCGGCAGAAAATTACGTTTCATATCCGTTACTATGCGCAGTAACGCGGAAAAATATTTATAAACCGGATTTATAACGACATAACGACTAAACTGTAAACTAATAAATTTGTAACGACCGCCCGATTCCGCGGCGGGAAAAACGGAGGAAGAACCATGACGAAAATCACGAAAGAGCCTTTCGGCGCGCTCGGCGGCAGACAGGTTGACGCCTACACGCTTACGGAAGGGGAGATGTCCGTACGTATATTAACGTACGGCGGTATTCTGCAAAGCATAGTACTGCCCGATAAAAACGGCGTGAAGCGCGACGTTCTGCTCGGTTACGATACGCCGGAAGGCTATTTAAAGAACGGCGGATATCTGGGCGCCTTAATCGGCAGATTCGGCAACCGAATCGAAAAGGGAATGCTTACGTTAGACGGCGTAACGCACGCATTGTATCGCAACGATCGCGGCAATCATCTTCACGGCGGAAAAGAGGGGTTTAACGCAAAGATATGGAACGCGGAAGTCGTGGGCGAAACGTTGGAACTCTCGTATTTTTCTCCCGACGGCGAAGAGAATTATCCCGGCAATTTAACCGTAAAAGTAACGTATTCGTTGCGGGAGGGCGCGCTGAAAATTTCGTATTTCGCGCTTTCCGATAAAAAGACGGCGATCAATCTTACCAATCACGCCTACTTCAATTTAAACGGCGAGGGAAACGACGTAACGGCGGCGGATAATTATTTGCAGATCGACGCGCCGTACATAACGCCTACCGACGAAACGCTGATTCCGCACGGGGAACTGCGCGCCACGGCGAATACGCCGTTCGATTTTTCCGCGCCCAAACGAATCGCGCGCGATATCGGCGCGGACGATCCCGATTTAAAAAAGGGCAACGGCTACGATCATTGCTTCGTGTTTGCTGCGGGGCGCGATAGTAAAAAGCCGTACGCCGCGGCGTACAGCGAAAGCACGGGCATAGAAATGCGTTGTTATACGGATATGCCCGCCGTGCAACTGTATACGGGCAACGGGCTCGATCAATACGGAAAAAGCGGTCATCATTACGGCAAAAACAACGCGTACTGTCTGGAAACGGAAGCGATTCCCAATAACGTAAACGTTCCCGCATACGCGCAGTACGGCTCTTCGGTGTACGATCGCGGTCAGGCGTACCGCTTTTTTGCGACATACGCTTTTTCCGTTAAAAAATAACGGCGGTTTTCCTTCCGCGGCTTACGCGTACGTTTTTCCGATCCGTACGCAGTAAATAGTAAAAAACAGAAGTTCCGCCCCGACCGGATATCGGTCGGGGCGGAATAATTGTTTAAGAAATCCTCGCTGATTAAGTGAACAAAGAGATTAAACTTTGGACAAATAAAAAAGCATGAATTATATAAAAGCGACCGACAATCGCAAAAAACTGAAAAACGCCGTTTTTGCCGTTTATCAATGTTTTTCTGAAAAGCGGAACTTTACTTTCACTTTCGAAATTTAAAAAAAATATCCTGTTATGTTTGTAAAATCAATGAAAAAGTCTTGACTTATATAAAATAATTTGATATAATTCTATAAACCTACCAGGAAAGTAGGAAAAGAGGACGGGCCATGACGGATTTATTATTAGTGTTTGAACGAAAAAAATTCCGGTTCGGAAGAATATGCGATCGATGTTATTGGTGAAAAGATAAATAACAAACCGATTTATATTTAAAAAAAGTTCAAAAAATATATATAATTAAGGAGAACGTAAAATGTCTAAAATATATACATCTGCCGATCAACTTGTGGGGAAAACCCCGCTTCTGGAACTGACTCATATCGAAAAAGCGCTTGGTCTGCAAGCGAAAATCTATGCAAAACTCGAATACTTCAATCCTGCGGGTTCTGTCAAAGACCGTATTGCGAAAGCAATGATCGAAGACGCAGAAGCAAAGGGCTTATTGAAACAAGGTTCCGTCATCATCGAGCCGACGTCGGGTAACACGGGTATCGGACTTGCGGCGATCGCTGCGGCGAAGGGGTATAAAATCATCATCGTTATGCCGGAGACCATGTCGGTTGAACGTCGTCAACTGATGAAGGCGTACGGCGCGGAACTTGTTTTAACCGAAGGCGCCAAAGGGATGAAAGGAGCGATCGCAAAAGCGGAAGAGATTGCCGCGGAAACCCCGAACAGTTTTATTCCGGGGCAGTTTGTCAATCCGGCAAACCCGAAAATTCACAGAGAAACGACGGGGCCGGAGATATATGAAGATACCGACGGACAGGTTGACTTTCTGGTTGCCGGCGTAGGAACAGGCGGCACGATAACCGGAGCGGGAGAATATCTGAAAAGCGTTAAACCCGAAATAAAAGTGGTTGCGGTGGAACCCAAAACCAGCGCGGTGCTTTCCACAGGCGTCGCCGGGGCACATAAGATACAAGGTATCGGCGCAGGGTTTGTTCCCGACGTTCTGAATACGAAGATTTACGACGAAATTATTCCCGTCGCCAATGAAGACGCCTTTTCCGTAGGTAAACTCATCGGCAAGAGCGAGGGCGTACTTGTGGGTATTTCTTCCGGTGCGGCAACGTGGGCGGCCATCGAACTTGCAAAACGCCCCGAAAACAAGGGAAAAAAAATCGTAGTGATATTGCCCGATACGGGGGACAGATACTTGTCGACGCCACTGTTCCAGGACTGAGAAAAAACTAAAATTATCTTTTTTGCCCCACGGGTAAAACCGTGGGGCTATGATATGGAAAGATGAAACAGGCGTAACCGCGGTATCAATCGGGGCGGTGTTCCCGTCAAAGATGGCGGAAAAAAGCGGCGCTTTCAAAAGGGGCGCCCGTCGAAATCGCGCGATAGAAAAGATGCGGAACGTATAAGGAGAAAATTCGTATGATGATTTCCACAAGAGGAAGATACGCGTTGCGCGTGATGATAGATTTGGCGGAACATAACAGCGAGAGTCGTATTCCGCTCAAAGAGATCGTCGTCCGGCAGGAGATATCGCAAAAATATTTGGAAGGCATTATGACCGATCTGACAAAAGCGGGATTTCTCGACGGGCAACAAGGGAAAGGCGGCGGATATAAATTGAAGCGTTCTCCCGAGAAGATTACCGTATTGGAAGTATTGCAAACGACCGAAGGCGATCTGGCGCCGATCGCTTGTCTTAACGCTACGGCGGATCCGTGCGCGCGGGCGGCGGAGTGCAGAACTTTGCCGATGTGGAAGAAGTTTTACGACGTGATACGCGATTATTTTAACGGTATTACCATTGCCGATTTGATGAAAACCGATATAAGTAGCGGCAATTACGTTATTTGAAAGTCGAAGACAAAACCATATTAAGAAAAGTATTAAAAAAAGCGCGCCGGTTTCGACTGCTATTAAGTTTCGACGAGGCGGAAACCATGCGAGTAGCGGTAAGAAAAAAATGGCGAAAGAGAAGATATATTATAGAAAACCGATATGAATTAAATAAAAACCTTGCGCAAATGCTGAAAGGCGGCGTTATTATGGACGTTACCACGCCCGAACAGGCGAAAATCGCAGAGGAAGCAGGGGCTTGCGCCGTTATGGCATTAGAAAAAATACCCGCCGATATTCGTGCGGCGGGAGGCGTATCGCGCATGAGCGATCCCAAAATGATAAAAAGCATTCAAGAAGCCGTAAGTATTCCCGTAATGGCAAAATGCCGCATAGGACACTTTGCCGAAGCGCAAATTTTGCAGGCGATAGAGATAGACTACATCGATGAAAGCGAAGTGCTTTCGCCCGCCGATGACAAATATCACATCGACAAAACGAAATTTTCGGTGCCCTTTGTGTGCGGAGCAAAAGATTTGGGTGAAGCGCTCCGAAGAATTAACGAAGGCGCGGCAATGATAAGAACGAAAGGAGAACCGGGAACGGGCGACGTTGTACAAGCCGTTCGTCATATGCGTATGATGCAATCGGAAATACGCAGAATATCCTCTATGGCGGAAGACGAGTTATTTGACGTGGCAAAACAACTGCAAGTTCCTTATAATCTTGTACTCTACGTCCATAACAATAAAAAACTTCCCGTGGTTAATTTTGCCGCAGGCGGCGTAGCCACTCCCGCCGATGCCGCGCTTATGATGCAATTAGGCGCGGAAGGCGTTTTCGTCGGATCGGTTATTTTTAAATCTGGTAATCTGCAAAAACGCGCGGCGGCTATCGTAAAAGCAGTCGCCAACTATACCGACGCAAAACTTCTTGCCGAACTGTCCGAAGACCTGGGGAAAGCGATAGTTGGTATCAACGAGCAGGAGATTGCGCTTTTAATGGCTGAAAGAGAAAATAAAATGAAAATCGGTCTCGCGCAGGTGCGGTTAAACGGCTTGCGAAGCGGGCTCGTCGGATAAATTCCAATCGATAGGCGGCAAGCCGTGCGCGACGAGATATTCGTTGGTTTTTGAAAAATGTCGGCAGCCGAAAAAGCCGTTGTACGCCGAAAGGGGAGAGGGGTGCGCGCATTCTAATACAAGGTGTTTTTTCGTATCGATCAGCGGCTTTTTGCTGCGCGCGTTACCGCCCCAAAGCAGAAAAACCACGTGATCTTTCTTTTTAGATATCAGCGAAATCACGCTGTCGGTAAACCACGACCAACCGCATCCGGAATGAGAATTCGCCATGTGCGCGCGTACGGAAAGCGAAGTGTTTAAAAGCAGTACGCCCTCTTTCGCCCATTTTGTAAGATCGCCGCTTTTCGGCGGGGCATAGCCTAAATCGGCGTGTAATTCTTTAAAAATATTCACCAGAGAAGGCGGCGGTTCCACGCCCGCTTTCACCGAAAAACAAAGCCCGTGCGCCTGACCTTCGTTGTGGTAAGGGTCCTGCCCCAAAAGCACGGCGCGAAGCGATGAAAACGGCGTATATTTAAAGCAGTTATACAAATCGTACATATCGGGGTACACCGTGTGATTGTTGTATTCGTCGATTAAAAAACGGCGGATTTTTTTATATTGCTCGCTTTGAAAAAGCGGCGCCAGAATATCGTTCCAATCGCCTAAATCAACCATACTTTTTTATCCTCCGTAAAACTTCGTTTTAAACGTATTATAAGCGCGGCCGCGCTATTTCGTCCGCCTGCGCTATCGCCGAAAAAATATCGGGCAGCGCCGTTTCTAAATTACGGAGCGCCGCGGCGCGGTTCTTTAAATATTGGTCTGTGGTACTGCCGCTGCCCGCCACGTCGGAAATCGCTTTTACGCAATACGCGTCGACGCCCGCGCAAAGCGCCGCCTGAACGATTGCCGCGCCTTCCATATCGCGGATGTCCGCGTTAAGTTCATCGGTTAAAAGCGCGTAATCGGCAGGGGAATCGTTGAACCGGTCCGCCGTGCCCAAGGCGCGTTGGGGCAGAGAAAGAGAAAGCGCGGAAAGCGGCAGGTAATTCTGCGTATATTCGTTTAGCGTGCCTATTTTTCCGCCGTTCAACTGCGTTAAGTCGAAATCGAACTGTACCGCTTTATCGATCTGATATACGGCGCAGAGCGCCGTGCGTTCGTTCAGTCCGCCCGCAACGCCGAAATTCAGAACCGACTGCGGACGATAGGTTAAAAGGGCGATCTGCGCGCCGAGAGCCGCGTTGACTTTTCCCACGCCGCAAAGAATAAGCGCGAATTTTTTACCGTACGCTTCGCCTTCGTATACCTTTTTGCCCAGAATAGTTTTTTGCGCCGCGATGGTTGCGTTTTTCAGCAGAATTTCCGCTTCGCATTCCATGGCGATTACCGCCGTTATCATTATGTTTTCCTCCGAAATTTGTTATGATATTGCGCTTAAATACCGTTGATAAAGCGTATTTTTTCCACGTTTTCCCCGTGCGTTAAACAAACGGAAACATAGTGCCCGTCAAGTTCAAACGCGCTCATGTTTACGGACAGAGCCTTGCCGCAAAAGAAGGGGAAAAACGCCTCGGCGCGCATGCGTTCGCCGTCGTTTTTTCGCGCTTGAAATTTCAGGCGAGAAAAAGAAGTGAATACGGGCAGATCGAGGTATTTCGCCGTTGCTTCCCGCATTGTCCAGAGTTTTAAAAATTCTTCGTCCGACGTATCGGCAAGCATGCGCTCGCAGGGGGAAAGTCGGCTTTTAATTGCCGTAAAATTACCGCGACGGCGTACGTCTTCCGCGTCTATGCCCGTTTCGCCGCCGGCAACGCAAAGAAAAATCAGCCGTTTGGTATGCGAAAGCGAAAAGAAAAAGGGGGCGTCGCAATACGGTTTGCCGTGCTTCGAAGTAAAAAAACGCACGTTTTTCAGCGCGTAATAGTTATGCAATACAAACGATGCGAAATCGAGCGATTTTTCCGGGCGCGGCGCGTAATATATGTCTGCCATGAATAGATTATAACAAACAAGGGGAAAAATGTCAAGCGGGAAAATCGGAACAAAATATAATGCGGCAGGAATTTTCGATTTAAAACAAAAGAAAAAATGTAAGATATTTACAAAAAACGGCGTAGTTCGGTTGACAATAATGCACAGAAATGATATTATATAAGTATGCATATTAAACAAACGTTAGTATGCCGATAAAAAAACGGAGGAAAACGATAGGCACTATGGACGACGACGGGAGTACTTTTACGGAGAGATTCACCGACAAGCGGGCGGAGCAAAAAAACGACGGATTGCGCGGGGAAAACAGCAGGCGAAGCAAAAAAATTTTTAATCGACTAAACGGCGCGGCGGAAAGCGGCGTTTTAACGAAAAGAAGCAAGCACGAAGGGCACAGAAGCCGTTTGATCGCTAAACTCGACTCCGGCGCGCTGGACGAACACGAATGGCTGGAAGCGCTGTTATTCAACGCTCAACCCAGAAAAGACACCAACGCCCTGGCCCACGATTTGTTGTTGTCGTTCGGGTGTATCGAAAATATTTTTTCCGCTTCGATGAAGCAGTTGACTTCGGTGAAAGGGGTGGGCGAAAACATAGCCGCGTATCTGCGTTGCGTGGGGAAATTTTATGAAAAATATCGCCGCGACGGAGATTGCCTGTTTCCTAAACTATATAATGCGGCTGAATTTATAGACTACGCCGTAAAGGAATACGCGCATAAAAACATAGAAGTATTCGACTTATATTTTATGGGCGAGAGGGCGAATTTCATAAGCCGGAAACGGTTTGAGGGGCTGAACGAACGCGAAGTTTCCATTCCCGCCTCAAAAATCGGCGAAGCGCTCATTTTAAACAAACCTTACGGATTGATTGTGGCGCACAATCATCCGAACGCCTCCTGCGAGCCTTCCGAAACGGATAACGAAACCACAAACGCTATACAACTTATCTGCAATACCTTCGGCGTTCTGTTGTGCGATCATTATATCGTAGGCGCAAGGAAAGACGTCTATAGTTATTACGCCGCGGGTAAGATGACTTATATCAATAAGAATTATTCTCTCGAAGCGATTTTATCCACGGCAAAAATGTATAAAAACGCAATGGAAAGGCAAAAACATCTCTCAGATAAATATTTCGCGGCGAAAAAGAAAATCGGTATGAGAACCGTCGCCGACGAGTTATATGCACCCGATGAGTTTCTACCGTTCTGATTTCTTTCCGGAACTTCTTGCAACGGAGAAAACCCGGAATATACGATTTTGAAAATAACGTAATAATATTTTATTGCGTGTACATATAAACCGAATAAACCATGCAGACGTATAACGCAGAACGTCGCTCCGAGATATTCCGGAAGCGACGTTCTTTACGATTATTCCGAGCAAGGCGAACTATCGTATATTATTTTGCGCTTTTGGAAACGTTGAAGAAAAATTCAACGACGTCGCCGTCCTGCATCACATAGTCTTTGCCTTCGGAACGCACTTTTCCTTTTTCTTTCGCCGCCGTCAGACTGCCCAGCGTAAGCAACGTTTCCCAATTTACCACGTCCGCGCGGATAAAGCCGCGTTCGAAGTCGGAATGAATTTTACCCGCCGCCTGCGGGGCTTTGGTGCCTTTCGTTATCGTCCAGGCGCGCGTTTCTTTTTCGCCCGCCGTCAGATACGAAATCAACCCTAAAAGGGAATACGATTTTTTAATCAGCCTGTCCAGTCCGCTTTCGCCCAAGCCGAATTCTTCCATAAACAGCGCCTTGTCTTCCGCTTCCATCTGCGAAAGTTCTTCTTCGGTTTTCGCGCAGATCACCAGAACTTCGCTGCCTTCCGATGCGGCGAATTCTTTTACGCGGACGACGTAGGGCAGGGAATCTTCGTCTTTTCCCATGTCCGTTTCCTTGATGTTCGCCGCGTAAATCACGGGTTTCGACGTAAGCAGAAAGAGATTTTTCATAAATTCTTCGTCTTTTTCTTCTACGGGAAAATTGCGCGCGGGGTTTTCCTTTTCCAGAAAGGCATACAATTTTTCCAGAAAGGCGTATTCTTCCGCCGCTTTTTTGTCCGCGCCGCCTTTGGCGTTGTTTTTCACCTTGTTTATTCTGGTTTGCACCGTTTCCATATCGGAAAGAATGAGTTCGAGGTTGATCGTCTGAATATCGCGCACGGGATCGATTGTGTTTTCCACGTGCGTGATATTGGCGTCTTCGAAACAGCGCACCACGTGCACGATCGCGTCCACTTCGCGGATATGCGAAAGGAATTTATTGCCCAGCCCCTCGCCGCGCGAAGCGCCTTTCACCAGCCCCGCGATGTCCACGAATTCGATGACGGCCGGCGTGACTTTCTTGCTGGAATACAGCGCGGAGAGTTTATCCAGCCGCTCGTCCGGCACGGCCACTACGCCCACGTTGGGTTCGATGGTGCAAAAGGGGTAATTGGCGCATTCCGCGCCGGCATGCGTTATCGCGTTGAACAGCGTGGACTTTCCCACGTTGGGTAAACCTACCACTCCCAGTTTCATATGTTTTACACTTCCTTAAAAGTTCATTTTCCATAACATTATAATATAAAATTCGAAAATAAGCAAATTAAACTTGCCAATTTCCGAAAAATATGTTAAGATATCTTTTGAGAAATTCGTCGCCGCCTTTTTTGCGTACGAACGCCGTACGAAATAAGCAACAAGGCGGGCGGGAAAACCGGCGTAATTTTGCCGAGGGAGTTTTGCGTATTATGGATTATAAAAAATACATTGCCGAAAGAATAAAAATAGAGGGCGTTCCGGCGGAAGAGATCGCTTCTTATCTTGCCGTGCCGCCCGCAAACGATATGGGGGATTTTGCTCTGCCGTGCTTTAAATTCGCTAAAATCTTAAAAAAACCGCCCGTTCTCATCGCGGAGGAACTGAAAAACGCTTTCCCGACGGACGGCGTCGTGTGCGGCGTTTCGGCGGTGAACGGGTATCTGAATTTTAAAATCGACCGCCGGGCGTTTATTAACGAAACGCTGAATAAGATTTTTTTGCAGGGCGAAAATTACGGAAGCGACGAAATCGGAAAGGGAAAGACGGTTTGTGTGGATTATTCGTCGATTAACATCGCAAAACCCTTTCATATCGGGCATTTATCCACCACGGTGCTGGGCGGCGCGCTCTGCCGTATTTTAACGTTTCTCGGCTATAAAACGGTGGGAATCAATCATCTCGGCGATTACGGCACGCAGTTCGGAAAACTCATTTCCGCCTACAAGCGCTGGGGAGACAGGCAAACGGTGGAACAAGGCGGCATACGCGCGTTGAACGAGTTGTACGTGCGCTTTCATCGCGAGGCGGAAACGCACCCCGAATACGAGGACGAAGCCCGCGCTTATTTTAAAAAAATCGAGGAAAAAGACGAGGAATGTCTTGCTCTTTTCCGTTGGTTTAAAGAACTTACGTTAAAAGACGTGCAGAAGATTTACGATCTTCTGAATATAAAATTCGATTCGTATGCGGGCGAGAGTTTTTATTCGGATAAAATGCAGCCCGTTGTGGAAGAACTTAAAGCCAAAGGACTGTTGCAGGAAAGCCGCGGCGCCCAGGTGGTGGATCTTGAAAAATACGGCATGCCGCCGTGCATCATTTTAAAATCGGACGGCACGTCGCTGTACGCCACGCGCGATATGGCGGCGGCGATTTACCGCAAGAAAACGTACGATTTTTACAAGTGTCTGTATGTGGTGGCGTATCAGCAGAATCTGCATTTCCGTCAGTTTTTCAAAGTGCTTGAACTGATGGGCAAAGAATGGGCGAAAGATCTGGTGCACGTGGCGTACGGTATGGTTTCGCTGGAAGAGGGCACGATGTCTACCCGCAAGGGCAACGTGGTGTTTTTAGAGGACGTGATAAGCCGCTGTATCGAAAAAGCGCACGAAATAGTAAGCGAAAAGAATCCTTCGCTTACCGATGAAGAAAAGCAGACCATAGCGCGGCAGGTGGGCGTGGGCGCTGTGATTTTCGGCGCTTTGTACAACGCGAAAATCAAAGACATCGTATTTTCGTACGATAAGGTTTTAAATTTCGAAGGGGAGACCAGCGTTTACGTGCAGTATACCTGCGCGCGCGCGAAGTCGGTTCTGCAAAAGGCGAAGGAGGCGGGCGAAACCGTTGCGCCGGCTCCGATTACGTTTGCTCTGAGCGAGGCGGAAACCGATCTTTCCAAGGCGCTTGCCGACTTCCCCGATACGGTGAAAGACGCGGCGGAAAAATACGAACCGTCGTTTATCGCGCGCTATGCGGTGGATCTCGCTCAGAAATTCAATAAATTTTACTTCGATTGCAAAATACTTTCCGCCGAAAGCGAGGATAAAAAAGCGTTCCGCCTTGCGCTTACGGCGGCTTCGGCGCGCGTTTTAACCAACGCGTTTTCGCTGCTCGGAATAGATATGCCCGAAAAAATGTAAGCCCCATAAAGTTCCAAAAAGCCGCGCAAAGCCGCAAAAAAGCCGCGGCGGGGGTATGATAACGTACGGCGAAAAATTGGGCGCGGATAGCCGTGCGGACAGCCGTATTTTAAAATTTTACGTTTTGCAGAAATTATATTATATCGGAAATATGAAACGATTGCGCGATTGCTTTTCGGAAATACCGTAAAGCGCTCGAAGAGGGGTGCCAAGATGAACGGTGAGAGAAAAACGGACAACTGCATACGTCTGCTCGATCCGAAAAAAAACGCGGATAAGGAGTGGTTTCTATCCCTTTTAGACGACGAAAAACAACGCGTTTACGAAGAAGAGCGTTTAAAAGCCACGCTGATTTTGTTGCGCGCGTATAAAATCAATCCGTTAAAAAAGAAGATTGCGGAGGCGGACGAAGAACTTGCCGAATTGCGCGGGAAACAAAGCAAAACCGCGGAAACGTATTGCCGTATAAAAGAACTCGGCGCGGAAAAAATCCGCCTTGCCGAAGAGATTGAAAAATGCCGTCCGTTCTTTAACGAGCCGTATTTTGCGCGAATGGACCTGGTGGACGATAAAGAGGGATATAACAGTTATTATATCGGCAAGCGCGGCGATATGCGGCTGGAAATAGTAGATTGGCGCGCGCCGATCGCGCGGCGGTATTATCAGAAGAGCAGCGTGCGTTTTTCCTTCAACGAATACGATTATAAGGTGATTCTGCGCCGCGCTCTGCGCGTGAAAGAGGGGAAGACGGAAGGTTTCAGAAACGAATTTCTTTCCGTGCGCGATTATCTTTCGCGCGAAGAAATCGCCGGGCGCGACGAAGAGATTTTGTTCGACCCGTATTTAAGGGAAATATTAAAAAGTCGGAAAGAAGAACTCAACGTGCGCGATATCATCGAAACCATTCAGGAAAAGCAGTACGAAGTAATCTCTTTGCCGGAAAAAGAAAACTTCGTGTTGCAAGGGTGCGCGGGCAGCGGTAAAACCATGGTGATGTTGCACAGACTGAGTTATCTGATGTATAACGACGACGCGCTTCATCCGCGCGACGTGCTTTTAATTACGCCCGGCGATTCGTTCAACGAGTTTATCGAACGTCTTTCCGAAATTCTGCAACTGCAAAAGGTGCGCGCGATGACCGTGGGCGAATATTTCGCCAAAGCGCTTTCCCGTGCGGGCATTGAAACGGAGGGAAAAATAGATTTTTCGGCAAAAGAAAGCGAAGAATATTTAAAATATCTGTATTCTCCCGCGTTTTTACGCGATATTCAAAAAAAGATAAGCAAGGTTTACGGCGATCTGCACGGCGTTTTTACGGGCGAGGAGTGCCGGGAGTACGTCGGCGCGCTTGTGCTTCGCACACAGGAGCAAATCGACGCCTACGAGCGGATTAAAAACGCCTCGCTCAGAATCCGCAGAGCGGTTCTGGGCGAAATCAAAGAAAAAAAGGACGGCGGCGGCGTATATTACACAAAGCCTTTCCGCTACCTGATGAACGCCGTTACGGTGGTTAACGATTTTTTAAAAAACGTGGCGAATGCAAAAGAATCGCGCGTTCCCGCTTATTTTTTCAAACAATTGTTATCCTTTTACAAAAACGCGGCGTATCTGGCGCGCAAAACGGAAGATATCTGCGCCGAAGCGCTTATATCGCTTACCGAACTTGCGGCGGCGGTGGAAAAAGAACTTGCCGACGTAAAACGGTACAGGCAGACGATAGGCGGCCGCGAAACGTATGTGTATCCCGAACGGCTGGCGGCTAAGCAGGAACTGCTTGCCGAGGTAAAAAAGGTGAGCGAACGCGTGAAAACAATCGGCGAAAAAAACGACGCGTTCGCGGAGTTTTACGCGTTTTTACGCGGAGAAAGTTATTTTTCCGCGCTGGGCAAAGGCGAAAATTTCACCGACGTGATGCGTTATTTCTACCGCGAAACGGTGAAGAAAACCAAGTTGAAATTCGGTATGGATTCCCGTAAATTATACCAGTCCGACCGCTATGCGCTCTGCGCTCTTTTAGCGGAAACGGGCGAGGAACTCCGCCCCGCGTATTCGTTTGTGTTCGTAGACGAGGCGCAGGATATTTCAGCCGGCGAATTCGCGTTGCTCCGTAAGATCAACGCGCGGGCCGCGTTCAACGTATTCGGCGATCTGGAACAGAACGTTACGCCGTATCGCGGCGTGGGCAGTTGGGAAAACGCTTTCGGCCCGATTCCCGTTTATAAACTCAATAACAACTACCGGAACACCAATCAGATTGTGGAATACGTACAAAACGACGTGCAGGCGGATATGAGGGCGTTCGGCGTGGACGGACCGCCCGTAGAGCGTATTTCCGCACGCCGGATCGCTTCGTTTTTTGCGGAAAAGAAGGGCTTGAAAGCCGTGATCTGTTCGGAAAAAGACAAGGAAGAATACATGCGGAAAAGTTATTGGGACGTGGGCAAAAAAGGAAGAGTTTCCCGTACGAAAGTGAATATTTTAACCGTGTACGAAAGCAAAGGGCTGGAATTTTCGTGCGTGGCGGCGGCGGTGAAGAATATGTCGAAGGCGGAAAGATATATCGCCTGTACGCGGGCGCTGAAAGATCTGGCGATTGTGGAGTAAAGCGTCGTTGTAAAAATAGGCGGAAAAAAACAGGGAAAGAGCGGGCGAAAAGCGGGTAAAATTTTCTGCGTTTGGCGGAAAAATGCAGAAAAACGCTTGAAAAGATAGCAAAAAAACGTTATAATGAAACAGAAAGGAAGTTTTTCGAACACGGAAAAACGAAAGGACAAACGTAAATAAACGAGGCTGAGATGACGGAAAACGGAAAAGAAGAAAAACAAAGCAAAGAGACGTACAGCGCAAAAAATCTGGAAGTGCTGGAAGGGCTGGACGCGGTGCGTATGCGCCCCGGCATGTATATCGGTTCGACGGGCGTGAAAGGTCTGCACCACATCTTGTGGGAAATCGTGGATAACGCGATAGACGAGGCGGCGAACGGATTCGCCGACAAAATAAAAGTAACGCTGTATAAAGACGGCAGCGCTTCGGTGGAGGATAACGGCAGAGGAATTCCCACCGACATTCACCCCAAAGAAAAGGTTTCGGGCGTTCAACTCGTGTTTACCAAACTGCACGCGGGCGGCAAGTTCGGGCAGGGGAATTACCAGTATTCCGGCGGCTTGCACGGCGTGGGCGCTTCCGTTACCAACGCCCTTTCGCAGTGGCTCACCGTTGAAGTGAAGCACGGCACGGTGTATAAAATGAGTTTCCGCTCGTTTTACAACGCCAGAAAGAAAAAATACGAATCGGGCATTCCCGAAGGGCCTTTGGAAAATACGGGCGTGCGTACGAAGCAGACGGGTACAACCGTGCGGTTTAAACCGGATCCTTCCGTGTTTTCCGAAACGAATTTCGACCTCGATACGGTGGAAGAGCGGCTGAACGAACTCGCCTTTTTAAACCGCGGACTGGAAATAACTTTAACCGACGAGCGGATTACCATGGCGGACGCGAAACGCATGCGCGGCAATCTGGCGGCGGACGAAGAGGGTGCGGAAGCGAGCGGCGAAGCGACGGAGGAGGCCGCCGAAGGCGCGGAAAAAGAGGACGTTTCCGCCTATATGCCGCGCGATTTGTTCGGCGCGGTAGACGAGGCGCAACTGGAAACCGAGCCGTACAGCGTTGTGTTTAAATACGACGGCGGCATCAGCGATTTCGTACGCAGTTTAAACGCGGAAAAAAAGAAACTGTATTCTACTCCCGTGTATTATAAAACGGTGAAAAACGATATCTGCGTGGAATTCTCCGTGCAACACACCACGGAATATACCGAAAGTTTATTCTCGTTCGTAAACAATATTCCCACGCCGGAGGGCGGCTATCACGAGGCGGGGTTCCGTTCGGGAATCGCCAAGGCGTTCAACGATTACGCGCGAAGCAACGGCTTTTTAAAGGAAAAGGACGCCAACTTTTTAGGCGACGATTTCCGCGAAGGGCTTACGGCGGTGCTCTCCGTAAAAATGCGCGAAGTGCAGTTCGAAGGGCAGACGAAAACCAAACTCGGCAACACCGAGGCGCGCCCCGCGGTGGAGGCGGCGGTCATCGAAGGGTTCCGCGAATTTGCGGGCACGCGCGGCGCGAAAAAGACGTTTGAAGAAATTATCAAAAAAGCGCAGGGCGCGGCGAAAGTGCGCCTTGCGGCGAAACAGGCGAAAGACAACGCGCGGGCGAAAAACAGCATCGACGGTTTGACGCTGATAGGCAAACTCGCCTCGTGTTCGGGCAAAAAGCCGGAACTCAACGAGATGTTCATCGTGGAAGGCGATTCCGCCGGCGGCACGGCGAAACAGGCGAGAATACGGCAGTTCCAATCGATTCTGCCGCTTCGCGGCAAGCCCTTAAACGTAGAAAAAAAGCGGCTGAGTCAGATTTTAGAAAACGAGGAGATCAAAACGATCATCGGCGCGATCGGCGCGGGAATCGACGGAATCAATCCCGGGTTCAATCTGGAAAAAATCAATTATCATAAAGTAATTATTCTTTCCGACGCCGATCAGGACGGCATGCATATCCGCTGTATTCTGCTTACGTTTTTCTTCCGCTATATGCGCGATCTGGTAAATGCCGGGCACGTGTACATCGGCATGCCGCCGTTGTATAAAGTATACAAAGGCGACAAGGTGGAATACGCGTACGACGATAAAGAACTTGCCGAAAAAATCGCGAAAGTGGGCAAAGGCTATCAGTTGCAGAGGTATAAGGGCTTGGGCGAAATGAGCGCGGAACAACTTTGGGATACAACGATGAATCCCGCTACGCGCAATTTAACGCAGGTGACGATTGAGGACGCGGCGAAAGCCGAACGCATGATTACCACGCTGATGGGCGATAAAGTGGAAGGGCGCAAAGAATTTCTGGCGAAATACGCTAATTTCAACAAGCGCGATGACTTTATCGATCAGATCGATAAAATAGAACAGAAGCAGGAGGCGCGCCGTGGCGAAAAGCAATAAAAAAGAACCGGAACAAATCGAAGCGAAAGGGCAGTTGTTTGTAGAACCGTTGGAAAAGGTGTTGCATTCCTCCATGCTGCCGTATGCGGAATTCGTTATTCTCGACCGCGCTCTGCCGCGCGTGGAGGACGGGTTGAAACCCGTGCAGCGCCGTATTTTATATACCATGCACGAAATGGGCTTAACGCCCGATAAACCCCATAAAAAATGCGCGCGTATCGTGGGCGATTGCATGGGTAAATATCACCCGCACGGCGATTCAAGCGTGTACGGCGCGCTGGTGAACATGGCGCAGGATTTCAATATGGGCAAAGTGCTTGTCGACGGGCACGGCAATTTCGGCAGCGTGGACGGAGACCCCGCCGCCGCCATGCGTTACACCGAGGCGCGCCTTGCGCCGCCCGCTCTGGAACTGCTCCGCGATATAGATAAAGAAACGGTGCCTTTTTCGCTGAATTTCGACGATTCGTTAAAAGAGCCGGACGTACTGCCGGGGCGCTTCCCCAATCTTCTGGTAAACGGCGCGTACGGCATTGCCGTAGGGCTTGCCACCAACATTCCCACGCATAACCTCGAAGAGGTGATAAACGGCGTGGCGGCATATATCGATAATCCCGCCATATCGCTGGAAGAAATGATGACGTATATTCCCTGTCCCGATTTTCCCACGGGGGGAGTCATCGTTGCCAACGAACTGATACAGGCGTATAAAACGGGGCGCGGGCGCATTACGTTACGCGCGAAAATCGCGATAGAACCCACCGATAACGGCAAGACGAACCTGATTATCAGCGAACTTCCGTATCAGGTGAACAAGGCGCAACTTCTGCGCCGTATCGTGGAACTGTGCGAAGAAAAGAAAGAAGAACTTTCCGCCGTCGATCACGTTTCCGACGAATCCGACCGCGCTGGTATGCGCGCCGTGATACGGATTAAAAAGGGCGGCGATATACGGCAGATTTTAAAAGTTCTGTACAAAAACACCGATCTGGAAACGTCGTTCGGCATAAACATGGTGGTGATTGCCGACGGAAAGCCGCAACAACTCGGTTTAATGGAAATTATCCGTCATTACGTGGCGTATCAGCGGCAAGTGATACTGCGACGCACCAAGTACGATTTAAACGAGGCGGAAAGCCGTTGCCACGTTCTGGAAGGTCTGATTGTGGCGGTGCGCAATATCGACGAGGTGATCGCCATTATCAAAGCCGCGGAAAGCACGGCGGACGCGCGAGCCAAACTGATGGCGCGCTTTGAACTGACGGAAGTTCAGGCGCAGGCGATTCTGGATCTGCGCCTTGCCCGACTTACCAAACTTGAAGTGTTCAAGTTGGAAGAGGAACTGAAAGAACTGAAAAAACTCATTAAAAAACTCACGGCGATTTCAAAAAGCAAAGATCTGCAATTACAGGTGGTGAAAGAGGAAATCTGTGAAATCCGCGACAAATATCCTACGCCGCGCCGTTCCCGATTGGTGTATACCACGGAGGAAGCGGACGAATTGCTCAGCGTGACAAGCGAAAAGGTACCGGGCGCGAAATGCGTTCTCGTACGCACGGCGGACGAGAAAATCAAAGTGCTTACGGGCAAAAACGCCGACGCGCTTTCGTTGCCGCTTTCGGGTAAGTTCAAAGCGGGGCTCGTGGCGGCGGAAACGCTTTCCACGGTGACGGACAAGACGATTTACGCGTTTACGAATTTCGGCAATCTGCATAAAATCGATATTTCTTCCGCCGGACTTTCGTGTAAATTAACCGATGAAGGCGTTTCTCTTTCCGATCTTTCTTCCGGCGCGGTGGAGGGGGAAAAGTGCGTGAAATTCTTTGAAATCGGCGAAAAGTTCCCTTCCGGAAATCTCTTGTTCTTCACGGCGAAGGGCATGGTGAAAAAGTCGCCCTGGGAAGAATACGAAGGCATACGGAAAGACGTGTTGCAGGCGGTGAAAGTGGCGGACGACGACGAAGTGATCGCCGTGGAAGAAGAACGCGAAGAAGACGAAACCATGCTGTTCGTAACCAAACAGGGGTATTGCTTAAACGCCACGAAAGACGATATTCCTTCGCAGGGACGCGTTTCGGGCGGCGTGCGCGGCATAATGCTCCGCGAGGGCGACAGGGTGAAATTCGTTTCTCAGGTGAACGGCGAGGGAGAAATCGTTATCGTAACCAGCGAGGGAAAATTCAAAAAAGTCATTTCTTCTCAGATCGACGTTACGGGCAGATATAAAAAGGGTTCGATGATCGTATCGCTGCCCGAAGGGGAAAGCGTGATTGCGGCAAGTTACGTTACCGTGCCGTATAAAATCGCCTTGGCGGAAAAGAACAATAAAATCACGTGCATTTCCTCGGAAGATATTCCCATCGCCATGCAAAGCGCGAAGGCAAGGAAAATTTCCGCCTGCGAAGAGGGAAGCGTTGCCGCCGCGTATCCGCTGTATTATCAGCGCGAAGAATAATATTATACAGCGAAATCGCGGCGTTCCGTTCATAAGTTTATCGCCTTTCACATACAATAAAGCAGAAGTCATTCGTGCGGGAGGGGAAAGGCGTTGTGGAAAGAACTTGACGAACGGGCGCTTTGCTTAGCGGAATATATCG
>JAQYLE010000080.1 GCA_028720205.1 Clostridia bacterium
GAGATCTATTCCAAAGTGACGATCAGGCAGGGCACAGGCTCGGAAGATTATTACAAAAAGGCAGGGGAAACCGTCCGTCTCACGGCAATCGCCGCACCCGCAGGCTATCACTTCACAGGCTGGACCAAAACGGGCGAAGGCACCTTTGCGGATAGCACCGCAACCGAAACCGACTTTACCGTGCCTTCGTCCAACGTGACGATACAGTCCAACTTCGAGATGCACTCCGCAACTTCGGCAACCTGGCAATCGGGAGGCACGAGGCACTGGCACGTCTGCTCTTGCGGGGCGGAAGTGGACGTCGCGCCCCACACGCCCGACCGCGAGGTGGCAACCGAAACCGAACCCGTCAAGTGTACCGTTTGCGGTTATATCATAACCCCCGCTTTGGGACATACGGAGCACATCCCGGGCGAAGAATGGCTTTCGGACGGAGAGAATCATTGGCACGTCTGCACGGGTTGCAGCGAAAAACTGGGCGTTACGGCGCACACCTTCGGAGAATGGACGATCACCGTTCAACCCCAAGTGGGCGTTGCAGGCGAAAAGGAGCGCGAATGCTCCGTTTGCGGATACAAGGAAACCGCGCCCGTAGACGCGCTTGCCGGCGAACAACCCGGCGGCGAGCAACCCGGCGGCGAACAACCCGGCGGCGAGCAACCCGAAAAAACGGAGAAGTCCGGCTGCGGCTCTACCGTGACGTATAATGCGTGGATATTGCCTACCGTTCTTGCCGGGTTCTGCCTGTTTCGGTTTGACGTAAAGAAGAAGATTGCAGACCTTATCGCGATATTTAAAAAGAAGTAAAACGGGAGAAAAAATGCGTGCTATCAAAAAACTGATTATCAGTCTTGTCATTATTATAGGAATCGTAGCCGTGGCGTTGATCGGCGTTTATATCGCCGCAAGGGTAAAATTGGGAGTGGATTTGTTCCGCACCGTAGGGCAGTTAAAAACCTTGAGTCAACCTGTAAACGAGCAGGAGGCATTCCCCGCGGCTTATCAGAGCGAAGATCTTGCCGATCTGAAATCGCAGACGGAAAGTCAGCTGGGCGACGTGGTGCTTTACGAAGAGGGCAAAGGCTACGAGGGATACACCGTCGATTTTACGGCGCTCGCTTTATCGGGCGCCACGGCAAAGCCCGTGGTCCTCTCCGAACAACAGGCGGGGGCGCTTGCCGAAACCGTATTTTATCAGCAGACGGGCGGGAAACTGTCGGTGGCGGGCAAGGAAATTTCCGCTTGCGTTTTGCAGATCGCCTTTACAGAAGTCGACTCGGAAACGGGCAATGCCGACCTGAACGTTACGGTGAAACTGGATCTGACTCCGTTTAAAAACGGTATGGAAGGGTTTCCTTTCAATCTGCTCAAAGGTATCGTGCCGGACGCGTTGTACGTGACTTCCGTCGTCCGCATCGAAAAAGGAGAGGGGCTCGCGTATACCGTTACGCCCAAATATCTCACGCTGAACAATCTTTCGGGCGACGACACCTCGGATTTCTTCCATACGCTTAGCGTTGTGTTAAAAATCGGCAGCGCGGAAGACCTGAACGCTAAAATCGGAACAACCGCCGCAAACGCCCTCATCGGTACGGAGGAAAATCCCGGCTTTGTCTATGCGCTGAAAGCGACGGGCGGCTCGGGCAGTTTCGGCTTCGTGAACTTTGAAAAAGACGGCAAGCAGATAAACGTTCTGGCGTTTTAAACAAAAACCACCGGTCGAAACGGTGGTTAGCGAGTATCTTATAAGGTGAAATTACCGGCTCACCCGTTAACGGGTATTAAAGTCTGGCACCGCGTCGTTATTTTGGGCAGCCGCTATGTCGCGGCTGTCTTTTTTGCCTTATTCTAAATACCGCGGTTAAATCGTCGGTAGCCGTAAAAAATTTTTCTCGATTTTATCGTGTTATTTTTCTGTTTCGTCAATGCTTTCCGCGGGTTCCTGATCGTCCCAGGCAACGATTTCCTTTACGGCGGCGTTCTTGTGGTAGAACAGCGCTCCGAACGCCATAATCACGGCGAACACAATCAGATAAAAGAGCACGGGAAAGGAAAAATCCCCGTTTTCTCTGGCGGATAAGAACGGCACTATGCCGTGCGCGTAAACCGCGGAAAAAAGCATAAACAAACAGGCTATAATGCCGAAGATAGGCAGAACTACGTTTTTGCCTTTGTTTTCTTTGCCGTGTTTTACCATGAAAATAATAAAAATAGGGATATAAAACGCGTAACTGGAAATTACGGGCAATTCGGAAGAGTCGAACGAAAACAGACCGAATATAGGCGCGGTAAGATTTGCGCCGTAAAAATAGAACATCCATAAACCGCAGACGAGCAGACCGATTACCGAAGAGTTCACGGGCATATTCGTATGCGGACTGAGTTCCTGCAACGTTTCGGGCTTCGGCCCCTGACCGCGCGCGGCAACCGCAAACATACCGCGGGTGGTTGCCAGCATCAGTCCGTTCAGCGTGCCTAAACAGGAAATCACGACGAATACGTTTAAAAGGGTGCCGCCGAATTTGCCGAACAGTTTTAAAAACGCAACGGACGCGCCTTCGTTTTTCAGCGTTTCCACGGGAACGGCGCCCGCAAGCCCGATAAAGTAAATTATATAAACGATCGCGATGATTATACAGCCTATGGTAAGCGCTATGGGCAGGTTGCGTTTGGCGTTTTTCAGTTCCGCGTTAATGGAAGTGGCGATAATCCAGCCCTCGTAGGCAAACGCCGTTGCCGATACCGCGGCGATAAACGAACCGCTTTTTCCGTCGGCGGCGCGATACGCAAACGCTTCTATCGTGTTTCCGTTGATCAGTCCGACAATCATGCCTACGATCGCCATCAGAATAAGGGGAATCAGTTTAATCGCCGTGGCGCTCACCTGAAACTTTCCGGCGAGTTTGGGGGCGAGGGCATTAACGGCATAACTCGCGCATAAATATGCGGCGGCAAGCGACATGCAAAGTCCGCCCGTAATATCTTCGTTGCCGAAAAGGACAAGCGTATAACGCGCCGAAACCCAGGCGAGAACGCTTGTCATGGCGGGGTAGTAAATCAGAGCCTGAAACCAGCCGACGAAATAAGCGTATTTTTTTCCCGCCGTGGCTTCGCTGTAATCGATTAACCCGTTAACTTTTTCGTAACGATTGGCAAGCGTGGAAAAGTTAATGGCGCAAAGCAACATGGCCGCCGCGCCGATCACCCAGGCGATTATGCCCTGTACCATATTGCCGTTCGTGCGTTCAAGCACCGTTTGCGCCTTAAAAAATACCCCCGAACCGATTACGATTCCAACCACCATACAAATAGCCGTAACCAGTCCGAATTTTCTTTCGATTTTTTGTGTCATTTACCTTCCGCTCCTTGTGATTATCGTCATGATTTTATAAAAAACGTACGTCCATTTTAACATAAACCTGCAAAAAGCGCAAGAAAATAATACCTCATTTTCCGTATTTCTTATAAAAAAATCGATAAAATAAAATATTTTTATACCGTTAAGCGCTTTTTTCGATTGTTTACTTATCATTATATTAAATATTGAATCAATAACGGGGTTTATTATATCAGATTTAATATTTTTTTATATATTAAAATATATTCAATCTGGATTTGATCGACTTTATAAATACATTTTCTTTATTGATACATTTTTATAAATACATTTTATTGTTCGCGCGCGTGTGCGTTTATGTACGCGTTTATCGGATTTCGCCTGCGAAATGACTTTATTTTATCAGTAATTATATCCAATCCTCCCGAAAAAAGAAGAATAAAGAAGAAAAAACAAAAAAATTTCTAAAAAAAGTTAAAAAAAGTATGAAAAAACAGTTGACAGAGGTGTGAGAGATGTGGTATTATAGTCAGGCTGACGAACGGAAGGGAGTCGGCGGCGGGCAGAAAGCCCGCTAAGAAGCA
>JAQYLE010000081.1 GCA_028720205.1 Clostridia bacterium
CAGTCAACTTACCGATAATATCTAATGCGTCTTTGATAGTAGGCATATCCAATTACCTCCTTCGGTGGTACTGTTTCTTACTATTATTATACGCTATTTCTCGTCAAAAATCAACCATTTGTTGTGACAGAGCCTTAATTATATTCAAGCGGTTAAAAATCGTCATCCTCGTCACGGCGGCGTTTTTTTCCGCTTTTCGGCGCAGTCGCAACGTCATCGTCGAAAGAATCGTCGTCGTCATCGTCGTCCTCGTCGTCTTTATCGTCTAAATAATCGTCGGCGGAAACGTATTCGAAATCGTCCTCCTCTTCTTCGCTTTCCTCCTCGTCGTCTTCCTCGTCCTCGTCGTCGTCCAAATCTTCCTCGCCCAAATTAATACCGAGGTCTTCGTCGGTATCGTCGTCGAGATAACTTCTCCACGCGTCGTCTTTATCGGGATCTTCCTCCTCTTCTTCCTCTTCCGCGTCCACGTCCTCTTCGTATTCCGATTTTTTCTTACATTCGTCGCACATTTTTTCGCCGGCGCGCATATAATTTTCGCCGCAGATCGGGCAAAGTTCCGTTTCTTCCGTCTCCGCCTCGTCCAGACTGTCGGTAAAAGTTTTTTCCCCTTTGAGTTCCATCCTGCATACTTCGCAAAATTCTTCGTTATCCGCGTCGATAAAATTCAGTTGGCATCTTGGGCACAGTTCATATCTTGCCATAGGTTTCTTCCCCTTTTTGCATTGTTTTGTTAACGCCTGCATGCCGTAAAAGACGCAAGCGCTTTCCGCCGCGTATCGCACGCAACGGCAGTTTGCTATATTATATTAGTATTTTCCGCTTTTGTAAACTGTTTTTACGCATTTTTTACGCTTTTTCACCGATTTTTTTTTATTTTTTAAAACGGAAAAGCCGTCTCGTTGCGAAACGGCTTTTCTATTACGCTTTTTTCAGCGTTTATTCTTTATTTTCCTCGGTTTTCTGCGCCTCCGCATTCTCGCCTGCTTCTTCCTCCGTCGCTTCTTCTTCTGCTTTGGCTTCTTCTTCGCTCTCTTCGTCTGCGGATTTTTCCGTTTCGTACACGTCGATCGATTTATCGTCGGTGGTGTCGATTTTGTTTTTCTTCACCGCCGTCGCCTCGTAATCCGCGGCTAATTTCGCCTTCTTTTTATGCGATATCACAATGGGGACGGTAATGCCGGCAATCAACGCGAGCGAACCCGCAACGATCGCGATCGTCACCCAAACCGTTTTTGCGGTAGACCACCCCGTATCCTCCTCTTCTTCGGGCAGAGGCTTGATAAAGTCGGTACGCCAGATGCTTTCAATCTCCTCTTTATCGGCGTCGTTTGTTTCGCCGAGTTGTTTGATGAAGTAACTTTCTCTGTCGTAATACTCGTCGCCGTCTTTAAACATAGCAGAGTAATCGTTGTCGCCGTGCGCCGTACGGGTGGTAAACGCTTTAAATTCCGCCTGCGCGTATTCGCCGTAGCGGTAATACTGTTTATACCCTTTCTCTTCCGCTTCGCTTAAAAATTCGTCGTACGCCGCGGTCTCCCCGGTGCGGAAATAATATTTCAATGCCGATACAAGACTGTCGCCGTCGTCGCCGCTATCGGAAAACTCCTCGATATATTCGGTAACTTTCTTATACTTCTCGTTGAAGGCGTTGAGTTCCGCGCCGTTCATCATCGCACCGTCTGCGCCGTTTAAATTTACCGTATAAATATAATTGAACGATTGAGAACCGAACGACTGCGCATTCGAATACAGCAATACGTTTTCGTAAAATTCCGGTTTATACCAGGAATCGTTCCATTGTACGTCCAATATTTTTGAAGGCGTATATTCGGGATTTTTTCCGCTCTCTTCGGAAATCATCTGATTTTTCAGATATTCTTTCTTTTCGCCCGTATAGTTGATACGGTAAAGGTTGTTGCCGGAACTTCCCGCGCCGTAATAATACAGGTAATCTCCTTCCGTCTTCCAAAGGGTGGTGACGCTGGCGGAAGAAAGATACGTCTCTTCTTCCAAAGCCGTGCCGTCCGCTTTCACCACCGTACGGTACAGATTGCTGTTATTCACGTACAGATAGCCCAGCGCGCCGCCTTCCGCCTCGTAATATACGGCGTCTTTCGTGGCATACGAGGAAGTATCCGCCACTTTCAGCAGTTTGTCTTTGTTCGCTTTAACGCTGTTCCATTCGCCCGTTCGCTGCGCGTCGGTAAAAGAATACACCGGCGTATCGGAAGAAGAGGATTGATTATCTTTTCTTGTAATCAGCGCTCTGCCGTTCCTGTACGCAAGAATCGCATAGGTATACCCTGCGTTGCCGTTATTTTCGTCCGCGTCGTTGAACTGCGTTTTTTCTTTCTGCGGCGCCACGCCGCCGATGCCGTCCAATACCAGTCTGCCTAAGTTTACGTACGGATACTGCGTAATATCCGAAGCGTCGAAATCGGCGTTGTCTTTTACGATGCTTGCGCGGTCGAACGAATAGGTTTTGTATCCCGCCACCGTATACGAAGTCGCGTCGGCGTTTACCGTTGCCGAAGCGTCGGGCGTTACGCAATACAGTTGATTATAATTTTCGTAAGTGCTTGCGCCCGCCGTGTTGTTGGTAGGCACGTTCATCAGATAGTATACGTTACCGTTTTCGAGGTTTTCCGTATCGAAATAATACGCGGCCGCGTCTTTTACAAGAACCGCGGTATTGCCCGTTGCCACGTTATACGAATACAGAGTACTATCCTTTACGTACATACAATATACCGTATTGTCCGCCCCTTTAACAAAGCGGTACGAAACGGTATTGTCGTCTAAACGGAACAGATACTCGTCTATCTCTTTCTTGGTGGAAGTACCGTCGATTTTCGCACGCTTGAACGACAACCACGAATTGGAAACGTTGCCGTCCTTTTCTTTTTCCGTTGTAGGCGAAGCGAAATAAACGTAATCGTCGTAAATGAAAATGCCGCCGTCGTAATTCTGCGCCACGAACAGCGAAGGAACTACGCGTTGCGCTTTATCGTACGCTCCGGTTTTCAGCGCCGTTTTATCGATGCGGTACAACGCCCCTTTCACCGCCGTGCCGTAGGTATTGTCGGCGCCGGAGTTTTCCGCTCCGTTTATAAAATAGACAAAATTGCCCTTTTCCACCGCAAATCCGCCGTTCGACTTCACTTCGTCTCCGACGATTTCACCCGTCGGCGGTACAAAACCGCTCTTGCCGCAAGCGGCAAGCGACGAACCGCCGCATATTATCAACGCCGCCAACATAACGGTAAGTTTTTTCCTGAAACTCCGCATGAGAATGATTCCTCTCCTTACTAATAAGTGTGTACCGAAAAACATCGCGCATTTTTCGGCGATACTAACGCATATTCTATTATATATCAAAACGCCGATTAAAGCAAACAAAAACACCCGCCTTTGCGCTATTTTTCGCCGAAAATTAACGAAAGCGTACTTCTTTTGGAAAAACAAGCGCTTTTTAAACGGAAAAAATCGGCTTTTTTCCGTCTGTTTGTCATCGGCATTCGCGCGCTTTCGCACGCACGAGGCATATTCCTATGGAAAAATTCGGTCTTCTCAACGTTTTACAAACGCCCTATTCCCTTCCCGAAACCGCCGGTTTTCAAAACGATTTATCGCTTGGCGAAAAACTTTCCGCAACTTTTCAGGCCGCGGAAAACATCGCCTCGCTTTTTCGCGGCGCTCCCGACGGCAACGATCCGTCAAAAACGCCGTCTGCGGCAACTACGGAAAAAACGCCGCCTTCTCCGCCCGCGACGACAAACGATCGGGCGACGTCGGAATCTGCGCCGATAAACGAAACGGAATTTAAGGAAAACGGACGAATCCAAAACGCGCAGAGCGAGGAGAGTATTTTGCCCCGTAAAGCGATCAGTCAGGAAACGTACGCCCGGTTTATTCAGAAACAGGAGGAGATTTCAAAAAAAATCGGCGGCGGTAAGTAACGATTCGCCGCCCCGATATTCTGTTGCTTATATTTTATTAACCGTATTAACCGATGCAAAACTTGCGTCTGTTTATTCATTTATACCCCGAAATACAAGCGTTCAAACGCTTTTTCTTTTTATTTTTTCGATGAAAAAAATTTTTTAACTATTCGTAAAAAACTTGTTTAAACCCGGAAAAAACAACTTATATTTAATAGCGAAGAACAAAAAGAACGCCGGGCAAACGGCGGGAGGCAAAAAACTTACCGAACCGGACGCGGCGTAACCGTTCTTCGAATATAAAAATAAGGAGATAACTATTATGAAAAATTATTTACAAAAAAACACTTCCGGTCATGTTTCATTATTCGACGCTCTCGATGATTTCTTCCGCCCCGTATTCGCGGACGAATCGGATTATTTGAAATCGAACATCAGCGAAACGGAAAACGATTACCGCCTGGACGTCGCCGTTCCCGGATTTTCGAAAGATCAGATAAAACTTTCTTTGGAAAACGGCTATCTGAACGTAGTTTGCAACAAACAAACGAAAGAGGAAAAGTCTGAAGGCGAAAACGGCGATAAAAAAGAGCATCCCGTATTCCGCAGAAAAGAAATCGCCGAGTACTCTTCCAGAAGTTTTTACGTGGGCGAAGATCTTGCCAAGGAAGACATCAAGGCAAAATACGAAAACGGCGTTCTGTCTTTGATTATCCCCAAAGTATCGCAGAAAGTACCCGACAGATCGTATATTTCGATTGAATAATCCTGTGCGATTGATCGGCGCCGCACGGCGAAACCCGCCGTGGCATAATACGCATAAAACCGTCCCGTCCGTAATCACCGGACGGGACGGTTTTATTTATCTGAAATAGCACAATGCGAACGGATATACGCTACGCAACCGAAAAAATTGCGTGCGATTACGCGTTTTGCGCTTACTCGGCAAATGCGGGAAACGACTTTTTTCCGGGTACCGAAACGGCGCTGACGACGATCACCCGTCTCGCGCCCGCGGCAAGCAATATCCGCGCGCATTCGCTGCCCGTAGCGCCCGTCGTCAGGATATCGTCGAATACCACCGCCGTTTTTCCTACGCACGCGGCGCGTTTATGCACGCGATAAGCGCCGCGCACGTTTTCAAAACGCTCCTTTGCGCTCATACGCTTCTGCGGTTTTGTTTCGCGCGCTTTCACCATTATTTCGTCGTCCGCACGCACGCTTAACAGCGCGCACGTTTTTTCAGCCAGCACAGCGGCGGGATTATACCGCCTGCCGCGGAAAATACGGTTCTTCTTTCTATCGGGAACGCACGTAAAAACGCACTCGCTTTTTTCTGTTCCTTCATTTTCAAGCGCCGTTTTTAACAGCGGCGCCAACGCTTCCGCAAAAAAATAAGCAAGATATTTTTCTCCGTTTTTCATTCGGTTGATTAGTCCGGCGGCGTCTTCCTCGTACGAATATGCCGAAACCGCAAAGTCAAAAAGCGGCATACGCTCTTTGCATTCGAGGCATATCCCCTCCGTAGGCGCGGCTCTGCCGCACTTGGGGCAACGACGGAATATTACGGGCAGCCGACTCAGGCAATCGTCGCAAAGCCGTCGCCGCGGATACGTAAAAATCTCCCTGCCGCAACAATCGCACGTGAATCCCCGTTCCGCACGGTAATTTTCGTATTTTTCGGCAAGTTTTTTCAGTAATTCTCCCATCGCGCGCCCCCGTCAACGCCTTCTTTCCCGCTTATCGCCTGCCCAAATTTTCGGCTTTCAGCGCAAATGCGCTTTGTTTCCGCAAAGCGGAAAAAGCGAACCGCTTTTTGCAAACGATCCGCTTTTCTTTCCTTGTTTAACTGCGGAAAATTAAAGTTCCGCAAAGTATTTAATCGTTCTCACCATCTGGCTGGTATACGAATTTTCGTTGTCGTACCAGGCAACTACTTTTACAAGCGTAGTGCCGTCGCCCATGGGCATGCACTTCGTCTGCGTGGCGTCGAACAACGAGCCGTAGGTGATGCCGACGATATCGGAAGAAACGATTTCTTCTTCGGTATAGCCGAAAGAAGCGGAAGCCGCCGCTTTCATCGCCGCGTTTACCGTAGCCGCGTCAACTTCGCCTTCGCAGATCGCAATGAGTTGCGTAAGCGAACCCGTGGGCACGGGAACGCGCTGCGCGCAACCGTCGAGAACGCCGTTGAGTTCGGGAATAACGAGACCGATCGCTTTCGCCGCGCCCGTGGAATTGGGAACGATGTTCACCGCCGCCGCGCGCGCTCTTCTCAGATCGCCTTTGCGATGAGGTCCGTCAAGTACCATCTGATCGCCCGTATATGCGTGAATCGTGGTCATATAGCCCTTCTTGATTTTCACGAGTTTGTTCAGCGTATTCGCCATGGGCGCAAGGCAGTTGGTAGTGCAGGACGCCGCGGAAATAATGGTATCCGCTTTGGTAAGAGTCTTTTCGTTTACGCTGTAAACGATGGTGGGCAGATCGTTTCCGGCAGGCGCGGAAATAACCACCTTCTTCGCGCCGGCTTTAAGGTGCGCTTCGCTCTTTGCCTTAGACGTATAGAAACCGGTGCATTCCAGTACCACGTCTACGCCAAGTTCGCCCCAAGGGCAGTTAGCGGCGTCTTTTTCCGCATAAATTCTGATTGTTTTGCCGTTTACGGTAATCGTGCCCGCTTCGTCGTCCGCGGAAACGGTGTCCGCCAAAGCATATCTGCCCTGCGCGGAATCGTACTTCAAAAGATGCGCGAGCATTTTGGGGCTGGTAAGGTCGTTGATAGCGACAACTTCGTATCCCTCCGCGCCGAACATCTGTCTGAATGCAAGACGACCGATACGGCCGAAACCGTTGATAGCAACTTTAACGTTTGCCATAATAAAAATCCTCCATTATTCTTTTTTTTGTTTTTACTTTTTTTTTTTTGCGGCGAATCGACGAAAAACGGCTCTTTTTTAGAACCGTTATTATTCTATCACACTTCTTCC
>JAQYLE010000082.1 GCA_028720205.1 Clostridia bacterium
CGCGCCGCTTCGTCTTCGGCGCGTTTTTCTCGTTCTTTCTCTTCGGCCAGCCGTCTTTCTTCCGCTTCTCTTTCCGCCGCCTCCGCTTCCGCGCGGGCTCTTTCTTCTTCGAGCGCGGTCAGTTTTTTAAGAATTTCCGAAAGTTGTTTTTCCGAGGAAAGCAAACGTTCGGACGCGTTTTTTAATCCGCCCTCGCCAAGAAGTTCCGTTATGTTTTCCGCGTTTTCGTATTTTTTTGCTGCCATAAGTTCAGATTTCTCCTCCCGAATATAATTTCCACTTTTCGTTTCTGCCGACGGCTTCCTGCGTAGCCTTCGCGAGATTTTTATCTTTCAACGCCGCCGCTTTCACCGCGGGGCGGCTGAGCGCCGCGCCCGTTCCGCCTTTTTCTTCGCCGCAATAAAAGTACAGCGGACAATGCAACCGCTCGGCGGCGGCGCACAGTCGTTTTTTTGTAGTAACGCCCGTATCCGCGTCGGCAAGAATAAGAAACGCGCCTTTTTTCATATCGCAGATCACATCCGCGCCCAACGCGATTTTACCGCTTTTCAGCGAAAAACCGAGGTACGCTTTGATTTTTTCTTCCCCGCTTTGCATAGTTTCTACCGCCGATGATTTTTAAGTTTCTCCGCCGTTTTTAACGCTTCCCGCGCTTTGGGCGAGATACTCCTCTTCGATTTTATCGTATATCTCCTCGCCCACGGGCGCGGAGAACGCCTTGTTTAAAAGCCGCTGTTTTTTCAGCCGTTTTATGCACGCTTCGTCTTTGCATACGTACGCGCCCCTGCCTGCCGCTTTCAACGAAAAATCAAGAAATATTCCGCCGGCGGCGTTCTTTACCACGCGCGTCAACTCCCGCTTTTCTTTCATCTGCCGGCAAGCCACGCACATTCTCTTCGGCTCGTTTTTCATTCTTCCCGCGGCGCCGCTTCCGTATTATCCGCCGCTTCGGCCTTCGTCGCTTCCTCTTCCGCGCCTTCTTCCGCCGTAAGTTCTTTTTCTTCCTCCTGCTTTGCCGCGGCCTGTCCGGATTGTTCCGCTTCCGCGTCGTACTCTTCCGTTTCGTAGGCGAGAAGTCCCATTTTTTCCGCCGTGGAATAATCTTTCACGTCGATTTTCCAGCCCGTAAGCCGCGCCGCAAGGCGCGCGTTCTGCCCGTCCCTGCCGATGGCGAGAGAAAGTTTTTCGTCGGGCACTACGGCAACCGCCGATTTTTCGCCCGTCTGCGTTACCGAAATCACCGTGGCGGGAGAAAGCGCCTTGGCAATGAATTCCAGCGGATTTTCGCTCCAGAGAATAATATCGATTTTTTCTCCGCCGAGTTCGTCCACCACGGCGTTTACGCGGCTGCCCTTGTTGCCCACGCACGCGCCCACCGCGTCCACGCGGGAATCGGAAGAGAAAATCGCCATTTTGGTTCTGTGCCCCGCCTCGCGGGCAACCGATTTGATTTCCACCAACCCCTGCGAAATTTCGGGCACCTGCTGTTCGAAGAGTTTTTTCACCAGCCCCGGCGACGTACGCGAAACCAGCACCTGCGAATTTCTGCCGCCGTTTTTCACGCGGCGCACAAACACTTTAATCACGTCTTTCGGCGCGTACGTTTCGGTGGGAGATTGATCCTGCGGCAACATCACGCCCTCGATCTTGCGGTCGGCAAAATCCACGTATACGTTTTTCTCGTCGATTTTGCGCACGGTGGCTTCCAGAAGTTCTCCCTCTTTATCCGACATGGCGGAAAAGGTATTGTCGCGTTCCTTTTCGCGGAGTTTTTGCAAAATCACCTGCTTCGCCGTCTGCGCCGCGATTCTGCCGAAGTCGCGCGGAACGAAAGTATGCACGATTTCGTCGCCCTCGTTGTATTCGGGATTGATTGCCTGCGCGTCTTCCACGGAAATTTCTTTATCGCGGTCGGTGACTTCGGCAACCACTCTCTTCACGGCGTTGCATTCGAATACGCCCTTTTCGGGATCGATCTCCACAAACACTTCCGCGCCTTCGTCGTACTGTTTTTTATACGCCGAATTGAGCGCGTTTTTCAAGGTTTCGATAAATTCCTCTCTGGCGATTCCCTTTTCTTTGCAAAGATCGTCGAAAGCGGCAAAAAATTCCTTGTTATCCATTTTACTTTCTCTCCTGAATATAATTTGCGTGTTGTTTTTTTTATTAAGAAATCGGGCTAACCCGTCGGATTCGCCGCAACAGCGCGACGGCGTTTAATCGAAATCTATCGCTTCGTTAATCCGCGCGATTTTCGAACGCTCGAATTTTTCTTCTTCTTTTCCCGTGTTCAGCGTAACGCTGTGTTCGTCGAACGCCGTCAAAACGGCTTCGAACGATTTTTTCCCTTTGTGCGGCGCAAACAGTTTTATTTCCACCTTTTTGCCCACCGCGCGGGAAAAATCTTTGTCCGTCTTTAACGGACGGTCGATTCCGGGGCTGGAAACGTTGAGCGTATACGGCTCGCCGAAGGTAGGATCGAGAGCGTCGAGCGGATCGTCTATCGCGTGGTGCACCGCCTCGCAAAGATCCAGATCAACGCCGTCCTCTTTATCGATAAATACGGTAAGAGCGGGGTTTTTCCCGTTTTTAAACGATACGTCGTAAATTTCCGCGCCGAGCGCCGTAACGTACGGTTCCAGAAAGGTTTTGATTTCTTCCACGGGTTTACATTTCATAGTCGTTTTCTCCCTCACATAGCAAATATTGAGAGTGGCAAGCCACTCTCAATACTCATTGCTGATTATTAAGTATCTTTATTATAGCATACTTTTTTTGTTAGCGCAAGCGTTTTGCGCCACTTTTTCGTTAATTTTCCGCGTTGATTTCACGCCGACGTATGCTTTTACCGCAACTTACGGGTAAAGAAACGCCGATAAGCGCCCTTGCGCTGGTTCGCGGCAGGTTGTTAATCGTCGGCGGAAGAAATTCCGCAATACTTTTTAATTTCGTCGTACGTTACGTTCTCTTTCACCGTTTCGTATACGGGAAGAAGTTGGGTGTAGCCGTAAGCCACCGCGGCTTGCGCCTGCGCCGAACCCGTCAACGTCACCTGCTTCCCGCCGAGAACAGTTGAATTTTCTTTTGAAAAATCCGTTTCAAACGTGTCCAGACATTTCCGCTGTACAAACAACATCGGAATTTCAAACTCCGCCTTTTCGTATTCGGTTACGCCGTCGGCGTTGGTTGTCGCTTTCCACGCGTAAACCGTTTTGAATTCTATATCGAAACGGCGGGAAAAATCCAATTTTAATTTGTCCACTTCCATACTGCCTATTGCTTGCGTGTATCCGTTGATGTAAATGGTATCTTCGTTTACCCCGTTCGCCTTATCTTCTTTTCTGATCGACGTAACGCCCTGCAAATCGCGCAGATTAAACCAGAGCGTATCGTAATCTTTCTTATTCAGTGTTTCCTTTACTTCCGTCCCGACGAGGAAGCCCGTGGCGTTGGAATACACCTCGCAGTTTCTGCCGCCCGAAGTGGGAATAAAATCCCCTTTCGTGCCGATGACGGTGGTATAATTTTCGCCGACGGTTAAAAGCGCGCTTGTGGCGAGGATCTGTTTATCTGCGGCGAAGAGATATTCGTAGATATAGCCTACCGTATCGCCGTCTTTTTTCAAAAGTTCCACCTGCGTGGCTGCCGTATCTGCTACAACAAGCGCAATTTTAAGGTGCTCTTCGCCCGCCATATCGTATTTTAAAACGGTGTTTTCCGTAAGTTGTACGCGCGCGCCGTACACCGGATTTTCTTCGTCCGTTTTATCCGCGGAAATAAGGACGCCTACCCCTCCCGCGTTTACGGAAAGCGAATAATTTTTCCCCGAAATTTCTATGCGATACGTAAACGAACCTTCCGTATCTTCAAACAGTGAATACCCGTCGGGATTTGTTTGAATATATTCCACGTACGTCGTCTCCACGGCGGCAAGCCCCGCCTGCACTTTCTGCACGTACCCCAGCGCCGTCTGCGTTTTGTTCAGAACGCCGTAAACAACGTTCATCTGCTTGCCGATGTAATTGACGGGAATATCGTTTACGTTTACGAACCCTGCATACGCGTTTTTCTCCGCCCCTTCTTTGTCTGCGGTAACGAACGCAGAAATCTGCTCTTCCGTCAGCAAT